>CAYLOA010000004.1:0-64557 GCA_964385185.1 uncultured Methanosarcinales archaeon | reverse complement strand
AGCTTCGAACGAAGTGAGATAACTTTACGATACGAATGAAATGAGTATCTTAAAGTTTCGAGTGATAGCGAGATAACTTTAAGGTACGAGTGAAACGAGTATCTTAAAGCTTCGAACGAAGTGAGATAACTTTACGATACGAATGAAATGAGTATCTTAAAGCTTCGAACGAAGTGAGATAACTTTAAGGTACGAGTGAAACGAGTATTGTAAAGTTTCGAACGAAGTGAGATAACTTTACGATACGAATAAGTTAAATAGAATAAGAACAAAATGAGGACTACACATGAAATGGAAACCAGATAAATTATACTTTGCCAATCCAGGAATACCAAAATCCACCCCAAAAAGTGGAACAGAAGCAGGAATAACTCATGTAGCAAAACTTGGACTTGATGCCATGGAAATTGAATGGACACACTCTATCTATACCACAGCAGAGAAAGCTCCTGATATAAAAAAAGCAGCTGAGGAAAACAATGTCATCCTCACCTGCCATGCACCATTCTACATCAACCTAAACTCTCTAGAACCAGCAAAAAAATATGCCTCCATCCACAGAATTGTAAAATCTGCAGAAATTCTCCAAATGTGTGGGGGATGGTCAGTCTGCTACCATGCAGGTTTCTATATGAAAATGGATCCTAAAAAAGTCTACAAAACCATGGTCAAAAGATTTGCTGACATTGACAAAGAACTCAAAAAGAAAAACATCACAGATGTTTGGGTCAGACCAGAAACTACAGGAAAACCTTCACAATTTGGCTCCTTTGATGAACTGCTCAATCTCTGTAAAGAAACCAACACACTCCCAGTAGTAGATTTCTCCCACGTCCATGCACGAGATAATGGTGGATTTAACTCAACCGAAGAATGGAGAGAGATGATGACCAAAATGGAGAAAAAACTGGGAAAAACAGCATTAGATAATATGCACATCCACCTCTCAGGTATTCAATACGGAGAAAAAGGAGAACAAAAACACCTCAATCTCCCAGAATGTGACATGAACTGGAAAGACTTAATCAAAGTCTGGGAAGAGTTTAAACTGAAAGGTGTAGTTGTCTCTGAATCTCCAAATATTGAAAAGGATGCTTTACTGATTAAGAAGACGTATGGGAAAAGTTAAATTTTACTCAATATTTCGTCCTTACTACCAACAATCTTCTGACAAGCAGAACAAACATAATGCTTCTTCCCTTTCTCATCCTTAACAACAGTACCTAGAATCTTCTTTAGAAAAGTCTCTTCAATTGCTTTCTTACAAAGTTCACATTTCATAAGAAATAAAAACTAGAAGAACTATTTAAAACTTACAGTATAACAAACTCAGTCTTAACCTGTTTTAAACTAGTCAAACTAATAATCTTGGAAAAACCATACTTCTTTATCGCCATCTTAGTCCAAGCATAATAAGCATCAATATCTTCTACACGTAATTTAATGATCAACTCATAATCTCCAGTAATGATATCAACGCTCTCTACATCACTGCTTTTAGCAATCTCATGTGCAACGTCCTCAGGCTCACCATATTTATCCTTGGCAATATTGGCCAATAAATAAGCACAATGACCCTCTCCAATATTTTTATAATTAAAAACAGCCTTATATGCCTTAACCTTTTCCTCTTTCTCAAGCTTTTTAATATTGTAATGAATCGTTGTACTAGGTTCTTTTAACTGCTTAGCTATCCTACCCACTTGAGGTGTGCAATACCCCTGTTTAAACAAATCCACTAGTTTACTGCCTATATCCTTCATAAAGTTGAATAATATTCAACTATTTATAAGATTATCGCTTAATTATTGAATATTATTCAGTTATCTATATAAGCGAACCCCCACTTCTAACTATTGAACTAAAATGGTAAAGAAAACATTAGGAATCGTAGGAGGGTTAGATAGCGAAACAGCTACAAAATTCCTACTCAAAATAAACGATTTGGTCAAAAAGAAAACCAATGAACAGCCACACATTATCCTAGATAATATTCCAATTCCAAAAAAGGATGAAGAATCTATCATAAAAGGTAATCTAAACACAAATCACAAAAGATTAGTCCAAGAATCCTTAGACAGATTAGTCAAGGCAGGTGCAAATGTAATTGCCATACCTTGTAATACTGTTCATAGCTTCTTTGATGAATTAAAATGTAATATTCCATTACTAAATATTATTGATATTACACTAGACAGCACAAGGGGAGAAAAAATTGGATTATTAGGGACATCTACTACCATAAATCAAAACTTATTCCAAAATAAAACAAATAAAACTATAATCACTTTAGGAAAAAAAGATCAACATCTACTGGATAAGTGTATTATCCAAATCATTAATAGTAAAAAACCAAAAGGACTAGAAAAAATAAGTGCCAAATTAAAAAAGAAAGGGGCAGAATCAATAATCCTTGGATGTACAACTCTACATAACACACTTACGTCTGCAATTCACGTAGATTCACTAACTCAATTAGCAAAAAAAGCAATTGCAGTGATGGAGGAATAAGAAATGAATAATAATAATAAAAGTGGTTGCCCCTATCTCGAACAACTTAGTTCTAATCCTCTTAAGTAGCGTATGGAGGTTTGAAAATGTGTAGAATGTCTATCTTAATAGGCGCACCCTACTTAAACAACCAACAACTTGATGCTCAAGTTAATCATCTAAAAGACATGGCACAAGGCCGTCCTGACTTTACTCACGCAAATTTAGGAGGAGGACCAAAATGGGACCAATCTCAAAAACTAATTCACGGAGACGGTAGTGGAATCTACATAAAGGGAGATACAGAGATCCATGAAAGATTTTCAAATGCAATCTACAATATAAGCAAAGAAAATATCCTTGAACAACTGCCCAATCAACCTACTGTTAGCCTCATGCATGCAAGATTTGCAACTTCAGGAAACAAAGATGAAATAAGTACACACCCGTTCAACTTAGACCACATAGTAGGTGTCCATAATGGATTTGTAAAAGGAATTGAAAAAAATAACAAAAGTGATTCAGCAGTAATTATGGATGTCCTTAACAATCATTTTACTAGATACTCATCAGACAACATGGACGCCCTTGAACAAACTATTATCAGAGATATTGTTGCACAATCAGAGAATTACTCGACAATGAACCTCATACTCCACATTAAAGGAGAAAACAAAACAGTGATAATCTGTTCATACAATAAAAGTAAAGTCGAATCCAAAGAAAGATTGGAATATAACACTATGGTCATCAAAAAAGATGGAAATGTTGTCTATGTAGCATCAGAAGATGATGAAGGATCAGTTTTGGAAGATGCAAAAGAAACGATAGAGACCAAAAACCATACAGTATATGTTATTGACGAAGAAACCGGAGAAATTACAGAACATAAACTCGACGAATTAGAAGAAATAGTAGAAGGAGAATCTGAAGAAGATTCTCAAGAAAGCACTGATGAGGCTGTAGCAGAGGCTGCATAAAAAAACTAAATCAGGAAGAAAATGATAGCGAGAGCTATGGAGGAAAAAATGACACAAGAAAAAATGCAAGAAGCCTTTTGGGCCCAAGCAAATGAACAATTAGAAAACTGTAGGGAAGAAGGGCAACACATACCTAAAGTTGGACTTGAAGTAGAACTTTTCCTAACAGAAAATGGATCGGCAGTACCCAATACAGTTCTTCCAAATCTACCATTCGTAGACCAAGAACTAGGGGGATTTCAAATTGAGTTATTAACAGATCCGGTAGTGATGAACTCAATTGAAGATTTACATATAGAATTATCTGCAAAAGAGTCTTTACTAAAAGAAAACAGCAATGGATTTGACCTAATCAGAATAGGAGCATTCCCCAATATGGCTTTAGAAGACATTTTTGTCACAGATAAAGAAAAATATCAAATTGTACCCAAATTTCATGATAACCACAGAGAAAATAGTGCTGCTACAGTAATTGGTGGAATAAATTTTAACAAAGCAAATTCTGTTTCGTTATTTTCAGCCACGCAATTTAACATACAAGCAAATTCACTAGATGATGCAATAGAAAAAATGAATTATTCATTAATGATATCTCCATTTATAATTGCTGCAAGTGGAAATGCAGGAGTTATTGATAATAAAATAACAGGATGGAATGATATCAGAATGCCTGCATGGGAAGCTTCTCATGATACGAGAACAGCTGTAGAAAAAAAGATGAATAAGGAAACAAGATTAGGTCTTCCCAACAGCTATATCAAAGATATAAATGACTACCTACAAAGATGTGCAGCACATCCATTTATCTTGGACAACCCACAAGCAGCTCTACCGATTGGTATAGGATTATGTTGGTTAGATACAAGAATAAAGTTCATAGACGACCTTCCGATTGTGGAATATAGGGCCATGTCTACTCAGCCAACTGCAAAAGAAGACATAGCATTTGCCATGTTTTACGTAGGAAGACTTGCTTATGCACAAAATACTAAAGAAGAACTTATGCCCATACGCCAAGTAGAATATAATAGATTAGTCGCTATGCGATTTGGTCTAAATGGAAATCTCCTCTCCGAAAAGGGATGTCTAGGTTTGTCTGATATGGATGCCTGCTCAGCAGTAGAAAATGAATTGTACAGAGCAGAGAAAGGACTAGAAATGATAGGATACCAAAAAAATGAAGTCATGCAGTACACAAACCTCATCAGAAAAAATCTAGAAAAAAAACAAACACCTAATGATAGATTTGTTACTGCCCTAGACCAAATGCCCATGGAACAAGCCCTAGCATTAAACAAAATTTAATTTTTATTTTTTTTATCCACCCAACACACCAAATACATAATTAAAATTAGCAAATAACAATAAAGTTTGAGTAAAAACCATTACACCTAACACAACCAACAACACTCCAACAATAATATTAAAATATTTCATACCCTTCCCAAATTTCTTAATCCACTGAACAGCATGATCACTAAATAGCCCCATCAATAGAAATGGAATACCTAATCCTAAGCTATACATCAACAACAAAGCCAGACTCTCACCAGGACTCACAACAGCAAGTGTTAATACACTACCAAGCACAGGACCAATACAAGGGGTCCACCCCACTGCAAATGCAGCTCCAAAGACAAAACTTGTAATATAACTTACACTAAACGTCTTAGTAACCTGCAATTTTTTCTCAACTTCCATAAACTTCGGCTTGATCAATCCGAGCATATACAAACCAAATAATATGATAACAACTCCACCAACCTTAGAAAGCCAACTTTGCACTTGTAAACTGATTCCACTAAGTATGGTATTCAACAACACGCCCAACAAAGCAAATACAGAGGAAAATCCTACCACAAATGCCACTGAATTAAAAAATAATTTCCAATGTTCCGTTGTTGAATGCTTCTGTAAACTCACACCAGACAAATAAGCTAAGAATCCAGGTATAATAGGTAGCACACAAGGACTAAAGAAGGATAATAAACCTGCAAGAAATGCAGCTATAACTGTAATTTGTACCATATCTCTTCAATCCTTATCTTTCTTTAAATAACTTTCCTATTAAGATACAAATTGATTTTAACATAATAATTTCCCCTAGACTTGTCCTTACATTTCCAGTTAATGGCTGGAAATGTAGATGGACTGGTGCTCTGTGAGCACCTATAAGTCTAGGGGCATTTAGACAGCATATTTATATACAAATACAGAACTAAAGAATCTATGGCAAAAAGAATTGCTGTTGTTGAAAGAGAAAAGTGCCATCCTGACCGTTGTGGCCAATATTGGTGCGTAGGAGCCTGCCCTGTGAACAGAACAGGAGCAGATTGTATCACAAAAGGCTCTGATGGCAAAGTCGACATAGATGAAACTCTCTGCACAGGATGTGGTATCTGTATTAAGTGTCCCTTTGGAGCACTTCACATTATAAACCTACCAGAAGAACTTAACAAAAATCCAATCCATCAATACGGAGAGAATGGATTCAGATTATACAACCTTCCAATGCCAACCTTTGGAAAAGTATTAGGGGTTGTGGGAAGAAACGGTATAGGAAAGTCTTCAGCTATGAAAATCCTTGCAGGACTCTTAGATCCTAATTTGGGAGACTTAGAAAAAAAGAAAGCTGATTGGCAAGAACTTATAGCATACTTTAAAGGTTCAGAAACTCAAAAATTCTTTGAAAAATTAAGAGATGGTAAAATAACACCTGCTTACAAACCACAACAAGTAGATTTAATACCAAAATCACAAAAAGGAAAAGTAATTGACCTCTTAAAAAAAGTAGATGAAAAAAATGCTTTAGTAGAAGTTACTCAAGCTTTAGACATAGTTCACATTCTAGAAAATGACATAGCAAAAATCTCAGGTGGAGAACTCCAACGAGTAGCAATTGCGGCAACTTCACTAAAAGATGCAAACGTATATTTTTTCGATGAGCCAACTTCATTTCTTGACATAAAACAAAGACTCAATGTATCAAAATTTATACAATCACTAGCAACAGAAGAAACAGCAGTCATTGTAATCGAACACGATCTTATAATCCTAGACCATATGGCAGACTTAGTACAAATAATGTATGGAGAAGAGGGTGCATATGGAATTGTATCTCAACCAAAAGCTACAAGAACTGCCATTAATGTCTACCTAGATGGATATCTCAAAGAAGAAAATATTAGATTTAGAGATAAAACAATCAAATTCACATCAAGACCCCCTGTAAAAAAAATAGAAACAGAGAGTATTGTATCTTGGTCACAACTCTCAACAAAATTGGACAAATTCACATTATCAGCTAATGAAGGAAAAATTAAACAAGGAGATGTTGTAGGAGTACTAGGTGAAAATGGAACAGGTAAAACATCCTTTGTCCGTGTTCTAGCAGGAGACCTCAAAACAGAAAATGGCTCTGTTAATGAAGATATCAAAGTATCATACAAACCCCAATATCTAGAAACAAACTCAGATGATATGGTAATGTCATTTCTAGGAGAAAAAGTAAAGAAATATGATGTCCAAGTAATGAGACCATTACAAATTCCTACATTATTAATGAAAAAAATGAAAGAACTCTCAGGGGGAGAGCTACAAAGAGTAGCAATAGCAAATGCACTTGCACAAGAGGTAGATCTTTTCCTGTTAGATGAACCATCAGCATACCTAGATGTTGAACAAAGATTAATGGTTTCAAAAGCAATCAGAGATTATATGGAACGAACAGGAAAGTCATGTCTCATTGTAGACCACGATTTATTATTTATGGATTATCTTTCAGATGATCTGATGATTTTTGGAGGTACACCTGCAATAGAAGGAATCTCCCAAGGACCTTTTGCTATGAAAGAAGGGATGAATATGTTCTTAACCGATCTCAACATCACCTTAAGACGTGATGAAGAATCAAATAGACCAAGAATAAATAAAGTAGACTCAGTTAAAGACAGAGAGCAAAAAAGCAAAGGTAATTTGTATTATACTTAATTACTTAATATACAAATCTGCAGGATGTGAGAAAAAATCTCTATTTTTATTATCGTATTCTCGTTGTAAAAAGGTATCAAGTTCTAATTTAACATCTTTGTCATAGTCAAAAGCAAATTGAGCTGAAAAATAATCATCTAGAAATTCAACATAAAAAAAGGAGACGAACTAGAAGTATCATCTAAAGACAGGGTCTTACTCCTCACCACAGAAAAAGACTACGGAACTAAAAAAACAGAAATAGATGTAGATAATCTTGAATCAATGACTCTCAGAGCTATTGGTGCACTCTATAAAGCAGGATATGACGAAGTAGGAGTTTCTTATACGCAATCAGAGGGCATTATGGCTGTCCAAAATGCAATAAAAGTAGAAATGACGGGATTTGAAATTGTAGAGCAAGGAAAAACACATGCCACAGTAAGAAGCATTGAATCAGGATCAAGAGATACTTTCGATGTCGTTCTAAGAAGAACATTCATACTTCTTCTGACAATGGCTGAAGATTCTTTAGATGCAATTAAAAATAATGATATGGATAGTCTCAAACGGTTAAGATACTTAGAAGAAAGTAATAACAAATTGATAACACATTGTTCGAGAGTACTTTCCAAACAAGGTTACAAAAAACATAACAAAATCCAATTTATGTATAACATTCTACAAGATCTAGAAAAAATTGCAGATCAATACAAATATCTTCTTGACTTTATGATGAGAGCAAAAAATGCTAATCTCAAAATCTCAAAAGAAACAATTGAATTTTATTCAGCAACAAATGACATGTTAAGAACATACTACGAATTATTTTACAAATTTGACAAAAAGAAAGTAGTTAAAATTGGAAAAATGAGAAAAAAGATGTTTACAAACATTAGTGAAGCAATTTACGATAAAAGCAAACAAGAAATCGTAGTAATGCACTACCTCATAATAATTATGCAGCAAGTATTTGAATTGGTCGAACCTTATTTATCATTAACTCTTTAAAATTATTCTCCAGGCATTCTCAATTTAGGCACAACAATATAAGCAAAAAAAGCCATAACTAAAATTACCATCCAGAAAATTAAATTTCCAATATAACCAATTGCAAAGAGAATAATATTCAAAACCAACACACCTACACCCACATATCCTAAAATTTGCAAAGGAGTTACTTTCTCACTCATTTAATCTTCCTCACATAGGTCATAAAGCCCGTATGTTGCATCCTTGAATTAGGTCTACACTTTCTACCATCTAACTCCCAACTCCGTTCCAAGTTCTCCATGGTTCTAAAAGCAATAAAATTAGGATGATTATTCACAGCAGTTACAAAATCCTTTGATTGGGTTAACTGGGGAACATAAACAACTAAAAAACCACCCACCTTCAAAGCCTTATCAACAGTTCCTAAAGCATTCCAAGGATTAGGAACATCTAAAGTAAAAACGTCAGCATTTTTCTCAGTAATACCTCGATAAATATCTCCTTCCTTAACTTTAACATTCTTCAAACCTAACATCTTAGCATTTTTCTTCACCAATTCAACAGCTTCCTTGTCAATATCATAGGTAGTAACTTGTTTAGCGTAATGTGCTAAAAATAAGGACATCCCACCACTTCCTGCTCCAGAATCAATCACAATAGATTTTTTATCCAGTCCAGTAAAAGCAATCACAGAAACAATATCCTTTAACATAGGAATTTGCGCACCTCTCTCGATCTGTTTATACATATCAATAAATTGAGTATCAAACAAACTAAATTCCTTTTTTGTACTACTCGTCACAATTCCATTCTTCTTTAAATCTTTTTTAGCAATAATCCCATATTTAGTATGAAAATCCTGCTTCTCATCCTTGATAATATACATCTCTCCTTTACGAACAGTTACTTCTCTATTAATATCTTTAACAAACTCTTTCTTTACTTTATTGATAAGTATCTTTGCCATAACAATCAAGAAAGAAATACGCTATATAAAGATTTCCCAGATAGCAATTTTTTACACTACAACTACTGTGCTCTGTGAGCACCAGTAGTAGTTGTAGTGTTTAGTCCATAAATATCTCAAAAAGAAACTAAAAGCGGAAGGAGGGATTCGAACCCCCGAATAAACGCTCTGCAGGCGCTCCCCTTAAGCCGCTTGGGCACCTCCGCACTACTATAAGGATATCTCAAATTGTTTATAAACATTGCTACATTGAAATTATATAATATATCCACATAGATTTATATGTTTAATTTCCTATTATCCTAGTATGAACCATCAACCGCTAAATGATGCAAATATAGGAACCATTCTTAGAGAAGTAAATGATCCTCGACTATCTGGAGGAGAACAAACAAGAGCAAGAGTAGTTCTAATAAATAATAGAGAAAGGGTACAAGAATTCATTGACAATAAAACAGAAACACAACAACACAAACAAGCAGAATTTTATCAAGAACAATGGATTCTCTGTCAGGAGGAATCAGGAAGACATGGTTACGATCTAAGAAATGAAAGATTAACAACTAAATGGTACAAACCCAAAGGAAATAATAAAAATTCTTTTGCTCTCGATACACCCAATTATTGGGTTAAAATGGGAACTAGGGCATTAATTATAGGAGGACTAGTTGGAATTCTCTATATAGGATACCAAATTAGCAACTATTCATATAAAATGATAGATAATACTATTTCATCTCCTATAATGCAACAGATAGAGAATATGAACAAATAGATTACCAGTTAATTTTATAAACACCCTTTGAAACTCTACATATATGGCCCTATAGCCTAGTCTGGAGACATATGTCAGACAAATAAGGCGACAGCCTTCTAAGCTGTAGATCGGGAGTTCGAATCTCCCTAGGGCCGTGTTAATTTATTATTTACAAATATTAATCAAAATGAATAACAAAAAAAAGGTGGCAATAGTAGTACTCTCTCTACTTGTACTTATCATCTTTGTATTCCTCTCCAAAATATACACTTCAAAGGGTTTTCTAAAAGCTAACAACTTAGATGAAAAAGATAGCCAGGTATGGGAGTTCACAGATGAAGGAATCATAAAAGGAGCTGAAGGATTCACCATAGAAGGAACATCAGAAACATGCTGGACACTCGTTCATGGATACACGTCAACCCCTCCTGTCTACAAAACATTAGCAAAAGAAATAAACAAAAAATTCAACGACACCGTCTACGTTCCAAGACTAAAAGGTCATGGAATGTTACCCTCAAATATATTACAATACAATATTGAAGACTGGTACAATGAAATAGAAAACACCAATTGTGATTACATGGTAGGATCCTCTATGATGGCAGCATTAACATTAAAATATGCAGAAGAACATGATCCAAAAAAAGTGGTGGTGATAGGAACGTACATCAAAGCCCCTACTACTCTAGGATCTCCCTTTTTCATTAACATTGCACATACATTAAGAAAATTCTCCTACAAGAACACAGTAGGAACCATAGACGACCCAGAGGGAAGAAAAGTACATATAGCCACATGGGGATTTCCACTAAAAGAAGTAGTAAACTTCCACAAAAATTATGAAAAAGAAATAACAAAGAATGCCAAAAATATCAAAGCAGAAATTCTCTTCATTCACGCATCAAAAGACACCGTAGCATCACTAGACTTAGCAAAAGAAGTATATAACAACATCCAAAGCAAGAAAAAATTTGTAGAAACAAAAGGAAATCATCTTATTCTCAGAGATTACGATAAAGATAAAGCAATAGAAGAAATTTTAAACTTTAGAAATTAAGGCAACCAAGTCTTTTTATTCTTAATCTTCTTAGGAAGATATTCATCAATAACATAATTTAATCCCCATTTAGCCAAAGCTTGTTGCTCTGCCCTAACCTTCATACTTGCCATCTCTTTCAAAGCTTTCTGCCATTCTTTATGGTGATTAACAAAGGGATCATTCTTAAGCATATCTTTTATCTTCTTAACATCGACTTCTTTCAAAGGATGTGTAGGAAGTTTATAATCTTTAATATCTCCGGGAGTAACGCCTAAAAAAACGGCTCGAGGAACACAAAAATACTCATTAATATGTGCAGCATTTCCACTACCCACTTTCAAAGTTCTATAAATATTTCCATATCCATACGGATCTCCATCTGTAAATACATACACCGGTAATTTCTTATCATCACTTAATCGTCTAATAAATCGTCTACAAGCTCGTGTAGGAACTCCTCCCATACTCACTAAAATACAGTTAGCCTTTTTCCAATAGTTATGCTTCACTAACCTCTGAAACATACCGGCGGTCTCTATTGCTAAAATAAACTTAGCATTCGTTTCAAATTTAAGATCTTCAACTTTTGAAGGAACGGAATATGCTCCCGATCCCATCTTAGTACAATCAATTTTAATAGGTTTTCCAGTATCTGCATCCTTATCAACAACAACTAATTTTCCAGCTACATCTCCCCCTTTCTCCTCAGGAATAAAACCCATCTGTTCTCTATTTACCATCATCATAGCCTCAGTATCGTCCATAACGGTATCTGATTCTACTTGTTCCTTAAATCGAGCATCTCCCCAATTCTTAGAAACATAATACGCTTCCCTCTTAGTTGCAATGTCATCTTGTCCAATAAGGTCTTTACTCAAACTCATAACACGAAGAGTCTGTGCAAACGTCTTAATCGTACTAGCGGTAAGTGTTCTTTCCTTAAACTTTCCAAGTAATTCAAAAAATCCAGCTTTAGGATCGTATTTAACGTTACTCAAGCTACGAAGAGGCATCTCTAGTTGAGGCTGCTTCTTCTTCTTTATACAACCATACACGTCTTGAGCAATTTCACTTATTCTTGAAATTGCTGAGCTTTTTTTGACCTTTTTCATTTTTATCCTCAAATCCTATATCACTAGTATCTTCTTCTGGAGCATCTTTACCAATCTTTGCAAGTTCAGGATCATATTCCAAATTCTTTTTCGGATCAAATTTCACATCTTCTAATACTCCTCGTTTAACTTCCAAAGTGTCCTTTAAATTTTTCTTAATAGCGTCAACTTCAGTCCCTTTCAATTTCAATAATTCTTTCAAAGCTTCTGCAACGTGAGGAATAAATTTTTCAATGTAATCTCGCTTAGCCCCTTCAGCATTAATTCTTTTTTTCTTATTGACATAACTCCCCAGTTGTCTACCTGCTTCTTGCAAAGCTAATTTAATTTCCTTCATAATATCAGGATAATGAGCTAATGCTTCCTTACTCTCTGAAGTATAAGGAACCCAAACGGATGAAATATGAATAGCAACAGTCAATGGTCCAATAGGCAATGCTCCCCGACTTTGACTTAATCCATAATTTCTCCAAGCAGTATGGATGGCTGATTTAGTAAATGCACATCCCCCTAACTGATACAGTAAAGGAACACGATTAGCAAATCGAATTAATTTAATTGTTTTATCACCAGATTGATCTCCACCATAAGCAATTCCAACTTCAATCTGGAATGGATTTCCTCGATAGACAGCAGTGGGACGAGTAACAGCAGTATAAAATTCAGCATTAATTTCTTTCTTCAATCCTTTTTCCATTAATTCAGCAGTAATCGGACTCAAACAATCGGTTGGCGGACCAATAAGCTTAATCTCTTTAATTCCAGCCATTAATTGCTCGACCTGTTCTCGAGAAAGTGTTCTTGGTTTTGTCCCAGGAACCAAACTTGAAGCTTCACAAATCTTCTTAGCAGTACCTGATCCAACTCGAGAAAACTCTGAACTTAAAAAACTTTGAAGTGTTCGAGCATCGGTATTCTTCAACATTTTAAACATAATACCAAACTCCACACCATACGGATGGGGTTTGATTTCCTTAGCTTCTGTAGGTAAATCCTTAGTAGCACAAGGAAAAATAATTTGCTCTGCTTTAGGATTAGTATACGTAAGAGTCAGATGAGGATTAACAATAGCAGTCTCTTTGAGATATTCATCAACGGATTGACTTCCTCCTTGATAACTCGCCTCTAAATCTAATTCAACTCGAGTTCCATGATCTCGTTTCCAATCAACGGTCTCATCTTTTACAATCTCAGGTTTATTGTTATTTGTATCAATATGTAATTCATAATAATGGGCTTTTTTACCCTTACCAACAGTAGAAGTAATCTTAGCAGGTCTCCCTGTAGTTAATTGGGCATACATCACCGATGCACTAATTCCAATACCTTGTTGTCCTCGTGATTGGCGCATTTTATGAAATTTACTCCCATACAATAATTTTGCAAATACTTTAGGAATCTGTTCTTTAATAATACCGGGTCCATTGTCTTCAACAATAACTCTGAACCGATCATTCCCCATATCAACTATTTCTACAGAAATTTCAGGTAAAATACCTGCTTCTTCACAAGCATCCAGACTATTATCAACCGCTTCTTTGATGGTAGTCATCAAAGCTTTTCGTTTATTATCAAAGCCCAAAAGATGTCTATTCTTCTCAAAAAACTGAGAAACAGAGATTTCTCTATGACCTTTGGACATTTCTTCAGCTGTTTTCTTTGCGACTTTTACTCACCTAAATGCCTCAGTCAGCCAATCCTTTATTAACCTTTGGATTAGGCCTAAAAAATTTCAAAAAAAAGAACTACAAAATAACTTTAAAAAAAATACTCAAAAAACGAACTTTATAGACGACAAATTACTCGGTTTCAGCCTGCTCAAAAGCAGAAGTATCTTCCATACCTTTCTTCCGTTGCTGTTCTAGCCATTTGTACACTTTTGCATGAGTACTCCCATTTAACAAACTAACAACAGCACGTCTTGCAATTGAGACATTATACGCCTCTCCGATAATTCCAATTGTCTTTCCATAGACGGTAACATCAGTAGAAGTAAGCTCCTCAACTAACCGTCTTGACTTCCCTTCTTGACCAATAACTCGACCTTTAAGCCTTTTTTCATCATTTTTATTTCGAGCATAATCTGCTAGTTGAATTAATTCAAATGCATAATCAGATTTTAATAATCGTAAAGCAACTTCAGGATTAAATCCACGACCCACTGCACTTATAATTTCACGAGCAGTATACAAAGTTAAAGCATCTTCACCAGTAACACTCACATTTCCTTCTTTAGAATCTACATCTAATGACGTCTTAGTCTCTTGTTCTAATCTTTTCTTAATAGTACCATCTTTCCCAATCAAAACAGCTACTCTTTCATGAGGTATTTTAATGTCATAAGTGTATGCTTCCATACTATTTAGAAGTATTTATCCTTTTTTAATTGTTTGCATAACGGTATCTTTATCCAATTCTATCCCATGTCGTTTATAAAAATTAACAATTGTCTTAACATCTCTTTCAAAAAATTCTTTAGCATTGGGATCAGTTATAGGAGTTGCTGCACTCATATCAATAACTACAATCTTTCCATTATCATTTAAAATATTAAAATGACTCAAATCTGCATGCACCAAACCTGCTTTTTGGTATAATAGCTTATACTGTTTGATAATATCTTTAACTTGTTTTTCTCCTTCAACGGCATCTTTTAACTTCGGAGCAACTTCCTCCCCACCAATAAACTCCATAACTAAAACATTCCCCTTAACAGCATAAGGTGTAGGAACACGAACTCCTGCATCCCTTGATTTCAAAAGATTCCTATACTCTCTTTGAGCCCAAGCAAAAATAACCTTACGTTTATTCTTCTTAACCTCCATAAATCGAGGATCAGTTCGAATATAATCAAACATCCTGTTAAAATCACAGGTTTCTAATCGATAAATCTTCAAAATGACCTTAGTTCCATCCTTCCGTCTGGCCTGAAACACATTACTTTCCTTTCCAATACAAACAGGTCCAATAATACCCTCAAAATGACCTTCAGTAATGAGTTTAAAGATGGTTCTATTAGTAAACGCATCAAAGACATCATGAAACGTCTTAAACTTCTCCTTCATTACTTTAGCCATAATAACCTAAGAACTCTCTGATTTAAAAACCTACTCATGAACATTCTTCAAACATTGCCTACAAAATTGCTCCCTTTCAAGAAGAATACTTGTACAAGAACTGCATTTTCTCTCCTTAGAATGGCAACAAAACATAACTAAAAGAATCCTTCCATCATATAAAAAACTATTTATTTTCTATATAGAAATTAACCTCTTTTTTAACAAGATTTATATATAAAACCGCACCCCCTATTATCAGTATACAAATGGGTCCTTTGATAAGCTGAACCTCGGTTTTGCAATGCATTAAAGACACTCTTGTTTACTACAGCCCGTCACGAGAGTACTCAAGGAAGCTAACGGCGAACGCCAGGCTATGAACTTGGGAGTTAGTGGTACGGGCACCAATTATATTTAATAAATAAATAAAATAAATCAAAAAAGAAGGACACTATCATCATTCACACATAATTACTTGATGAACAGAACGATCACATTCACTATATCACGCTTAAAATAAGTAAGTATACAGTAAAGTGAAAGACGTTCTTAGGTCCTTCCCAATGGGGGAATTAAAATGGGAAAAATATCGCCGGTATCGGCAAAATATATAGTACAAACATCAATTGACATTGAAGGTGTAGTTGACAAACCAGACGTTATAGGAGCTATTTTCGGCCAAACAGAAGGTTTACTGGGTTCTGAATTAGAATTGAGAGAATTACAAAGATCTGGTAGAATTGGTAGAATAGAAGTCAATACAGAAACCAAAGCTGGAAAAACATCAGGAATGATTGTTGTTCCAAGTTCAATGGATAAAGCAGAAACTGCAATTATTGGAGCTTCTCTTGAAATTATCCAAAGAATTGGTCCATGTAATGCAACTATTAAAGTTCAAAAGATCGAAGATGTACGAATCTCAAAAAGAAAACAAGTTGTTGACCGTGCTAAAGATCTATTAAGAAACTTAATGGATACATCAATGCCTGATTCACAAGAATTAGCTGATGAAGTTGCGTACTCTGTCCGTGTTATGGAAATTAAAAACTATGGTAGAGAAAGACTTCCAGCAGGTCCTGGTGTAGAAGAATCTGATGAAATCATTGTTGTTGAAGGAAGAGCAGACGTACTAAACTTATTGAAGTATGGTATCAAAAATGCTATTGCTATCAATGGAACTTCTGTTCCGCAAACACTAGCTGAACTATCAAGGCAGAAAATTGTTACTGCATTTGTTGATGGAGACAGAGGAGGTAACTTAATTATTAAGGAACTTACTGCTGTTGCTGATATTGACTTCGTAACAAGAGCGCCTGATGGTAAAGAAGTTGAAGAAATTACCAAAAAGGAGATCCATATGGCTCTCCGAGGTAAAATCTCAACAGAACAAGCTAAGATGGAGTTAGTTACTTCAGATGGTGAAAGAGCTTCACGTTCAACCCAGAGAAGTTTTCAAAAGGATGAACGAAAGCCTATGCCAGCAAGAACGACTACTAGACCAGCACCCATAAGAGCTGCTACTCCAACAAGAGCTCCAGTTAGAGCACCTGCAAAGGCACCAACAAAATCTGTATTAAAAGCAGAAGCAAAATTAAAATTTAAAAAAATGTTGGAAGACCTTATCGGTACTCGAGGGGCATACTTAGTGGACAACAAAATGACTATTTTGGGTAAGATTCCATTAACAGAATTAGAATCAACTCTTAAGAGCATTGGAAATGTCTATGCAGTTGTGTTCGACGGTGTAATCGATGCAAACATTGTCAAAGTCCTTGAAACATCAAATGTTAAATGGGTCTTTGGTATGGATTCAAAGGTTGCTCAAGCAAACGCTAAAGTCGGAATGCACATCGTTGCAGAATTATAATTACTTTTTTTATTTTCTTTTTTTTATTTTCTATTTAACAAGCATCTAAGAAATTCTCAATATCTGATCTACTAACACTTCCTTTAATAACTTCTCCACTACCCATACACACAAAATTAGGTAATCCTGGTTTTAATAATGCATCTACACAACTATCATAGTTAGTAGATTCTTCAATAAGAACGATGTTCTCTTCTACTTGTCTTAATTGAACTAAATCTAATAAATCAGTACATCCTTGGCACCAATTTGCATAATAATAAATGACAGTATCATCGCTTAAACCTTCACAAAAATTTAAAGTGATTTCTTCTTCAACAGGCTCAAAATCTTCCTCAACAACTTCTTCCACAACAGGTTCAACAACCTCTTCAACAGCTTCAGGAACTTCTTCAACAATTTCCAATTCAACAACCTCTTCCATAACTTCCTCTTGAACCTCTTCAGCCAAAGCTACAGTGGTATCAAGTGTTCCAGGAAGAGGAAAATCAGCAAAATCAGGGTGTAAAATTTCAATATCAGCACGCATGTACAAACCAGAGATATATGCTGCTAAATTATCTTGCCTCACTTGAGATAATAAAAATTCTTCAATATCTTCTTTTACATCTTCAAATACAGCAATAGTTGCTTCCTTTCGATCAACAACATAGATAATATGATAACCAAATTGAGTCTCAACAGGTTCACTGACTGCACCAATGTCCATACTAAAGGCAACTTCAGCAAATTCAGCAACCATTACTTCTTTAGTAAAAAATCCTAGATCTCCGCCTTGAGCTCCAGATCCAGGATCAAGTGAATATACTTTAGCTAGCTCTCCAAAATCAGCACCTGCATTAATCTCATCCAAAACAGTTCGAGCATCATCTTCAGACTCAACTAAAATATGAGAAGCTCTTACCTGTTCACCTTGACTAAATTGATCCGGATTATCTTGAAAAAATGATAATACATCCTCATCAGATACCCTTGCTGTAGATAAAATAGTAGCATTCAAAAACATTCCAATAGTTAAACGTTGTTTATACACTTGCATGACTTCCTCTTTAGTTAAATTTGCAGATTGTAATTGTTCTTCAAATCCAGCCTCATCAGTCCCTAACTGTACTAAAACAGATTGATAATGATCATCTAAATCACGTTCACTAGTAATAAATCCTTCTTGTGTAGCTTCTTTAAAGAGAATAGCCTCGATAAGTGATTGATTCAACAATACTTGAGGAGTAACTCCCTCTCTATAAAACTCAGGGACCATAGCATATTTAGTTACAAGCTCTGATTCAGTGATAGTTATTCCATCAACACGTGCTACAGCGGGATCACTTCCGAACATCCCACCAATAAACTGAACACCTAATGATATAACTAAGAATAAAATTGCTAATCCTAAAACAACACCTAATATTTTCTTAAACTTACCAGGAGATGTAGGTTCAGATGCCTCAATAGTATTAGATTCAACATCAGCTTCTTCAACACTTAATTCTTTTTCTTCCTCTTCAATTTGCTCATCATAATTATAGGTAGAAGCAGCTTCTATAAGCTCATCCTCTTCTTTAATCTCCTTTTTTTCCATAAAATACCCAATCTGAGACAGTTTATAAGGATTTCTAGTCTGCAAAGTATATTTCGATTTAGACGCCAAACTGCACTAAGAAGCAACATTTTTATACTCTCATCCTCAAAGTAAACCATGTATGAAATTATTCTAGGAAGAAAGGATTCAGATAGAAAAAAGTATGGTACCAAAGGAGCTATTCTTATTGGAAAACACTATGTAAAGATGGGCCAACGTACGGCCTTATCAAATGAAATCCTCATGGATGTTACCACATCACATGCCGTATTAGTTGTAGGTAAAAGAGGATCAGGAAAATCATACACACTGGGTGTTATGGCAGAAGGAATGGCAAATCTACCTGCAGAAATTGCCCAAAACCTCGCTGTAGTAATTCTAGACACCATGGGAATCTATTGGACCATGAAATATCCTAATGATAAAGAGCCTGCCTTACTCAAGGAGTGGAATCAAGAACCTAAAGCACTTGTCACACAGATCTATACACCTGAAGGACACTATAAAGACTTCAAAGAAAAAGGAATCCCCACGGACTTCCCTTTCTCCCTCAATATTGGAGAATTAGATGCTGCTGATTGGTGCCTCACCTTCAATATTTCTTTAACAGAACCCATCGGTGTCCTCATTGAACGTACATTATCAGATCTAAAGGATAAAAATAAACCCTACGATATTGATGATATTGTAATAGCTGTAAAAAATAATCAAGAAGTAAATGCAGATGTACGAAATGCAACCATTAATCGTTTTATTTCCATAAAATCTTGGGGTTTATTCTCGACAAAAGGAACGTCTATTACTGAATTAGTAAAAGGAGGCCAAGTAACCATTTTAGATGTCTCTGTCTATGCAACCCTTCCGGGAGCTGAGAATGTCAAAGCATTAGTCATTGGATTAGTAGCTCAAAAGTTATTTGTTCAAAGAATGATAGCCAGAAAACAAGAAGAATTTGAAGAAATCCATCATAGAGAAGAAGCTGCCTTTGAAACACAAAAACAAAAGAAGGACAATCCCTTAGTTTGGTTAATTATTGATGAAGCACATGAATTTCTTCCAAGAGACAGCATTGTAGCATCTTCAAGAGCGCTTATAACCATTTTAAGAGAAGGACGTCAACCAGGAATTTCTATGATTCTAGCTACACAACAACCAGGAAAAGTCCATACCGATGTAATTACCCAGTCAGACATTGTTGTTTCACATAGACTGACTGCAAAAATCGATGTGGAAGCCCTAGGAGCCGTTATGCAATCTTATATGAGACAAGGATTAGACAAAGAACTCAATCTTCTTCCAAAAGTTTCAGGAGCAGGTGTTGTTTTCGATGATACTAATGAAAAACTGTATCCTTTTAGAACCAGACCAAGATTTACCTGGCACGGTGGATCAGCTCCAACCGCTATCCCACCTGAAGATGAGAATAAAATAACGCTATAGACTAGAAATCCTTATTAAGTTCTATTACATACCTCATTATATGGCATTTCATAAAACATTTCCTAAACAAATACCTGGTTCTAACTATCCTCAATGGGAAGAAATAACTCTTTCGGATGAGGAAGAACACATTGTAGAAAAAGAAGCAAAACTCCATAACATCCAATTAATGAAAGAATGTATCCAAGATGCTAAAATCATACTTCAAGAACAACAACTTAAAGCGTATCAATCGGATATTATCTCTACCGCTAAATCACTTTTTGAAAAAAGAGCATCCCACTCAGTCTACTGGAAAGAAAATAAAGCCAAAGAAAAATTCGACAAGAAATAGATTTCTTATTTCTTGGACATCTTCCAAAGACTCTCAAAAAATAACCTATAGCTATTTGCAATATCTGTACCCATAATTACTACAAATTTTCCAGTATTCTCCCAAGTCATAATAATAATTCTATCTTTTCCTATTGCTATAGTTGATGGAGTCAATCCAGACATAAACCGTAATTTAGTTTTAGGCAAGGAATACATTTCCTTTGCAAAAGTCCTTAACTTTTCACCATATAAAAATTTGGCATGAATATTTTTGTCAATCCGTTCCTTGTTGAATGCTTTCAAAAATGTATTGAAAGGCTCAGGAATAACAACAGGAGAGCCTAAGACTAAAAATTCCTCTTGAGAGCTAAAGGTATCCAATAAACTGTAAAGACATGACCTAAATCCATTGTATCCCACAAGAACTTGTGCCTCATCAGAAGGATAGGTATCTTGTTTCAATAACTGGGGCAATTCTTTCTCCAAAACTTTCTTCCTCTCCTTAACGATCTCCAAATCATGTTCAATTTTTTTAAGAAATATAGATGGATTTGCAGGATGCCAAAAAGTTTTCCCATTTTTTACAATAGATGCAGCAAGACCTTTTTTCTGTAATCGATCCAATATTTCATACACTTTTGATTGAGAAACCTGTGCCTTTCTATAAAGAGGACCAGTTGTAGAACTACGCAACTTTATGAGGGCTGCATATACTTTTTTCTCTCCTTGAGTAATATCAAGTGCCTCATATATATTCATACATTCCCCTAAGGGGAAAGTACTATTTAAATGTTGTCTTGATCCACAGTATAGGCATGAAAACACTCTTAATAGTGGGCGGTACAGGGATAATAGGAACAGCTACAGCAAAAAAAGCACTGGAAAAAGGCTGGAATGTTACAGTCACAGGAATAGAAAATAATAGTATCCCGAATACAGAATTTGTTCATAAAGACGATAATACAATCCTAAATAGAAATTGGGATGTAGTTTTCCAAGTGTACACAGAAGAAAAACCACAGATAACATATCAAAAATATAAAGGAAAAACGGATCATATGATCATTATGAGTTCTACTTTGGTATATGACAGATCGATATTAAGCTTCAAACCTATTCATTCAAATCATACTTTAGCGACTCCAAACACCCAAGGAGGATATGTAAATAATAAATTAGAAATTGAACGTTTTTGGCACCAAATTGAAGATATAAATTGGACGATCCTCAGACCACATCATATTTTAGGGAAAAATTCGTATCTTGGATGTACACCTCCACACAACAGAGATCCCAACTTAATAGAGCATATAAAAAAAGGTAATATATATCTTTGTGATAGGGGAAGAATCCCTCTAAATATTGTAAATCCCAAAGACATAGGAAATGTAGTTCTAAAATTAGCAGGAAAAGCATTTGGTAAAACTTTGAACGTAGTCAATCCTAAAGAAATTATTGCGAGAGATTATTATCTTAAAATAGCAGAGATACTAGGAATAGATCTAACGATTCAAAACCTTCCAGGAGAAGAAGTTTGGAAATCTGAATCTTGGAAATTAACTACACTACCTCATTTGTATGACATCTCTGACTTACATCAAGAATGTAGTTATATTCCTTCAACAAGTCTAGAGACTTGTATAAGAGAATCTCTTGCCAACCAGCCAAAAAGTATACACAAAAACAAAACAAAAGTATATGTAAGAATGCACACACTTCCAGAGCCTAACACCCCAATATATTTCAAATAGAATAATCACTTCTTATGATGATGCTTAGGATCTCCAAAGAAATGTAATCCTTTTCTAAACCGAGAAAAATACTTCAAAAACCGAGGCAACCTAGCCAGAGGTCGTATAAACCGACTAAACCTTCCAAACCTGCTACTCTTAACCACTTTGGAGGCAATCTCAGCCTCTTTAATAGCTCGTGTCCCTGCTTTCTCCAATTCAAGACCCTCGTGTAACAAGGTTTGACCTTTCTTAACCTTATCACCACTCTTTGCAAACACTCCTATAATCGGATCTAAAAATCTGAAAAATAAGATAAACGGAAAAACAGCTAAAATATCTAACCAATAGTGTTTGAAGAAATCCTTAATCTTATTTACTCGATTAAATTTAAAATAAAGATCCAGAATAAAAACTCCTACAACTAAAAAGTCTGCCCATTTAAGATACGTCTCCAGATGATGATCATGCACAAAGTCATGATAAAAAAATTCTAATATAATAACAACCAAAAGTAAAAAAATCATCCAAGGAATAAGTCTATCTATAAGTAATTCAATTTTCTCATACAATTGAGAATGCTTCTTTTCCTTCGCCATCTTACTTAATCGGTACTTTACTCATAGAGATAAGTGCAGCAATAAACATCAACACAAAAACCGTTGCAAATGCAAAAGCCATCTGTGGCCAGACATTATCAACCAAATATACACTTAATAAGAATCCAACTATACTAATAATCATAAATGATGCTTTTAGTGGAACGACTTTCATAAGTTCACCTCGTTACTACAACCTATATGTATCATTATTTATATCTTTCTAATCCTTCAGTATAAACTTATCTACTTTTTTCTCAGCCAATTTTCGTTTCTTCTGATGATTTTTCAGAAATTCATTCAACTTATCAATTAGAATCATTTTTAATTCTCCACTCAGCAAACTACCACTTTTATAATCATGATAAATTTTCATTAATTTTTTCTCATCCTCTTCAAAAAAAGTCAACCATTGGTAACTACTATCCACGTCGGGATTGCCTCCTTTCTTACGATGCTCCTCCACAGTCACCTGTCCACCGGAAAATGCGTATTTATTCACCTTCTTTTGAACTGTCTTTTCATCATCTGTAGCAAAAATCGTTGCATGACTCCCCACAGAAGTAGACATTTTCCCTTCAGGACCAGTCAAAGCAGGCAAAAATCTATTATGAATTGCTGCAGGTTTAGGAAAACCCAACTTAGGTGCAACATCACGAGCAATCCTCCAATAAGGATCTTGATCAATTGCAGCTGGAATAAGCGTTCGAACCGGTTTATTATGTAACACAGATGGCAAAAAACAAGTTGCTGCCTGTAATGCTGGCCACATATACATGCCTATATTTGTACTATTTCCAAACCCAAATACAGATTTAGCCTGAGATGCTGTCACCCGTTTAGCAATCTTTAAAGCAATAGGATACATGGTTTTGATATAATCAGTATCCACAAAAATATGGGTCTTTTTGTGATCAAATCCGAGAGCAATAAGATCTAATGCATTTTCATAACCTAATTTATTTGTTTCTTCCAATGATAAATCATTTTTACATAAAAATTTCTCATCATCAGTTATTTGAAAATAAAAATCCGACTTAAAGGTATCTTGAAGATGCTTGCAGAATATCCAAGGAATAATATTACCAAGATGTGTTTGACCAGAAGGACCTCTACCAGTATACAAAGCAAAAGGCATTCCCTTTCCATAATCTAGCATTAATTGTCCTAAATCTCTATGACTAAAAAATATATTTCTTTTAAGCATATAATGAAGTTTGCCTGCCTTTTTCTCAAAAAACTTTAACATATCCCCATCAATACGCTGAGTACCAAATTCCTTGATCAATTTATCATAATCAACTACACCGGAAACTTCCCAAGGAGTAACTTTTGCCATACCACATAAAGCAACAGGGATTTATTTAAACCTTTTCATCCAAACCTTTAAATACAATCCAACCAAACAAGAATAAATGAAACATTCTCGACTCATCACAGCAACATTAATTCTTATCTTTTTATTCACACAAATAATGGGTCTAGCAATCATAAATCAATATATTGATCCTACAAGTACAGATACCGTCACCTTTACCGAATTACCCTTTAACATAGAAAGACCACCTATTGAAGAATCTTTTTCATTCATCTACATCCTATCAGCAGTATTGATAGCAACAGGAATAATTTTAATCATCATCAGATGGAAACAACTAAAATTATGGAAGGCTTGGTATCTTGCAGCAGTAATCTCCTGTATGACCTTTGCATTTTTCAACACGTTTGGCCAAAAAATAGCATTAACGCTAGCAATCCTTTTAGGATTTTGGAAAGTATTCAAACCCAACATCATCATCCATAACCTAACTGAAATATTCATCTATCCAGGATTAGCAGCCATCTTTGTTCCAGTAATGAATATCTCAGCAGCTATCCTTCTACTCCTCCTCATTTCTGTATACGATATATATGCTGTAAACAAAAGTAAACACATGATCTCTATAGCAAATTTTCAATCTGAAGCAAAGACATTTGCAGGATTAAATATTCCTTATAAATTAGGACCCATAAGAAAACCAAAAGGTCCCACAAAAAAAATAATGGTAAAAAATGCCGTCCTAGGAGGGGGAGATATTGGATTCCCCTTAATTTTCGCAGGAGTAGTTATGAAAAAAATTATACCCATATCACCAAACATTGCATTTCTCTCAGCAACAATAATCGCCCTAGGAGCAACAGCAGGTTTAACATATCTTTTAATCACAACAAAGAAAGATAAATTCTATCCAGCCATGCCTTATATCACAACAGGATGTCTTCTAGGATATGCAATTACATTCATACTATAATTAGAAAGATTTCAAAGTTTTCTGACGTGATGAAGCTGAATAATAACTAGGACTAATAACCATTCCGTCAGTTGCTGCTAACACTTGAGTCATAGTTTGTCGACTTAATTCTCGAGCTTCCATAACTGGATCGGCAGCCAACAGTTTCCGTCCAAAATGAGTAATTATGGTCAATCGTGGTTTAATTTTATTAATAATCTTTACAGCGTCATAACTCGTCATATTAATTTTAGATTTATGTCCAAAAGGATGAACCACATTAAGGATCAAAATATCTGTTTTCTCATATTGTTTGAGTAACTCTGCATGATACGTAGTATCTCCTAAATACGTCAAAACAAATTCAGGTGTATAAAATTTAAATCCCAAACCGTACGGATCTGAATGTAACGTTTTAAGGGTTTGAATCTCAATATTTTCTATCCCAATTCGTTTTCCAGCCTCAGGCAAAATAATTCTTTCAACAAACCCTTGATAGTAAGCAGGAATAACAGGTCGAATCTTATCTGTTCCATTTACCAAACTAGGACTGCAAATTAATACTCCTCGTTTATCCATTCCATTTAATGTCATGGCACTCAGCACCAAATTTGCATCATTACAATGGCTCAGATGAGCGTGACTCACCATTAAAGCAGTAGTCTCACGAGGATTAATACCAAATTCCTTTAATTTGCCTAAACTTCCAGGACCTGGATCAATATGAAATTGATAACCATCCATTTGTATAAGAATTCCCGCACTACTCCTTTCTTGCTTATTTACAACATGATGATCTCCACCAGTACCTAAAAACACAATACGAGATTCCATACTACTACCCAGACAAATCAAACTTATAAGGATTTATATGGTTAAATATACACAATCTTCTTCCAAGTAAGTACATAATCTTTATAAACGCAATTACACTACCTAACTCTGGAAGGCTAGGCTGGTGCGGTAGTCCTGTACTGTTACCTCAAACGGACTTTATGGGGGAGCTGAAGCTTAGGTTGAGGTTTGATCAAAAGTATGTGGTCTTGTCCTCTACGTTGAGACTCTGTCCCTGATGGTTATGTTTATAACGAATCTGGTCAGGACAGGAATGCAGCAGCCATAAGCTATGGATGTGATGCTTTGGGGGTAGCGGAGTTGAGGAAAGGATAAGGTTGCCATGTGCAATTGATCTTTCTGATATTTGGGCATGCCTTCCACTTATTTTCAAAATGGAAAACAACTTCAGAATTGCAGTTAAATCTTTTATTGTCAAAGATAATAAAGTACTTCTCCTTAAACGAAGACAAAATGATCCACATAAAGCAGGAACTTGGGACATCCCTGGTGGAAGATTAGAATTAGGTGAAAACCCTTTTGAAGGAATAAAAAGAGAAACCAAAGAAGAAACTAATCTAGATATAGATGTCCACATGCCTCTAGATATCCATCACTTCACAAGAGATGATGGACAACAAATAACTATGCTTATATTTCTCTGTAACACGCCTACAAATAATATCACGTTATCAGAAGAACATACTGACCATAATTGGCAACCTATAGAAAATAAAGAAAATTTTCCAGAATGGTTACATCCAGTATTAGAAAACTATAAATCAGTAAAACCAGAAAGAATTATTTAACAATAATTGCAGGTCTTCCAGGCATAGCTTGTCCTTTCTTCCCTTCATCACTGTCTTCAGCAATAATAGTCTCAATATGAGCCCCAAACTCAGTAACCAACTCTTGATGCACTTCTTCTAAAACTTTCTCCTCAACTTTCTGACTCAACACAGTATCAGGTATCTTAGAAGGATCTTTTACCAACCTAGGCACAAGCCCACCAATCTCTTTACCATACTTCTTATCCATAACCTTCTTAATAATCTCTCCAACATTATGAGTCTTCTCCAACTCCTTCTTAACCTTAGAAAACAATCCAAATTTCCAACTATCGGCAATGATAAAAGTAATCTTATCAGCAGACTCCATACCAGCCAACTCTAAAACCTTCCTAACATCCTCCTTCACCTGTTCAACAAGAGCCTCCTCAGCTTCCAAAGTAACATCAATCTTTTTCTTGTCACCTTTTGGCCACTTTGCCAAGCTAACAAACCCCTTGCCATCTAACTTACTCCACATCTCTTCCGCAATATGAGGAATAAACACACTAACAACTAAAACAAATTGCTCCAATACCTTTTTCGAAATCTCCTCCTGCCTATAAAGATAGTTTCCCATCTCCATAATCTTAATTAATCCCAAATTATACCTCATCTCCTCAATGTCCTGAGTAACATCAATAATCAACTTATTGACTTTGCTAACCTGCTTAGGCATATCCTTATCGACCAACTTCTTATCCAGTAAACTAAACACTTTATTCAAAAACCGATAACTCCCCTCAACCCCTTTATCATCCCATTCAACATCTTTGTCAGGGGCAGCAACAAACATCAAAAAAAATCGTGCTGTATCAATCCCATATTTCTCAGAAATCTCCTCCTGACTAACAACATTACCCTTACTCTTGCTCATAACAACTCCATCTTTATGAAGCATACCTTGATTATACAGATGATAAGTTGGCTCATCACCCTTCAAAATTTTCAAATCCCTAAAAAACTTTGTAAAGAACCTAAAATAAATCAAATGCATAGTTGCATGCTCTTTTCCACCAATATATTTATCAATAGGCATCCAATAATTAACCTTTTTAGGGTCAAATATTTTCTTCGAATTTTTAGGATTACAATACCGTAAGAAGTACCAAGAAGAATCCACAAACGTATCCATGGTATCTGTCTCACGACGAGCCTTCCCATCACATTTCGGACATTTCACGTCGACAAAACTCTCACATTGCTCTAGAGGATTACCCTCACTGTCCTTAAACTTAAAATCATCTGGCAGCTTAACAGGAAGATCTTTCTCAGCAACTGGAACAGCCCCACACTCATCACAATATATAATCGGTATAGGACAACCCCAAAACCGCTGACGAGAAATCAACCAATCATGTAATCTATACTGGGTAATTTTTTGTGCTTTCTTTTCCTTTTCCAAGAATTTTGTAATCTCTTCTCGAGCTTTTAAAATATCTTTACCATTAAATGAATCAGAATTAATCAACGTACCTTTAACAGTATATTTATCCACATCATCATACACAAAACTTTTTCCTTTAGATTCCAAAACTTCAATGATATCAATTTCATTTTCCGTCGCAAAATCCATATCCCTTTGATCGTGTGCAGGAACACCCATAACAACACCAGTCCCATAACTCATCAAAACATAATCAGCTACCCATAAAGGAATTTCTTCTCCATTGACAGGATTAATAAGATAACTACCTGTAAAAACACCAGATTTATCTTTGTTCTCCATTCTTTCTTGATCTGTTTTTTTACTCGCTTCTGTTAAGTAAATATCAACCTGTGTTTTATGCTCACTTGTAACTAACTCCTTTACTAAAGGATGTTCAGGAGATATTACAACAAAAGTAACTCCATACATAGTATCAATAGTAGTAGTAAAAGCTTCCAAAGATACTTTTTTATCCTTTACAGCAAATTGTACATTTACACCTTGAGATTTACCAATCCAATTCTTCTGCATTAACTTAACATCTTCAGCCCAATCTTTTAGCTCATCTATATCTGAATATAATTCATCAGCATACTCTGTAGTCTTAAAAAACCACTGCTCCAAATCCTTCATCTCCACAGAAGTACCTGAATGTCTCCAACACTTCCCATCATGGACTTGTTCATTTGCTAATACTGTCTTACACTCAGGACACCAATTTACAGAACTTTTCTTCTTGTAAGCAAGACCTTTCTCAAGTAACTTCAAGAAAATCCATTGATCCCAATGATAATATTCAGGAGTATGTGCACTATTTGTCCGAGTCCAATCATAACTCAGACCCAATGCCTTTTGCTGTTGAATAAAGGTTTTAATTGCTTTTTCAGTAAATAATTTTGGGTGAGACTTAGCCTTAATAGCAGCATTTTCAGCAGGTAATCCAAAGCTGTCGTAGCCCATGGGATACAGTACATTAAACCCTTGCATTCGCTTAAACCGGGCAAAAACATCTCCAATAGTATAATTTCTAACATGACCCATATGCAACCCAACACCTGAAGAGGGATATGGCCACATTTCTAGAACATAATATTTCTTTTTCTTGGAATTTTCATTAACCTCAAAGATCTTATCTTTTTCCCAAGCATTTTGCCATTTTTTTTCAAATTTGCTAAACTCTACCATATTACAGCGTAAACCCAATTCTGTTTAAAATAGTTTTGGTCATTTAATTGAGTCTACCATTTTTAAAAACAATTCATTTTTCCGTTTTGAAGGGATATTAATTAGCTTTGCTAGATTCTTAATATTTTGTTTGCATGCAAGCCTTACATGGTACCTTACTTTTTGTATACCCTTCTTAGTAGAATATTTACTAATCAATCTTACATCAAAGGATATACCTAAATTGGTGAGTATTTTTTTCTCATCTTCGATTAAATTAGGTATTTGTAAGTTTTTATTAAAAGATCTCCTCCAAACTACTTCTCTCCGATATTTATGCGGATAAAACATGATACATCCTTCGTCTGCGATTGTTTGTTCAATCCAGCCTGCCTGAAGAATAAGGTCCTCAAAGATAATACAAGGAATCCGAGGATTATTTTCTGACTTAATCCCTTGAAAATCTGTGATTTCCATGAGCACATCTCTTAAGATAGATGGAAACATCAAAAAAGTTTCATTTCTCCTGTGATATACTTTAAAAGGATTTCCACCAAAAATACTATGTGCTGCCTCAGCAATAGAACTCAACAGTGAGAGATCGTTGTTATAATATTGGAGAGATCCATAACTAAATTTTGAACCTTTTCCATGTGTATTTGTAATACAACCATCATTACAAATCGCAGCTAAGAATCGTGCTGCATATCTTGATGAAAAATCAAAGGGAAGTTTTGGATTTGTAATTCCATTACTGTTATTGTTTCCAATCCAAATGATATTTCTTTCTATCTCTTCCAAAGATAGGTTAAGATATTTTGCAATTTTTAGAACAAAATCAACTCGTATACGAACAATTTCTCTACGTACAAATCTTCCTAATGGTGATTTTGAGATTGCAAGTTCTTTACTCAAAAATACATAAGTACCTCGTAATTTTAATCGAAAGAATATACGATTATGAAATGGCTTACCTAGAACTACATAGTTTCGCTTAGATGGCAATTTTGTTATATGAAATTTCATTTTACCCCTAATTAATGAAATTTCGTAGAATAAAAGCGCTACTAACGGTTGTCTTGTGGTTGTGGTTAAAATTTTAAAATAATCCGAAAAAATTACGAGATTAATTACTTTTTACTACTTACGATGATAGCTAATCACAAAAATACTAGCCACCACACTGCCAAGAGTATTATACAATAAATCTAAAGTATTATTCAAATAATCACCCACTTGAGGACCTACATGTAAAACAATAACAGCCAATAATTCCAATAATTCATTAAACACCCCAATCCCTCCTGCAATTAATACCAATAACAAACCTAATAAAAAAGAATGATGTTTCACCTTAGCATCCAAATGAGGGAGTAACAAATTATAGCTTACCGCCACTACCATAAAAGCACCAAAAAAATGAACAAACTGATCGTACCGAATTAATCCAGTAACAAGTGGAAAATCATATAACCGTATCCCATTAATATACAAGTTTCCACCCAACATGTGAAATAACCCAAATAAACTATTCCCTAACATAACAGGAACCGTAAGATGCATTTCATCATGATGTTTTACAATAATAAACAACAACGCACCAAGAATCAAAGTATACAACATAAATTCATAATTAGAATAATAATAAGCAACTAAAGTAAACACTACAATATAAACAGCAGTAAAATAAAACAATAATTGTAACTCATCCTGTTTATGCATACTAAATATAGAAAAAAAGAGTATAAAAAACTAATTAAAATTTCTTAAATGCAGCAGCTGCATCTACTAGATCTACATGACCTAAGAATAATCCTCTGCAACAGTATCTTTTAAGACCTAACTCGTCCATAACTGCCTTAGGATCTTCCCCTTTTTCAACTCTTTCATTATATTCTTCCCAGAGTTGTCCAACTGGTTTTCCACAGCTCATGCATCGTATTGGTATAATCATTGTTGTTCACCTATCTGTAGGATTTCTGTCTCTTAGACCGAGCCTTTCCATGCCTATTCGGCTTGGAAGCCTCTTTGTATCGTGGATCAGCTACTAAAAATTGCCGATCATACTTCAAAAAGACAGTCTCCAATTTTTTACTATGTTTTACTAAAGCTCGACTCATAGCTAGTCTTGCTGCTTCAGCTTGACTCACTTGGCCTCCCCCAAAAACTCTAATAACAATATCTACACCTTGAGCAACATCTGCTGCCAAGATAAGAGGTTCTCGTACTTTTAATCGTGATAATTTAGGAGTGTACAAATCCAAAGGAACATTGTTTATCTTTACGATTCCTTTTCCTTTCTTCAACGTTGCTCGAGCAATTGCTCGTTTTCGTCTTCCAGATTCATGGATTACTTTCATGCTTTTCCTCCTAAATGACTACATACTTCTTGAACACTAGTATATTGAATTTTCTTTAATCGATCAACACTTGCTCCTACCATAGGAGTTGTTTCCTTATCTTTTAATGTTGAGGGAACACCTTTATAAATTTTTATCCTATCAAAGGCTTCTCTCCCTCTTGATTGTTTGTAAGGTAACATCCCTCGGATAGTTCTCTTAACAAATTTTTCAATAGTTCTATGAAGAAAAGGACCTTTTGATTGAGTTCCTTTATCTTGAATATTTTTATACTTTGCAAAGATAGCCTTTTTCCGACCCGTAATAACTATTTTATCACCGTTAATAACAGAAACAGTATGACCAAGTAAAGCTTGCTTAGCAATCTGATTACCTAATCTTCCTAATATGAGATCTGTTCCGTCAATTATCATCCTATAATCCTCACTCTTTTGCCTTTAATATCTTCTTTCATTAATTCTTCAATACTAATTGCCTTAGCCTTAGCTTCTGCAATCTTTTCTAAAGCATGTGAAGAAAAACTGTGAGCTGCAATAGTTAACGTATGATCAAGAACTCCATCTCCTAGTACTTTTCCAGGTACAACGATAGTCTCATTTTCTTTAGTATGTCGGTTAATTCGTGTTAAGTTCACAATCCTTCTATTTTTACCTGTCTTGACAAGATCATGTGCAACACGTTTCCACATGGGTGTTTCATCAGATTCAGATTTCTTGAGCAGTTCCACTACCAAATTCTTTAACAATGGATTTGTTGTTTGTAGTGTTGCCATTTTTCTAAATTCCTGATGCGGGAGACGAGGTTTGAACTCGCGCAGGCACTAAGCCACAAGGCGTTTGAAGTTTCCTACCTCAACCTTGCCCGTTTGGCCACTCCGGCACCCCCGCTTGATTATTTTAATGCACTGACAAAAGCATCTAATTGCTCGTCAAATGTATCCACAGCCTTGAGTAAAATCTCTTTGCAACTCAGTTGACCCCAAGATTCAAGGTGGAATATGAATTCTGTATCACTTTCTGTAAGTTTAATTGACCCTTCAGGTTTTGCCATCTCAACTGCTTGAGAATAGCTTTGTGAAGTTAACAAATTATCTTTGTTAACGAATAATTTACCGTTTTTTAGTTCAAATACTGCAGGACAAGCTTTAGAAACTTCCTCTGCATTGGAAACCTCTTTAACAATCTCAACTGTAGGTCTGTATGTGTAATAAGCTAATCCTGGAGCCCATTTTGCATGTTGTTTACCATATCCAAGAATTGCAGTTGCTTCCAACTCAATATCTTGACCTTTTAACAATTTACCAATAGGCATCTTATCAAAAACAGGCTTAATTTTAGGATCTTTAGATTTCATCTCTGATGCATACACATAACCAGGTCCTTTTGCAGACAAAGTTAACTTAACTGTACATCTTGGATCTTCGTAAGGATCTTCCATTTTACTTTGTTCAGGCGGAATATATGATTTTAAATCAGTAGTCAAAGGTACCATACCTAATCGATGAGCAATCATTTCGTCATAAAGTGCAGAACTATTCTTTCGAATCTCTACAATATCTATGGACATAGTAGGAACGGAATCAATAATAGCTCTTCTCAGAGTATTAGCTTCAACAGGTGTAGATCCTTTTAACAAAAAGCTACATTGTTCTGTTTTTTTATCGTAATTAATAAGGTTGATATCCATTATACTCGCCTCCCTCGTTTTCCGCCTTTCTTTCTACATCCATCATGAGGTAACGCAGTGACATCTTCTATGATACCAATTCGTAATCCCATTCTAGATAAAGCTCGAACTGCTGCTTGTGCACCTGGTCCAGGTGACTCCGGTCCATTATGACCTCCAGGAGCTCGAATTTTAACATGAATTCCATTAATTCCTTTATCCATTGCAGTCTCACCAGCCTTTTTAGCAGCCATCATAGCTGCAGTAGGTGAACTCTCCAATCGATCTGACTTAACCATCATACCACCAGAGGCTCTTGCCAATGATTCAGTACCAGTTATATCAGTAATATGAATAATAGTATTATTATAGGATGAATAAATATGACAAATTCCCCATCTCATTTTATCTCTCATGCTTTCACCTCAACAGGAGCTTCAGTTTTAGCATCCTTAGGAACAGCATCTGCCTTTTTCTCAGCAACTTCTTCCTTCTTTACTTCTTTTTTCTCTTTGTCTTCTTTGTCTTCCTTCTTATCTCCATCCTCTGCCTTAATAGGAGCAGGAGCTTTCTCTGGAAGAGCTCGCTCAGGATGGTCTGGATTAAACAAAGCACTATTTTCTACATATGCAATTGAACTTTCTTCTGCAATAGGAACAATATATCCAGGAGCAGTAACTTTCTTACCACCAACCAAAATATGTTCATGAGTAATAAACTGTCTTGCTTGTTTCATACTTTTAGCCATTTCTTTCTTAAAAACAAGTGTTTGTAATCGTCTATTCAGTAAATTTTGAAGAGTAAGATTCATTGCTTCAGTTAAACTAGTACCTGCACCAATTAAACCAAGTCTAATTAATTTTTTAACTAATCTCTCACTTAAAACTTGACCTTTTTCCTCAGGCATTCCAATAATCATCTTAATTTGAGAAGTAATATTCTTAAGCATGGTCTGCATTTTCCAAATTTCTTTTTTAGTAGTAAGACCAAATTCTGCAGAAATCTCTTTTTCGAATTCTATTCTTTCTTTTTCCCACGGATGACTAGGTGTGTCATACTTTTTCCTTTGTTTCTTTGGATCTCCCATACATTACCACCTATTTCTGAGGTTTCTTATTTACTCCAACTACACTCTTTCCTTTTGATTTTGCTTTTGAAGCTCTAAAATTACTCTTAGTTCTTTGTCCACGTACAGGATGTCCTGAAGCGTGTCGTAATCCAATATAAGATTTAGTTCTTCGTAATCGTTTAACATCTATTGCCTTATTAAAATCAATATCACCAGTAAGAATATGTTTATCTTCTCCAGTTTCATAATCGCTTCTTCTATTAAGCATCCAAATAGGGACATCATATTTTTCAGGGTGTTTTAGAACATCTTCAATTTTAGCAACCTGCTCATCTTTCAAAGCTCCTGCCTTGACATCATTTTCAATCTTTGCCATACCTAAAACCATATTAGCAAACATAATATTTACTCCCTTGATTTTTCGCATAGCATAAAGAATAGGTTTAGATCCATCTAGGTCTGTGTTAATAACACGTACCAAATGTTTCAGTTTAGGTGCTTCTTTTTGATCTGCCATTGTACATTTATATCCCGAGAACTCACACATACTAACCCTGGAAACGCGTGAACTCGGGCTTATTAAATAATGGGAACCAGAAACCGTTTATAAAGCTTTTGGTTCAGTAAGATTTATAAGGTATGTCCTATAACCAAAGAATCATGGTGGCAATGGTGTAACCTGGCAGCATAATAGACTGTGGCTCTATTGGTGCGGGTTCAAATCCCGCTTGTCACCCCATTTTTTTATTCTAAGCTTCTACAAAATCTGCTTCAACAAAAGCTACAAATTCTTTTACTCGCTTGAAATAATCAGAAATAATATCAATGGAAACTTCAACAACTTTCTCATCCACTTCGGCAGCCATGGTAACATGTCTTCTAAACTCTCGATATCGTTCAACCTTAGCCCGTCTCATTTTTCTAAGTAAAATATAAAAATCAGTATAGGGCTTAATTTGTTTCTCATCAAATAACTTTAACAAAGTTTCACATTGCACCATAGGAGTTGCAGGAACCACATCAATTTTACCATCTTCTTTAGCTTGCTCTAACAATCCTGTAAACAAAATATCATAACAACTTAATAGCCGTTCAATAATACTCATAATAACATCAACGGTTCGAGTATATTTCAAACTAACAAAGATAAGATGATCTACTCGTTTTAACTCTTCTTTTGCTTCTTCAATATATTCAGGTTGCATATACACCACTCTTACTTGTTAATCTTTGAATATCTGAAAAAAACTCTCGCGTCATTCTTAAATATTCTTTGATTTGATCCACATTAATCGTTCTCATATGGTAACTATCGGAACAAATAACATATTGTTCTTTCCGACGAAATGCCACTGGACTGGTCTTATGATCCAGAATAGTGTCCTTAACATCCCGCATCATAGAGATATAAGCGTCATCTAATTTAAACTTTTGGGCTACATCTCGAAAAAGCATGAATTTTGCTTCAAAACCTTTAGGTACCAAAGGGATAGCCTTAAACTTCTTTTCTTGTTCTAACAATGCAGTCATACAATTTGTGAGACTCAAAAAGATACTATCCATAACACTAAGCAAAATTTTGGAATCTTTTACAACTCCATAAGTCATATATACCATGTGATCTGCTACATGCAAATATCGCTTTGCTCGAGCTCTAGATACTTCAATCTCGTCCATTAACTAATTACCTATAAATAACTATAAAAGCCTTACTCACCTTGAAGAGAAAGAATTGCTTGTGCCAAATCTCCATCTGCCTCAGTAATTGCCTTAGCAGCTTCATCTTGACTCACTTTAGCTTGATCCATTACAGTTTTAACATCATCTTCATTAATATCAGGAGTAGTATCAAGACTTCTCTCTTGAACTTCTCCTACAATTTGAAAAGTCTCTTGTCCCATCATATTTACTTTAGCAACTTGAGGACTATCAATAATTAATTCTTTATCTGCACATTTAATGATAACTTGAGTAGCATCGATATCTTGCTGGGCTATCCCCATCTTCTTCATCATCTGTTGCATTTTCCGAGGATTCATTCCAGGAATCATAAGAGCATACTCCCACCATAGATGTGTAAAAGAATCACAATAAGCATAACAAGTAAAACCAATACAATAACATGTCCTGGTTTAAACTCAATCTTACTTTTATAATCGTCAAAGTATCGTGTAATTCCAGCCGTACTTGTCGGCATTGTTATTTTGTCGTTTGCCATAGATATTCATCTCCATTAAATATAAGTGAGGCAAGGAATAAGCCACCTTTTGTAGGAGTCTTAGAACCCTTAACCGTTGAAGGTCTTGGGATCATAAACCAATTTAATGACTGATACTCCTTCTTAGCATTCAACTAAGCGTCTTGGACTTGCACCGAGCAGGTATGTCCGTTTCATCCATTCTCTTGAAAACGTCTGCTTGTTATCTGACAATTCTCGCGAATTGCTTCAAAGCATCATCCAATCCAAAAGTGGTATCGTTTCTGATACAGAGCCGCCCATTACTGGACCTTTCTTCCGAAAGTACTCTTTCACGGTGGGTGGACTTTCCTGACCATAAAGGCCTCGCTAAGTTCCTTACCTCAACATAAAGTAGTAGATATTCGTTTATAAAGTTATCGACACATTAGCTGTGGACAAAAGTCCTGAATAATATTTTCCGCAGCTACTGTTTGGAAGACATAACAATTTTATGCATTATTTATGTCTTCCATTACAAAAAGTAGAAACAAAAAGTTTTTATACCCCTTTTCAAGATATCTATTCAAGAGGTGATATCCATGGGATGTTGTTGTGATAAATGTACAAAATGTAGTGCTTTAATTTTATTAGTAATAGGAGTTCTGTTCTTATTACAAGATAGAGGAAGTTTTGCATTCTGGGGCATTAGTTGGTATACAGCTGCTTTTCTGTACGTAGGAATAATGAAGTTAGGAAAAGGCGCTTGTAAAACATGTACTGCTATGAAAAAGAAGTAATTTATTTACTCCAAACCATTAGCGTATAATTACTTTGCCCTTGGGCAAGAATTTTTTCTTTTATTTTTTTTATCTTATATTCTTTTGCAACTTCTTCAAGTAAATCAGGCTTAGGTGTTAAGGTAACAATCCTACCTTTCTTAGATAAAATAAAACTGACTTGGTAAAAAAACTCTTTAAACAACTTAGCAGTCTGCTTCTCATCTCTATGTTTACTCACCGAAGGCAAATGTCCAATAACTCTATCTACCGAACCTTCATCAAACTTTGTATCCAACCATTGTAAGTCCATCATACTCATTTTAATGACTTTTTCAACACCAGCAATCTTTGCATTCTTTTTAGCAACCGTAACATTATGTGCACTCCCATCAACCGCTACAATCTTTGTTTTCTCTTCTTTTCCATCTAAATCAGTCAAATAACTCTCATCAACAAAATTATAATTCCAAAAAGGAAATTTATCTTTATCAAAAAATCGAACTGCTTTTCCAGAAGCAAAATAACCTGCTTCTATCCCTACAATCCCATCACGGCAAGAAGTTACCAATAAACTATCCTTTTTAGTAAAACCACTCTCACGAACAAGATCATACGCAATCTGTCCCTTGAGACTATTAGTAACAGAATAGATCTTATAACTTCTTTTTTGTAAATCTCCTCCTATATCAAGTCCAAAATAAAACTTCCCACCATACACATAGGCAAAAAATGAAGTATCGGGTCTATCGTGACTTAATTTTTTATCATATGCCTTTGCAATGATAGAAATAAGTTTACTCTCAATATCTACACTCTTAAAATCCTGATCTCCAATCCGTTCACAGTCAACAACAAAAGTATCTCCGAAAATATATTTTGTTAAATCGACATCCATTTGAAGATCATCCACCTTACTCAATTCTTGCTCTTTTAACAACAAAACAACTCGCTTAGCACTCTGAGTTTTATAACTAAGCTTACAAAGTTCTTGAGGAGTAGCACTAAAAGATAATACCGTCTCTCCTACAACAGGCTTCTTACCTAAAATTTCTCCAATTTCGAGTGCTGCAGTTTCTTCAACACCTTTATTGGTTATGAGTAATGCTTTCATCAGTACTAGAATTCGTCTTCTCCTTATTAACCTTACCCTCGTCCTCAGATTCAGAACTTACCAGAGTATCTGTTGCTATTTTAGCAGCTGCTATTACTTTATCGCCTTCTCCAATATTCATAACCTTAACACCTTGAGTACTTCTTCCAATTTCTGAAATATCCTTAACTGGCGTTCTAATAATGATACCATTCTTTGAAATGACAATTACTTGATCTGCCTCTGTAACAGAACGTACAGCAACTACTTTTCCATTTTTCTCTGTACACTTAAGATTGATAACCCCAGATCCTCCACGATTAATCAGACGATACTCTCCAATTTTAGTCCGTTTACCGTATCCTTTCTCGGTAATCGTCAAAAGACTTCGTTCATCATCTCCTTTAACCATATCAATTACGAAATCTTGCGGTTTTAACTTAATTCCTTTAACTCCACGAGCAGTTCGTCCCATAGGTCGAATATCACTCTCTTTGAACTTAACAGCAATACCATTGCTTGTAGCAATTAATATCTGAGCTCCAGCATTTGCTTTAACGACATTCACTAAACTATCTCCTTCATCTAGATTGAGAGCAATTATACCCCCTTTTCTAGGACGTGAAAATAACTCCAATGCAGTTTTCTTAATAACTCCTCGTTTTGTACACATCACTAAAAATCCTTTACTAAAATCATTAACATTAACAAAAGCACTTACCCTTTCTCCTTCCTGTAACTCTACCAAATTAACAATGCTACTGCCTCGAGCAGTCCGACTACCTTCAGGAATTTTATGAACCTTTAACCATTTTAATTTTCCAGTAGACGTAAAAAACAATAAATAATCGTGAGTATTAGCGACAAATAAATCTTCTACAAAATCTTCATCTTTAGTTTTAGCAGCAATTACTCCTTTACCCCCTCTTCGTTGCTCTTTGTAAGTCTCAAGTGGGATTCGTTTGATATATCCTGTATGAGTAATAGTAACAACACAATCTTCAGGTTTAATTAAATCTTCAGCATCTAATGACTCTAATTCTCCATCTAAGATCTCTGTTTTTCGACCATCTCCATAGGTTTCCTGTAACTCTTCCAATTCTCCTTTTACGATATTCTTAATTTTCTCTTCATCGGCCAAAATTGCTTTAAGTTCTGAAATTACAGTCACAAGTTCAGCATGCTCATCTTTAATCTTCTGTTGCTCCAAACTAGCTAATTTCTGAAGTCTCATATCCAAAATAGCTTTTGACTGAATCTCACTCAGACTATAGCTCGTCATAAGCACTTGAGTTGCTTGTTCAACATCTTTACTTTGCTTAATCTTTGCAATAACTTCATCAATGTGAGTTAAGGCAATTATCAATCCTTCCAAAATATGTGCCCTCTCTTCAGCTTTCTTAAGATCATACTCTGTTCGTCTCCGAACAATAATTCTTCTATGACGTAGAAATTCAACTAATATTTCCATAATAGTTAACGTTTTAGGTTGGTTCTGAACAAGTCCCACCATATTTATTCCATAACTCACTTGTAATCTTGAATGTTTCAACAATAAATTATGTACAACATCAATATTAGCATCTTGTTTTAACATAATGACAATTCGCATTCCCTTTTTATCACTCTCATCTCTGATATCTTTAATTTGAGGAATAACTTTATCTCGGACAAGATCAGCAATCTGCTCGATAAGCATGGACTTATTTACTTGATAAGGAATTTCATTGACAATAATTCTATGTTTCTCAATCTCAAATTCAACTTTAGCCTTAACAATAACACTCCCTCTACCCGTAGTATAAGCTTGTTTAATACCATGTCGTCCTTGAATACTTCCACCGGTAGGAAAATCTGGTCCGGTAATTTCTTGCAATAATTCATCAGTAGTAAGCTCAGGATTACCTAAGACTTTAATTGCCGCCCCACATACCTCTTTCATATTGTGTGGAGGAATATTAGTTGCCATCCCAACAGCAATACCTGCACTTCCATTTACGAGTAAATTAGGAATCTTTGCAGGAAGAACAGTAGGTTCTTTCATACTATTATCAAAATTAGGAACAAAAGGAACTGTCTCTTTGTCTAAGTCATATAGCATCTCTTCAGCTATCTTTTTGAGCTTAGCTTCAGTATTATGACTAATAAATCCATTAGAAACATAAGAATGACAATCACTTTCAACTTTTAAAGAGTATACTTCTTGTTCTCCAGCATCCTCCAAAGAAACAACTTGATCAAATAAATAATTATAATGTAATAAATATGTGAACATTGAGGAATAATCAGCACCAGTCTCTTGCAACATAATAGAACTTACTTGTTTATAATTTTTCTCCATCGAACCATATCTGTCAAAATTATTCTTTGCAATAAAACTTGAACTTGTTCGACTTCTAATATAATCTGAAATAAAAGGGACATAATCATAAAGAGAAGAATCTTTCTTATAATGACTTAAAACATATTCCAATTTTTTCTGTTTATAATCAGAGAAAAAACCAATCTCCTTATAAAACCTCAAAACATTTCTCTGCCCCCTCAAATAAAGTTTCCAAATATTTTTATGTTTATCAAATCTCTTAGTACCATCTATTCCAAACCTAAGCAATAGTATCTGTAATTCTTCAATCAACTTCTCACTTGTTGAACAATAACTCAGTTCAATCATTTTTGGAGCGTGACTAATACTTCCATCTCCTTCAAACAAAGCTTTCAAAAACTCAGCTACAATGTGTTTGGGTGATGTAAAAATAATATGAGGAATTCTTTTTTTATTTGATAAAACAGGTAGTAATCCTAAATTGGACAATAATTGTAAAGTATGTAAATAATGACACTCTAATCTGTAATACTTCTTTCTTCCATAAGAAGAAGGTTCTTTCTCAAAAAGATGAAGCGTACTATCTGGAAATAACTTATCCCATTTAGATGCCAATGAATCAACCCATTTTTTATCAGAATTACAAAATTCAATTTTTTTCTTACTTATATATGCCTCTGAAAGGAATGAACCTAAGATAAATGCCAAATCCTTATCAAATTGTGATGGAAGAGTAGTTTGCTTTCTTTGTGAATGTTTCTTAGGAAGATAATATTCTAAACTAGGAGCCTCAATTGGCCAACAATCATCTGTAGATCTATCAAGTACAACATAATCTCCTTCTTTAACCTGTTCCATCAATTTCCAAGAAAATAGAGGTTTACCAGTTACATCAGTTGTCAAAGTTAATAATGGATGATTGTAAGTACCTGAAACAGAAAATCCTTTTTTTGTAGTAAGCTTTAAAGTCGGGTGATTACCACAATCAAACCACTTTGATGCAATGTGAATTTTTTTATCTTTAGACAATACTGATAAATTAATATGTTCTTTTTTAGAAATATCCTTAATAGGAACAAGACCCTTATCTGTAACTATAAGATTTTCTCCAGTAACACAATACCTCATAGCTGCAGCATTATCTCCATCAACACTACCAAAGTTACCTTGACCATTGACAAGAGGATAACGAAGGCTAAAGTCTTGAGCCATACGTACAAGTGAATCATAGACAGCCGTATCACCGTGAGGATGATACCGCCCTAAACAATCTCCCACAATTCTTGCACACTTTCTAAACTGTTTGTTATAATGTAGTCCTAATCCAAGCATAGTATACAAAATTCTTCTGTGAACCGGTTTTAATCCATCACGAACGTCAGGTAAAGCCCTCCCAACAATAACACTCATAGAATAATCTAAGTAACTCTGCTTCATTTCTTCCTCAATTTCTCTATCGAGAACTTTGGAAGGTACTTTTGATTTTGGTTCTACATCAGCCATTTTTTTTTATAAAATAAAGACATCGATCTTACTAATTATATGGAGGGTAAAAGTATATAAAGCTTTGCCTTCTAAAATGCCAGTACAGAGCCTCTATTCATTGAATTCAACCATTTCAGCCCATAGAATTCACCCCTATTCAGGGCTAAAAAACTCTCAAAATACCCCATTTAATTGCCATAAGGTAAATTAATAAAAAAATTACAAAGAAAGTCGATCCACGTTAGGTTCTGCAAGAAAACTTTTCCCACAATAGACACAAACCTTACGTTTCCCTCGGAGTCTCCCCTTCATCACCTGGTACAACATCGTCTGCTTGCACTTCGGACATCTCAGCTTGATCATCTGGCTTCTCTTCCTCCTGTACTTGCTCTTCCCCTTCCTCTGAAGGCACAGGTTGAGGTTTACCGGTTAGTAATTCTTCAGCTCTTCTATCTGCAGCAGTATCTACCTTCTTTGCTAACTCTTCAGTTTCAACTTTAACCTTCTCTTTTCGTTCTTTTTGCTCGGGTGTCAACTCTACTTTCTTCTTCTCAACTTCTTTTTTCTTTTCCTCAGGATATTTTGGCTTATCTGGATTCTTTTTTACATCTACAACATCTAAATCTCCTAATTTCTCCTCATCTTCATCCTCATCTTCCGGAAGTTCATCAACAACTTGTAAAGTCCCGATCATCTCTTTATTTTGTTTCTCCAATTTACCTGACTCAACTGCTTGATCCTTTTTTCGTTGCTTATCTGCTTTCCTTTCTTCTTCTTGCCTTGTAGTAATATCAGCAACTAACTTCTTGGCTTCCACTTGTTTCTCTTCAATAATTTTTTCAATCTCTTCAAATCCACCAAAAGCCTCTTTCAATTTTTCCCGAGGTAGATCAAAATATTGGAAAAACTTAGTAGTCAACTTAATCTTCTTGGTCCTACCAAACTTTTCTCGAGAAATATAACCGAGCTCTTCTAACTCTTTCAAATGTTCATACGCTTTATTAGTTCGAATCTTAGTAATCTCTGATTGCAATGCTGGATGTTTGTAGGCAATAACAGCCAAAGTTTCCATTATACTTTTTGGCAACTCAGTTTCAACAACAATTTTTTGAATGGTAGAAATATATTTATCCTTTACAACAATTTTATAGCCAGTCCCTTCTGTTACCAACATCATAGGTGCATCTCGATCGTCATATATTTTTTTGATATGATCGGCAGCAGTTTTAATTTCAGCTTCCGTTTTACGCAAAAGAGTCGTTAATTCTTCCATAGAAAGAGCCTTTGCTGACGCAAAGAGCAATGCCTCCACCTCTTTTTGTAAATCGTTGATCTTGTTCACCTCTGAAATATGTACATATCCATATATACACTAATAATCCTAGATCTATCTTACTAATGAATGGTATTTATTACCTTGCATTTCTAACTCTTTACCTTTAATCATGAGATCTAAAAAAGGTTTAATTTCTTCTCCTTTAATCCCCATCTCAGTTCCAATTTGATCAATAGTCTTTTCTTCCTTTTTCAAACTCAAAAAGACAAAATTCTTCATCAATCCTGCTGAATTTTTAGTTAACAATTTAATCTTTGCGTTAGAATCTTTTAAAGTATAATCGTATTGATGAATTTTAGCTTGTAAATCATTTAACAAAGCAGATAGTTCAGCTCCTTTGAATGTAAGTTGTTGAGGTTCTAAAATCTCTATACTGCTCGGAAGAGCATCAAAACAAAACTCAACTACTTTGGGCAGATCTTTAAGCCAAACTTCAAGTTCAACATAAATACTCCATAATTTTTCTTGTTGCTTAGGTTCTGAAAATTCAGTTCCAATAATCAGAATATCTTGATCGTCTTTCTTAAGTTTGTCAATGTATTCTCGTAGAGTCTTATCTATATGTTCTGCGGGAGCTCCTAGCATCTCAATAACATACCGAGCATGCACTTGCCCTTTCTCTATCCGCTCATCTTGAGTCATATCTTCTTGCATAGTAATACGGAACTATTGATAGTTTATAAAGTTTTAGGATTAAAATAGTCTTTGCTGATACGGTCCTGATTTATCTTGAAGAGGGTAATAAACTGGCTTGTGTGCCAATGGAATTAGAAAATTCGTAACATGAGGTAAAATTGCTTCAGATTCTATTACTGAACCCCTCGGGATTAAACTCGCAATTTGATTAGAATATTCCAATTGATCGGTATTGGTGTGAATAATAAGTACAGGGGCATTAAGAGTAAATTTTGGATCTTTCCTTTCAAATGTTTGAATAAGCTGAGAATCAGGAGAATATTGTGGATCTATGATAACTACTCCAAAAAAAGTAGAAGCAGTAAAACTTGTCTCCAATGCAGTAAATCCATTGACCCCATATCCAAATAATGCCAAATGATCATATTTTTTTCCCCTCAACTCTGAAGCTGCAGCAGTTATGTCCTTAGTTACGATGTCATCTGCAGATTCCACGGCAAAACTGTCGATTCCTTCTACCTTCAATATAGGGTGTAATAAATTACAAAGTTCTGAATTAATACCTGAATAAAGAACAGCTCGATTCCTAGGCCATGAAAGCTGACGAACATGAGTTTGCCTCAAAGGTTCTGCCATAAATATTTCAAAGTAGGGTGCTTTAAGTATCTTTCCCACCTAGAATATATACATCCAAGATTTGTCACCCCTCCCCAATACTCAACAAAGTTTATAAGACCATTCTAAATATTCTATCTACTATAAGGGGGTGTATAATGGGATTATTTAGTTTTTTAAGCAAAAAAAAGGAGCTACCACCGTTGCCACCTATTGAGCAACTCAGTAAATCTCCACACGATCTTCCTAAATTGAATCCTACAAGTCATACAAGAACTCCTCCTATTCCTATAAATCATCCGTTACCTCCAGTTCCAAAAACTCCTCCACCTATTTCACACAGCCCTAGTCAAAGTAATGAAATTCATACACATATTCCTAAAATGTCACCGCCTCCTATGGAAGAACCAAAAATAATGCCAAAACCAATTCCAACTCCTCCAAGACCAATTATAGCTCCACCTCCAGCAGTAATACATCATAAAGCTGCTCAACCACATCATGCACCCATACATCACAAACCTATTCCCCATCCAAGTGCTCCACCTCAGATAAAATTACCTCCAAGACCTAAATCACCAGTACCAGAACAACCACCTGCTCCAAAGCCAATTGTCGATATTCCTCACTATGTAAAAGTAGATGAATTCCAGCAAATGTTAGGAGGCATAAAAGTAATCAAAGATGATCTCAATGCATGTGGCGAATTAGCAGGAAAATTAAATGAATTAAAGAATCTTGAAGATAAAGAATTTGAAAAATACCGAGCACAACTAGAAGATCTTCAAAGAAGATTAATCTATGTAGATAAAGTATTATACGAAGCAAAGGGTGAAGCATAATGAACGCAAGAGAAATGCCAATTTTTGTAAAACTAGATGAATACAAAGATGTTTTAGATATCCTTGCCATGATCAAAACAAAGATTGGTGAAAGCAAAATCATTCTAGATAAAATCAATGATCTCAAAAGTGAAGAAGAGAATGCCCTAGGAGTATGGCGGCATGAAATAGAAGAGATTGAAAGAACAGTAGACAGTGTTGATAAAATGTTGTTTGAACCTGAATATCAATAAAATGGCAGATGAATCATTCTTCGTAGGAGTGCGAAACCCTCTTGAATTAAGAAGGGATCTTTTGGGTACTTCTAAAGATATAATCATTTCTCTAAAAAAATATGAAGAAATAATAGAGTTAAGAAATCATAAAATTCAACTTACTATGGATCTTCATAATAAAAATAAAGAGATTAAAATGTTAGCTGCCCAATTATTAGAAGTAGTTCCTAAAACGAATCTAAAAGCTGCAGTAAGCAGATCAAAATCAGCAATTAAATCTGAAGCTACCCATATTAGACATGATAACTTATCTGAATTAGATAAATTAGAGAAAGAACTTGCTTCTATAGATAAGAAAATTGGGACACTGTAATTAATAAAAAATAAAATTAATTCTCAGGTAATTCGTCAAATGCTTTTCTCTTACTAGCCATCCATTCTCTCATAGCATCAGGATCTTGCATAAGCTTTCCCATCTCTTTCATAGCAGCTAAATGATCAGGATCTTGCTGTTGATTTATCTCCATACCATGTTCTTTGCTCTGCTGAGCCATTTCATCAAATGTTTCAGCATGAAACTCTTTATCGCAAGCCCCACCTAATTCCATACATGTCATAGTTTTCATTGTATCACCTTGTTTAAAATAAATGCGGGGAAAGGGATTCGAACCCTGGTAGGCACTAAGCCAACAGATGGCTCACGAGTTAATCATTGATCTTTTGTAAAGATCTCATCACTCAATTATTTGAGTATGGACTTTCTAGTACCTAGGCGCCAGAAAACTGCCCCGTTTGGCCACTCCGGCATCCCCGCATTGTAATACAAGAGTACGGTAACGTTTATAAAACTTTTGAGGAGCAATACATTAATAAACAATCTCGCTAATATAACCAACATGCCAGTACAAATACATCCAGTAGGGGGATATGGAGAAGTCGGTAGAAATATGACTGCCATCAGAGTAGATGATGAAGTGGTTATCTGTGATATGGGAATCCATGTTTCAAACTACATTCACTTAACTGATCATGAAGATCTTCAAGATATTTCTATCAAACAATTACATGAAGCAGAAGCAATACCAGATGATGCTACAATTGATGATTGGAAAGATAATGTGCTAGCAATCATGCCAACGCATGCACACCTAGATCACGTTGCAGCAATCCCTTTCTTAGCAAAAAACTATGATTGCCCAGTTATAGCCACACCATTCACAATAGAATTACTTAAAGCAAACCTTCAAAATGAAAAAATTCAAATTCCAAATAGACTCCAAAAAGTAAATCCAAATGCTAAAATTAGATTATCAAAAAATATTGAAGTTGAATTCATAAACATCACACACTCAACTCCTCAATCAGTAATGATTGCTATTCATACCAAGTATGGAACTATTATCTACGCTAATGATTTTAAATTTGATTACACTCCTACTTTAGGTCAAAAACCAAACATTAACAGATTAAAAGAAATTGGGAATGGAAAAGTATTAGCAGTAATTTCTGAATGTCTCTATGCAAACGAACATATTAAAATGCCATCTGAAGCTATGGCGAGAGATATGTTAAGAGAAGTCATGTACAACACCGATAATAAAAATAATTTGATCGTGGTTACAACATTCTCCTCACACATTGCGAGACTTAAATCTATTATTGAATGTGGGAAAAAATTAAACAGAAAAATACTATTTTTAGGAAGATCCATGTCCAAATATGTCTACGCTGCTGAGAATGCAAATATAGTTAATTTTACAAAAGATATTGAATTAGTAAAATATTCTTCTAAAATTCAAAAAAGGCTTAAAAAAATAGCACCCAAAGATAGAAAAAAATATATCTTGGTCATAACCGGTCATCAAGCAGAAGCAAAAGCTACTTTATCTAAAATAGCCTACGGAGATCTGAAATTCAAATTCCTACCTCAAGATCAATTAATATTTGCTTCAAAAGTTATCCCTACTCAAGAAAACATTCAAAATTATGCAAAATTAATTAAGAAATTAAAAACACAAAGAATTAGAATATTTGAAAAAATCCATATTTCTGGCCACGCTGGAAGAGAGGATTTACGAGACCTGCTCCAGATGACCAAACCTAAGTATATTATCCCTTCACATGGAGAAAAACACATGGAAGAAGGGATGAAATCTCTTGCATTAGAAATGGGATACAAACCCAACCAAGTGAAAATGCTAGTAAATAATCAAAGAATTACTTTAAAATAGCTTTTCGGAACAGGTATACGAAGTAAATAACCTCGCAGCACTTCTATAATGTTGTGCTGCGAGAGTGGGCATGCTGTGCATGCCAATTCCTACTTTAAAATTTCGACAATCAATCTATATTCTGTACCATCAAAATCTATTTAAACATCTTAAAGCACCCATAACATATGAAACTAGCTCTAGCTGAACCAAAATACCTGAAAGAGTCAGTCAATATCATCTCAGAATTAGTAAATGAAGCTCGTTTCAAAGTTTCTAAAGATGCTATTGAAATGATTGCCATGGATCCAGCGAATGTTGCCATGGTTATCTACAAACTCTTATCTTCAGCATTTACCGAATATGACGTCCCAGAAGAAGTAACCATTGGTATAAATCTATCAAACTTAAAACAAATTCTCAGAAGAGCTGGTCCAAATGATATCCTAACTATGGAAATTACAGATGAAAATAAGCTACAAATTCAACTGAAAGGTCCTTCCACAAGAACATTTGCTATCCCAATCATAGATTTAGAAGATAAAGAACAAAAAATCCCAGAATTAAACTTTGATGCTAAAGCAGAACTACCTTGTGTAGTTCTTTCAGATGCAGTAGACGATGTAGATATTGTAGCAGAATCAGTATCCTTTTCAGCAGAAAAAGGAAAAATAACCATTGCAGCTGAAGGAGATTTAAGCAAAGCTAAGATTGAAGTAAATGAATCCAATGACATTAAAATAGATGTTTCAGCAACAGAAACGATTAAATCAAAATACTCTATTGAATACTTAAAAAAAATGGTGGGTGGTTCTAAGTTATCAGAAACGGCAAATATCTCATTCAACAAAGACTATCCTCTAAAGATGGAGTTTACCGTAGTAGACAGAGTACAATTAGCTTTCATTTTGGCTCCTAGAGTCGAGAACGAGTAAAATACTAATTTCTTATATAACATATTCTATCATAGAAATACATATATACCATTAGTTCATCAATAAAATAATGAGTATGAATAAAGTTTTATTTTTAGCATCTGCTTCTGAAAAAGATCCTGGTTTTGAGGGTACGAAAGTTAATGGACAAGATTATCGGGATTATTTTAAAAGTATAGGAGTCTATGTTGTAGAACAAGTTATAGAATCATGTCACGGCTGTCCAGATATTATGGATGGATATTCACAACAATTAGAACAATTAGTTGATGAAGGCAAACAAGTAGTATCAATCCTCCAAGGAGGTCTCTATTTTGCCTTGCCAAGCCTACAAGCTACACAAACTACAATCCCCATTATCTCGGTACCTACAGACCTTGTAGCCTATCAGGCTTTTATGGTACCTTCCGGTCATGCGGCTATTGCTACAGTCGGTGTTGAAAGAGAAGGAGAATATACTCAAAGAAACCGAGCTTTTAGAGCAGCTGCCTGTATATTATATGATCCTACAGGAGTATCTATGTATGGTGAAGATAAAAAATGTGAAAATAAGCTGCAAAATCTTGGAATTGTTCCACAAGAAGATAAAGAACTGTCTGTTAAACTCACTTCCCAATTTAACCATAGATTAATCGAGAGCAATGGTTTGTGTATTAGAACAGATTTTGATGAAGATATGAATGATTGGGCTTACCTAGCAAGAGCGGAAGGAAGACATCATGATCCGGTATATCAGACAATCCCAAACCTCCAAGTAAGAGGCTCTGAAAACATGGCTATCTTTGCCGCAAAGATCATGGGACAATACAATCCTGATATTAGAAAAAAGGTTCAAGAACTAGGACCAAAGAAAAGAGATACCTACAATAACATAAATGCTCATGAAAGAAGATCTCTTCACAATCCCCCAGATGAAACACAAAGAATAACTGGAATGATAAACATAATTGAAGAAGTACATAAAGCCAAAGACCAGAGGTGGTAACAAATGGATTTCCTAGACAAACAACAAGCTCTTGAAATAGTAGAAAATTATATGGCATCTGAAGGGAGGCCAGGTACAACCCAAGAGATTTTAGATTCAAATGCAGTCCCTCGATTAAATGGATACAAAGTAAAACCAGGAAAAGTCTCAGATTCTATTTTTGGTGGTAAATTTACGTATACAGATAAAGCATCAGGTGAAGAAGTTGAATGGGAAAATCCACCTTTAGATACTGCATCAGGTATTCCCATTAGAATTATGGTAAGGACAGAAAAGATTTCTACCCATGATATGAATAGGGGTGAAATTCCATACAAAGATCAATTATTAGCGCTAAATCATGCTACTCACCGAAAAATCCTAGAACCTTATTTTGGAAACTCTCAATTTGATGTAGGATTACCAGATAATAGTGTTGTAATTGCAGCAGAAAATACAGAGATAATTCCGGTAGAAAATGTAATGAGAGCCTACATGGCAAAGAGCTCAACTAAGACATCATTATACGTAGCATTTATGGATGGAAAAAGAGAATTTTGTGGACATATCCTTCCAAAGAATTTAATTACGAATGGACCATTACCCTATATAATGGACACCCCATCTACGAAATCAGATGAACATGATAAATCTGTCTCTCCTCAACAACTATTTGACCAACATATTTGCACTCCTGCCGAATACAATCAAATAAGAAACGCAGGTATTGCCGCTTTTGGTGCAATATCACATGCCCTTGATCGTAAAGGTCTCATTGCTGTAGATACAAAAACAGAACATGGAAGAAAACAAGATGGAACAATTGCAGTAATCGATGAAATCTGGACAATGGATTCTTCTAGATTTTGGTTAAAAGAAGATTATTTAGAACAGATGAGAAAATTAGAGGCTGGAGAAATTGAGTTCTTGAATCCACGATCATTTTCAAAAGAATTTGCAAGAGGATTTTCTGAAGGAGATAAAGGGTACACAGATGAGCAAAGAAGAGATATTGCAGTCAGATATATTGAAGGAGTACAACAGCTTTTAGAAAATGAATTTAATCCTGATCAAAGACTTAGAGATGAAAGAGTAGTTCATGGATTACATACAATAGTCAATAAACTTGCAGCCTAAACCAACTCACCAACCCTACAAAGATCCTTAACAGTAACGTGAGCACCTATTTTCTTTAGATAATTTCTTTTTTTCTTCTCCTTAGCTAAACCTACACTCTTAACTTTATGTTGCTTACTCACCAAAATATCATTAGGACTATCTCCTACATACATTAACTCACTAGCATCAACATGATGCTTCTTCAAAACATGTTTAATATTATCAAATTTAGAAATAGGACCTCCTAATATTTCATCAAAATAACCAGAAATCCCACAATGTTTTGCCAACTTCTTAACATCAGTCTGTTTCTCTATGGAAACAATAAACATAAACTTCATTTTCCGTTTTAATTTCTTCAAATCAGAAACACATCCCATCAAAGGACAACTCTTCATGGCATTAAAATAATGTTTACTAAAAGAAGAATGTAATTTCTTCAACTCCAAAACAGAAACCTTACGACCAATCAACTTAGGAACCATCTTCCTAAATTTATCATCACGACTCACACCACGCAAACTAATATAACATTTCTTAACACCTTTAGAAACACCAAACACATCAGAAAAAGTTGCAACCATAACTTTTTCTTTCTCTTTCTCACTAACAATTAAAGTTCCATCAAAATCAAAACCAATTGCTTTAATCATTTCCTCTTTAGAACCTTCTCTACAGCTGCAATAATATCAACGGCCTGTAAGCCATACTTCTCCATAAGCTCAACAGCCCCACCTGATTCACCAAAAGTATTCTGCACTCCAACAAACTCCATAGGAACAGGACACCCATTAGCAACAGCTTCAGCAACAGCACTTCCCATACCACCTTGCACCTGATGTTCTTCAGCGGTAACTATAGCTCCAGTTTTCTTAGCTACCTCAACCAATGTTTTCTCATCAATAGGCTTAATCGTATGATTATTAACCACCATGGCGCTAATCCCTTTCTTCTCCAACTCTTCAGCAGCCAAAAGTGCTTCATACACCATTACACCACAAGCAACAATAGCAACATCTTTCCCATCTCTATAAATATCAGCCTTCCCAACAGTAAAAGGAGTCTTGTCAGTTGTAAAATTAGGAAATTTATCACGACCAATTCTAAGATAGACAGGTCCACTAATATCTACAGAAGCAAGTGTTGCCTTAAACGCCTGAGAACTATCAGCAGGAACCAACACCGTCAAATTTGGTAAAACACGAGTAATAGCAATATCTTCTAAAGCTTGATGCGTAGCTCCATCAGGACCTACTGAAATACCAGCATGAGCTCCAATAATCTTCACATTAGCATCACCATAACATACACTCACACGTAACTGATCCCAATTACGACCAGGACTAAAGACTGCATAAGAAGAAACAAAAGGAATTTTACCTTCAAGAGCCATTCCTGCCCCAATTCCCATCATATTTTGTTCTTGTACTCCAACTTGAACATACCTTTTTGGGAACTTCTCTTTAAACCATCCAATCCGTGTGCTATCAGTTAAATCACAACAAAGAGCTACCACATTTTTGTTTGTCTTCCCCAATTCAACGAGACCCTTTCCCATTCCATCCCTTGTAGGAACATTTTCAGCCTTAGACAAATCTTTAATTAAATGCATCAGCACTCACACCCTTTCACTTGTTTTCCACAACCTTTGCATTGAACATTCTCCAACTTCTTCTGCTCTCTACCCAGCTCGTCAAGCGCCTTTTTAGCTTGCTCTTCATCAGGGGGCATACCATGCCAATGATAGTCTCCTTCCATAAAACTCACTCCTTTTCCTGGAACAGTATTACACATAATCAGAGTCGGCTTTCCTTTAATCTTGGCAGCTTCAGCAAAAGCATCCAAAACTTCTTCCATATCATTCGCATCAATCTCAATAACATGCCATCCAAAACTCTCAAATTTCTTATCTAAAGGATCAAGAGGCATAACATCTCTAGTATCTCCATCAATCTGAATATAATTTCTGTCTAAAAAACCAACCAGATTATCCAATTTATATTTAGCAGCAAAAAGAAATGCTTCCCAAGCTTGTCCTTCATTAATCTCTCCATCGCCCATGCTAACATACACAGTATGCTTCTTTCCGTCCATCTTAGCAGAAAGTGCAGCACCACAGGCCATACTAATCCCTTGTCCTAAAGGCCCAGCAGGATTCTCTATACCAGGTGCTCCATGTTTATGAGGATGTCCTTGCAACCTACTTCCAAGATGTCTTAAAGTCTTCAACTCATTCACCGGAAAATAACCTCGAACAGCAAGAGTTGCATACAACACAGGACAAATATGTCCATTACTAATAATCATTCTATCTCTTTTATCACTCCAAGGATCTCCTGGAAATGTTTTCATCACAGAAAAATACAATGCTGTATACACATCTGTCATACCCAATGGCCCAGCACTATGTCCACTCTTTGCACTTAGTAAAGATTTAATTATTTCTTGACGAATAGAATTAGCAATAAGATTCAACTTGTGCACACTCGTCTTCCCTTTTTGCATACCTTAATCTACACTACAATACTTATAAAAGTTGTGTAAGAAAAATCAAAAAATATTTTGACACCTACAACCAAATCAATCCAACCACTCCGGCAACAAATAAATAAATCAAACAAGGAATAATAGTCATTTTCAAAATACTCATTTCTTTATGATATAATTTAACAGTAGCTTGTGCAGCGATAATATTTGTCAAAGCAATCATATTCCCTACTCCAGCACCAACTAATTGCAAAGCCAAAATCTTAGAAGTATTCAACCCCAAATTGGTTGCAGCTAAAAACTGAAATTTACCAAAAAGAAGTGTACTCACTGTTGCACTCCCGGCAATAAATGCTCCAAAAGCTCCAATAAAAGGAGAAATAAAAGGAAGAAGAGAAGTCTCAGCCAACCCAGCAATAATTGAAATCATACTCCCTCCACCAACACTGTTCATCCCACTATTCACCATCAACTGTACAAATCCAACGGTAAATGCAATAGCAATAAACGGTTTATGCATAATGGTACTGGCCTCTTCACAAGCATCCACACAAATATGATGCTCTTTATACAATAAATTAACAATCAACACAGTTAAAATAAACATAATTCCTGGATTATACAAACTAAACATATGACTTAATCCCTCACCCAGAGGAATACGAAAACTAGAAAGTAAATACTTCCCTCCTATCAAAAATCCAGACAATAAGAGATAAGGAAATCCTGCCTTCAAAAGGGTATGCTCAGCTTTCAACTTAACTTTTTTCCTACCAAAGTGCAACTCTTTCTTAGGTACCAAAAAGCCCTTACGTGTGGTCAAACTAACAACTACTAACCCAACCAATCCCCCTAAAAGAGAAGGAAACTCAGGACCTAAGAAAGAAAAAATATAGTGGGGAATTGTAAAAGCAGCCCCTGCATACAAAGCAAACGGCAACGCAGGCATAATATGTTTCCACTTTTTCTCGTGTGTACACAACACAACAAGAATCAACACAGGAACCATCAAACCTAAAAACATGTTGAGCCAAGCACTCATTTGAGGGATTTGCCCAATCTCCAATCCGCTCAGTCCAATTCTAATCGGAGTCCCAACAGCACCGAACACAACACTAGTACTATCAGCAATTAATGCAATAGCAACAGCTTCCAAAGCAGGAAAACCAATGCCCACTAATAATGGAGCAACAATAGCTGCTGGCGTTCCAAAACCTGCACTTCCTTCAATAAAACTTCCAAATAACCATGCTATGATAATAGCCTGCAATCTTCTATCTCCCGTTATTCGAGAAAGATAATATTCAATACTAACTAACAATCCAGTTTTCTTCAAAAACTCCAAAAAGAATATTGCACCAAATATAATCAACAGAATATCAATACCTACTAACAACCCTTTAAGACTAGAAGCAACTACGGCAGAAGGCATCATCTTCCAGACAAACAACACAATACCTAATGTATACACATAGGTAAGAGGTGCTGCAGTAGTTAACGGTTTCTTAAACAACAATAACACTACAACTAAAAGAACAGGACTCAAAGCTAGCAATAAATTGATCATACATCATTCTGCAGAAATACAATATAAAAAGTTAGTTATTTATACTACTCTACCAAAATAAAGAGTATGAAAATCCCTTACATCACAAAACAACAAATGACTGAAGTAGATAGACTCATGATTGAAAAATACAAAATCTCAGTTACACAAATGATGGAAATTGCTGGATTTAACACAGCTGTCCTCACAAAACGTCTGCTAGCAACCTCAAAAACTACAAGCATAAAAAACAAATCCATCCTCATCCTTGCAGGAAAAGGAAATAATGGAGGAGATGGAATATGTGCAGCACGATATCTATACAATTGGGGGGCTAATGTAACATTATTCCTCATCACAGAAGATATCAAAAAAGAACCACTCCACCATCTACAAATAGCAAAGAAAACAAACATCACCATAATAAAATCATTTTCCCAACTACAGTCAAGTATCCAATCTGCACATATAGTAATAGATGCATTATTAGGATACAATCTAAAAGGTGATCCTAAAGGAAGATACGCAACTGCAATTGAAACTATGAACTCGTCCAAAAAGACCATCCTCAGCATAGACATCCCCTCAGGACAATCTGCTGAAGGATTATGCTCTGAACCCTGCACTAATGCAACCTACACCTTATGCCTCTCACTACCAAAAGTAGGTTCAGAAAAAGGTAATTTCGGTGACACATATGTAACAGACATGGGAGTCTTACCAGAAGTATACAAAGACATGAAACTCAAAGTACCCCCTCTCTTCAAGGAAGATTTTATTATAAGGTTGTAAACAGTAAGTATTTATAAGAGAAAAAACAACTAAATTAGCATGGCAAAGGGATTCATTACAAACACCAATTACAAAGTAGAAGGAGACAAAGCAATTGTCCAAGTATACGGTAAGCTAGATAACGGAGAGTCATTCCTAGTTGAAAATCCCTACAAACCATACTTCTACATAAAAGAAACAGACCAAAAAAAGGCTGAAAAACTAGCACCCATCGAATATCAAACATCAAATTTCAAAAACTTCAATAACGAAGCACTAACAAAGGTAACTCTAGGAAACCCAAAAACCACAAATGAAATAAGAAAACTTTTTAGTGATAATAAAATTGCAAATTATGAAGTAGATATCAAATTCCCAAGCAGATTCTTAATTGATCACAAAATTCTCTCAACTATAAACATAGAAGGAACACCAACAAAAGAACAAAGAGTAAAAAACTACTACAAAAATGCAAAAATTACCCCCACAAAATACTTCCCAGAACTAAAAGTCTTATCTATAGATATTGAAACAGACAAAAAAGCAAAAGAATTGTATAGCATCGCATTATACGGTAAAAATCTAAAAGAAGTATTAATCATAAAAGACAAACCAGTAAAAAATGCAAAATCATTCAAAGAATCTAAATCACTTCTAGAAGAATTCAAAAATATCATCATAAAATATGATCCAGATATCATAACAGGATGGAATTTCATAGACTTCGACTTAAAGTTCCTAAAAGACGAAGCAATCAAACACAACATAAAATTAGACATAGGAAGAAATGAAGGAGATACAAGATTATACATTAGAGATTCATTTTTTCAAGAATCCTCAGCTATCGTTCCAGGAAGAGTCATCTTAGACGGAATAAACCTATTAAAAATAAATTTCGTAAAATTACCAGATTACAAACTAGCAACTGCTGCTAAAGCATTTACAAACGATAAAAAAATATTCGAAGGAGACAGTAGATACCAACAAATTGACAATGCCTACAAAACAGACGTACAAACATTCATAGCATACAACCTCTTAGATGCAAAGTTAGCATTTGATATTCTGAAAAACTCCACCGTCTTAGACCTCACCATCCAAAGATCCCTATTAACAGGAATTCAATTGGATGGAGTAAAAGGTTCAATCACTTCATTTGACAGTCTCTATCTAAGAGAATTAAAAAAGAGAAAGATTGCCGCTCCATCAGGAGAATATGGTGACAGAGAAGAAAGAATTACAGGAGGATATGTACGAGACTCAAAACCAGGAATATACGACAATATAGTTGTCCTAGACTTCAAAAGCCTATACCCTTCCATCATCAGAACATTTAACATCGATCCCTGGGCATATGTTGAAGATTCAAAAAACTACAAAAAATCAGAATTAATTGAAGCCCCAAACAAAGCACATTTTAAAAGAGAAAATGGAATCCTTCCGAATATCATTGAACATTTATGGGAGCAAAGAGACGTAGCAAAAAAGGCAAAAGACCCACTAGCTTCAAATGCAATTAAAATTCTGATGAATTCCTTTTTCGGAGTCCTAGCAAATCCTATCTGCAGATTCTATTCAAGAGAAATATCAAACGCTATCACTCATTTTGGTCAACACTTGATCAAATTGTGTGCAGATAAAGCTGAAGTTTTAGGGTTTGAGGTGATATACGGTGACACAGACTCCATTTTTGTAAAATCAAATCATACATCATACGCAGAATCCAAAAAGAATGCAAAAGAACTAGAACAAACGTTAAACAATTTCTTCAAAAAACACATAAAAAAAGAATACAACCTTACTTCATACTTAGAAATTGAATTTGAAAAAATATTCAAAAAATTCTTTATGCCATCAGTAAGAGGTTCTACTAAAGGAGCAAAAAAACGCTACGCCGGACTCTTAGAAAAAGACGGAAAAGATGAACTGGTATTCACAGGTCTAGAATCCGTCCGTTCAGACTGGACAGACCTAGCAAAACAATTTCAATACAAACTTCTCCTAAAATTATTCAAAGGGGAAAAAATAGAGCAATTCATAGCTAAGTTTTGCAGTGAACTCAAAGATGGAAATCATGATCATCTCTTAATCTACAAAAAATCAATTAGAAAACCAGTGGAAGAATATACAAAAACAACTCCCCCTCACATAAAAGCAGCTAGAAAAGCAGGAATTAAAGGAGTAGGAAAAATAGAATACATAATAACAGCTAAAGGTCCTGAAATAGTAAAAGAAAAAAACACAAGAATTGACTATGATCATTATATTGAAAAACAAATAAAACCGATTGCAGACTCATTATTAATCTTTTTCAATCAAGACTTTGATGATATCTTAAAGTCCACAAAACAAAGTTCCTTAGCTGATTTTTAATTTCTACTATACCAAGTAATAACAAAATCCCCTCGATCTTCAACTTTATCTGAATGCCATTGAGAAGAATCAAACTCAGGAAAATAGGTATCTCCCTCATATTTTTGTTTAACAGTAGTTAGAATCATCCGATCTGCTAGAGCAATACCCTCTGCATAGATCCGAGAACCGCCACAGATAAAAACTTCCTTACCAAGAACTTTCCCTCGTGCTATCCCTTCTTCAACACTAGAAACAACTTCATAACCTTCTCCTTTCTCAAGGGAAGAAGAAACAATAATATTCACCCTATTAGGAAGAGGTCGTTTACCAAAACTCTCAAACGTCCGACGTCCCATAATACAAACTCCGTCTGTAGTAGTTTCTTTAAAATGAGAAAACTCTGCAGGAAGATGCCAAGGAAGATCATTATGTTTACCAATAACACGATCCTCAGTCATTGCAGAAATAATTGTTATACCCATCTTACACCGCTATAGTAAAAGGAATCTTAGGATGACTCTCATACCCTTCAATTACACTATCTTCAGCTTTCCACTCAAATATACTCTTAAAATCTTTTGTAACAATCTTAGGGAGTGGATACTCTTCAATATTCCGGCTCATTTGTTCTTTCGCTCCATCAACATGATTATCATATATATGCACATCTCCCAAAAAACCAACTAACTTCCCTTCTTCAAGCCTTGCCTCCTTTGCAAGCAAATGCAACAACAACCCATAGCTAGCAATATTAAAAGGTAATCCCAACATGGTATCAACACTTCTTTGATTCCAGAGTAGATTAAGCTTTCCATTAATCACCGTAACTTGAAACGCATAATGACACGGCGGCAATCCCATTTTAGCCTTTGCAGCTGGATTCCAAGCACTCACAATCATACGACGATCTGAAGGATCCTTTTTTAACATGTCAACAACATACTGTAGCTGATCCACACCCATACCACTGTAATCTGTATCATAATTTTCATATTCAGCCCCAAAATGTCTCCACTGAAATCCATACACCGCTCCAAGATCTCTTTCAGCAGCCATCTTAGCTTTAGCTTCAGAACTATGACCATAGGGAGCTTTTTGAGGATTAGCCCACTCATTCCAGATAAAGTTCTTCCGATCCTGCAACCACTTTTTATCAGTTATCCCTTTGATAAAAAACTCCAGCTCAGAAGCTATAACCTTGAAAGGCATTTTCTTTGTAGTCATAAGTGGAAAACCAGTTGCCATGTTGTGTTCAAACATGGCTCCTGCCACCGTGAAAGCCTTAATACCAGTCCGATTTTGTTTAAGTTCACCACTATCCAAGATATGTTGAACAATCTTATGATATGCTTCCATCCTCTTTTTCCCTCATAAATCTATTTAATCGTTATGTGTTCAACTCACTATATATAGGAAACTCACTACACAATTCCATAACTTCTTTCCGAACTTTAGCTTTAACATCTGTAGTATCATGATGCTCAATAGCTTGTAAAATCAACCCACCTACAGTCACCATATCTTGTTCTTTCATCCCTCTTGAAGTCAAAACAGGAGTCCCTAACCGAATCCCGCTAGGATCCCAAGGTTTTCTATGATCAAAAGGAACCGTATTTTTATTGACATAAATACCTGCTTCATCCAATGCACCTTCAGCTTCTTTTCCCGTTATTTTCTTATCAGTTAAATCAACTAAAGCCAAATGAGTATCCGTCCCACCACTCACAATATTCAAACCACCTTCAGCCATCACTCGAGCTAGTTCACGAGCATTCTTCACAACCTGCCCAGCATACTCTTTAAATTCAGGTTTAAGAGCTTCAGCAAAAGCAACAGCCTTTCCTGCATTAGTATGATTATGAGGTCCACCTTGTAATCCTGGAAATATAGCCTTATCAACTTTCTCAGCAAATTCTTCTTTGCACATGATCATAGCTCCACGAGGACCACGCAGTGTCTTATGAGTAGTAGTCATAACAACATCAGCAAAGGGAATTGGACTAGGATGTGCATCTCCTGCAACCAATCCTGCAAAATGACTCATATCAACAAAAAAATAAGCTCCGACTGTATCACAGATCTCCCTAAATCTTTTGAAATCAATCTGACGAGGATAAGCTGTATATCCTGATTGAATCATCTTAGGTTTCTCCACCTTTGCCATTTTTTCAATAGCATCATAATCCAACAAACAATCCTTCCCTAATTGATACTGAACACAATTATAATGTTTCCCAGAAAAATTCACAGGATGACCATGAGTCAAATGACCTCCATGATCTAATTGTAATCCCATCAATTTATCATTAAGTTCCAAGAAAGCATGATAGACTGCCTGATTAGCAGGACTCCCAGATAAAGGCTGCACATTAACATGCTCTGCCCCAAATAATACCTTTGCTCGATCAATAGCCAGCTGTTCTACTTCATCAATAAACTCATTACCGCCATAATATCTCTTTTTAGGATAGCCTTCAGAATACTTATTAGTCAACACGCTCCCCATAGCCTCTAAAACAGGCAAAGAAACAATATTCTCACTAGGAATCATCTCCAACCCTTCCTGTTGTCGTTTCAACTCTTTAGAAATACTCTCCCACAATTGAGGATCTTGCTTCTTCAAACTTTCTAACATAAAAATAAGCAAGTGAAGATTACTTATATAGTTTTAGGTGCCACAAAACTTATAAAACATCAACCATTACATACCATAAAGTGATACTATGAAAAAAATAGCTTTTATCAGTGCCTCTTGGCATGAAAACATTGTAAACATCTGCAGAGATTCTTTTACAACTGAAATGCACAAACTAGGCACCAATGATATTGACTTCTTTCAAGTTCCTGGTTCCTTAGAAATCCCACTAAAAGCAAAAACCTTAGCTAAATCAGGAAACTATGATGCTATTGTAGCATCAGGTCTCATTGTAGATGGTGGAATCTATCGTCATGACTTTGTTGCAAATGCCGTATTGAACGGCATCATGAAAACACAATTAAATACAGAAGTTCCCATACTATCAGCAGTCCTCACTCCACATCATTTTCACGAACATAAAACACATGAAAATTTCTACAAAGAACATATGCAAATAAAAGGAATTGAAGTTGCTCAAGCGTGTACAGAAATTCTTAAAAATAACGAAATTGCACAATCATAAGAGGTGGTTAAAATAGAATTACAAATTCAAAGAACAGACAAAGAAGTACCATTACCTGAATATGCTCACGAAGGAGATGCAGCTTTCGACTTAAGATCAATAGAAGAAACCTCCATCCCTCCAGGTGATAAACATATTATTCAGACAGGCCTAAAAATGGTTATCCCGCTAGGATACTTCGGAAACATCCGAGACAGATCAGGTTTAGCTGCAAAACAAGCAGCCCACGTTCTAGCTGGTGTAGTAGATTCAGGATATCGAGGAACGGTAGGAGTAGTTATGATAAACTTAGGAAAAGAACCTATCGAAATTAAAAAAGGAGATAGAGTTGCACAAATGCTAATCCAAAAAATTGAAACTCCAACCATCGTTGAAACTAAGGACTTAGACAACACAACGAGGGGAGAAGGTGGTTTTGGTTCAACAGGAAAACAATAATCTTTAAATAACCTCTCCACCAAATACCATCTATGGAAACAGTCAAGAACTACTTGATAGACTGGGCAAAACATTTTATTAAAAATAAAGATCTAGTCACAAGATCCATCCAATCGATAGAAGAAAGCAAAGAAAACGCTGACCTATTAATTACAAGAACTGACAAAACACAATATGTATACGTAGAACCCATCCTGAAACAACCAGAACTTTTTTTTGAAAAACTAAATAGAGAACGCCACATCACATTATTCCTCCTAAACTGTCCAGACAATATAAAAATGTTACAAGAAGTCTGGAACACAATTAAACACTTCTCTCACTTAACCATCTACTTCATCAATCCATTCTCTGAAGAAACGAAATGGGTCATCCAACCAGCAATGCATGAAAGAATTTCAGATAGAGATACCTTCAAAACAGGATTAAAGTCAATGTCTGAGCAAGTAGCTCCTATAACTCCAGAACAGCTGGGGAAAAAGATTGCCTAATGTATAGATTCTAACATATAACTTTATAAGTTAAAACTCTCAAATAAGCTTTGTATCATGAAGCAGAAGAGTCAAATTTCATTATTTTTCATTCTTGGACTTATCCTTGTACTTGGAACAGGAATATTTTTCTTCATCCAAAGACAATCATCAGAAATTGCAGACAGTGATCAAGTAATTATTGCAGAAGATAGTGGAGAAGTTACCAATTTAGTCTCATCATGCTTAGGAGATATAGCAAACCCTCTTGTTGAAGAGATTGCCTACAGAGGAGGAACATTCATCCCTCAACCAGGTAAACAATATGTTAAAACATTCTATCCCTATCATTGTGAATATGAGTACGGAAAAGGATGTGTAAATAAAGTGCTTACCCTAAAAAATATTCAAAAAGAACTTTCAGAAAAAGTACTCGAAGGCCTCCCTTCATGTCTCCAGTTAAGTGAGTTTAAAGAATTAGGATATGAATTTACTGCATCAGACATGGAAGTAGAAACAAGAGTATCACAAGATGAGGTGACATTTATTCTTACCTTTCCACTCTCGTTCACGCAAGGTTCTCAATTACAAGATCTCGACACATTCTTCTTTCAAACACCATTACCTTTAGGAAAATTAGTATCTCTAGCAAATACAATCCTCAATGACGAAATAAAAAGTTCTTTTGATGAATCAAAATTTATGAAAGAGACATTTGGAGAAATTATTGTTGAAAAACACCAACCGTACCCTGATGTTGTATATACACTTAAAACAAAAAAACCAAATAATAACTTAGAGTTTAATTTTGCTATAGAAGGATTTGACACTATTAAAGTCTTAAACCTTCCTTTAATAGAAAATAATTTCGAATACTGCAGAACTTCTGATAGAAGATGTTATAATAACGTAAAAAGAGATATTTGTTTTGCAAATGGAGGTACATCCTCTCCAGATGAACTTACAAACTGCCCAACATACACATCACAAAAATTAGACTGTGGAGGAAGACCTTGTGATAACTGTGATACCAAACAACATGGAGAATCATGGTGTGAATATGATGGAATTGCAGGAGCAGGTTTTGACCCAGTAGGCTCTAGACATTTCAAAAAAACATGTGTAGATGGCCAGGTACAAAATACAGAATGTCGAGATTATCGTGAAGAATTTTGTACAGAAAGTGTAGATACGAAAGAAGCTGTCTGTAGAATAAATAGGTGGAGAGATTGTTCTTCGCAAACAGATCCAAATGCATGCCTTGATGATACAAAAAGAGATTGCTACTGGGCCCCCTATCTAAGTAAATCATTCCCCTATAGGACAGTTTCATATGATTACTCTAAAAGAAAATGTTTTCCAGATGTTCCACCAGGTTTACCCCATTGGGAAGGAATTGGAGAAGAAGTTTGCGACATGGCATCCGAACAATTTAACTGCAAAGGGAAATCATGCCCTCAAAAATGGGTTGTCTCAACAGGAGAATACTGTTATTTCCAAGGAGATTGTGGAAATTATTTTAACCATCTCAAAAACTTCGTCCCAGGAGGATTTTCAAATACACAAGCTGAACCCAATGCTTGGATTTATGGAATACCTTTAATCCAAACAGCAAGATATGTCTTGCAATTTCCCCTACATACAATCAAGCATCTTCCTATTACCGGTACTGAGTTTTTATTTCCAGAAGGATCTCCACGTAATATGAATAGACTTGAACAATTCTGGGAAGCAAGACTAAGAGCCTACCGACCTTCCATCTCCATATTCCCTCCGACAGTAGAAGTAGATCTAGATGTCCTCCATAGTTCATATTGTGACCTTTGGCAAGCCCCTATAGATGAACCAAACTGTGGAAAATGTATGGAAGACTCCTCAAAACCCTGTTCAGAATACAGATGTAAGAGTATAGGTGCAAACTGCCATTATCAAGAACCCAATGGAATAGGAAAATGTTCTTTTATACCATTAAACATTGGGGACATAGATTTTACCTTAAATTCAATCGCACTCATAACTGACCCTGTTAAAATATCAGACATACAATCAATTGAAAACCCCTTAGAAAATTTTGATCAGGGGGA
>CAYLOA010000003.1:56621-76735 GCA_964385185.1 uncultured Methanosarcinales archaeon | reverse complement strand
AACTGGAAATGAAAACTGGACAGCTCAAGTAACCATAAGTGATGGCCATACCAATCTTTCACCTGTAAACTATTCGGTCTTTGTAAACCAAATTACAAACACAGCTCCTGTAATTAACGAAGTAATCATAAACTCATCAGGATCTTCAGAAAACTACACGAATGAAAACATTACAGTATGGATCAACGCTTCAGATGCAGATGATGATGCCCTTAATACATATGTGAGATGGTTTAACCAATCAAAAGAATGGCCAGATTCAACAGATAATAGAATTACAGGTTTCGCTGATAATATTTTCAAATTGGTAGACACCATAAATGCTTCAACAATAATTAAGAATGAAAACTGGACTGCCATGATCCAAATAGATGATGGAGCTGCCAATGCAACTGCATTTATCAATACATCATTCGTTGTAAGAAACTCACCACCAAATGCCTCAGTTGCAGAAATAAATGCTTCCATAGACAGATTAAATGAAACGGATGAAAACCTAACGCTCTGGTATACGATCCAAGATCTGGACAACGAAACCTCTTTCACAGTATTCTATAGATGGTTCAATGGCACAAGTGAACTACCGTTACTCAATGGCTCACAAAGTATAGGATTAGATGTTGCATCAAGAATTTCAAATCTTACCTTTGGAAACACTACTAAAGGGGACACATGGACAGTTATGGCTAAATTCGGAGATGGTGAAATAAACACCTCATTTACGAATTACTCATTGACTATCAACAATACTGCCCCTACTATTACAACAGTTCTCCTGAATGCATCCCCAACTCCAGATAATTACACCTTTGAAAATCTCACAATATGGGTAGACGCCACTGATGAAGATGATGATACGATAAATGCGTATGTAAGATGGTTCAACAACAGTATTGAATGGCCTGACTCAACAGATAATAGAATTGCAGGAGTAAATGATGGATCCTTCACACTACTCGACTATATCAACGCTTCAAGCACTACAAAAATACAAAATTGGACAGCAATGATTCAAATAGATGATGGAGCATCAAATGCATCCTTATTTGTGAATCACTCACTCATTATCAGAAACTCTCCTGCCAACGTCACATTAGCAGAAATAAACTCATCCACAACAAGGTCGAATTTAACAGATGAAAATCTCACTTTATGGTATCAAATATCAGATCTAGACAATGAAACTCAGTTTACTGTCCACTATAGGTGGTTCAATGATACGGTAGAAGTTCCAGGATTGAATGGACAAAGCAATGTAAGTCTCAACACCCCAGGAATAATAAGCAATATTACCTTTGGAAATACTACGCAAGGAGAAAAATGGACAGTCATGGCTCTTCACTATGATGGAAATGATAACTCTTCGTTCATCAATTACTCATTGATTATCAACAACACTGCCCCTGTCTTAAACAGTATCAGTATTAACACTTCCTCAAGTAATCAAGATACGAATAATAATATTACCCTGTACGTGAATGTAACAGATGCAGATAGTCATACCATTACTGCATACATCCTCTGGTATAGAAACGTAACTGGGACACCTGTATTATTCATCAATAATACTCTGAACGAAACCACACTCATTACAGACAATGTCTTAACCCTAGCTGGAAACATAACTTCTGGAAATACGAGTGATGGAGAAAATTGGACAGCACAAGTAACCATCACAGATGGCATTGACAACCTTTCTGCAACTAATGTTTCAGTAGAAATTGGTGCAGCAGCAAATACCATACCTGTAATCAATCAAATCCTCTTGAATTCATCAGGTTCAGTAGAAAATTACACAAATGAGAATATAACGGTGTGGATAAACGCAACCGATGCTAATGGGGATACTCTCAATGCATACATAAGATGGTTCAATAACAGTATTGAATGGCCAGATTCAACAGATAACAGAATTGCATCACTAGGGGATAATGTCTTCACGATTCTGGATACCATAAATGCCTCTACCATAGTAAAAAACGAAAACTGGACAGCTATGGTCCAAATTGATGATGGAGAAGATAACGCTTCAGGATTCATCAACGCTTCCATAATCATCCGAAACTCCCCTCCAAATACTAGTCTCACAGAAATAAATACATCCATAGACAGATTAAATGAAACAGATGAAAATCTAACCCTTTGGCACCAAATCCAAGATCTTGATAATGAGACTCAGTTTACCGTCTACTTTAGATGGTTTAATGGAACAACTGAACTCCCAGGTTTAACTGGATCTCAAAATATTAGCCTAGACCTCCCAACAAGAATCAGCAACATAACATCTGGTAATACAACCAAAGGACAAAATTGGACTGTTATGGCAAGATATTCAGATGGAGAAAGTAACACCTCATTCATAAACTATTCATTAATTATCAACAGCACAAGACCTATCTTAGAGTTGGCATTCATCAATACCTCTGCAGGATCAACCAATCTTACATCAGATAATCTTACATTATGGGTCAACGCCTCAGATGAAGATGTAGATTCTTTGATTGCACACATTAAATGGTTCAATAATTCCATACGAATGCAGAATACTTCAAATTACACAGCTCAATCGATAACATTGAACACCTTAAACTTAAGAGATACCATTTTCTATCCTAATACTACAAGAGATGAAAATTGGACAGCAGAAATTATCATTAGTGATGGAAGTCTCAACACAACCCCTCAAAATTTCTCATTGATAATAAACGATACCATCCCAACAGTAAATGAAATCGTCATAAACTCCAGCCCAACAGCAAATAACGAAACGTTCCAGAATCTCACCTTGTGGATTAACGCAACAGACTTGGATTCAGATACTTTAACTGCATACTTCGATTGGCATAACTCATCTAAATTCTGGCCTGATCAATCCTTCCAAGTAAAAGGATTAACAGACAATGCTCAAGCACTTATCTTCACAATAAACAGCTCAGACACAAGGGTAGATGAAAATTGGACAGCCTCCGTAATCATAGGAGATGGAACAATCAACACTACCATCCAAAACTACTCATTAATTATCAACACAACTCGACCAGTCTTAAATTCAGCTAGATTAAACACCTCAGATACAGATCAAACAAACAGAACAGATGAAGACTTAACAATTTACATTAATGCTACTGATCAAAACAGTGATACAATCAAAGCTCATCTCAGATGGTTCAATAATTCAGCTGAAGTGACTCCACACACAAGTATCACTGCAACCATGACAGATAATGTGCTTACCTTTGGAGATACTATTACCTCAACAAATACTTCAAAAGGACAAAATTGGACGGTTATGGTCACGATAGATGATGGAACTCTCAATTCTACACCACAAAACTTCTCAATGATAATTAACACAACAGTCCCAACCATAACTTCATTTGTCATCAATACCTCATCAGGAACGACCAATTACACCACAGAAAACCTCACCTTGTGGATTAACGCTACTGATATCGATGATGATACCATCACAGCAAGCGTAAGGTGGTTTAATGAATCAGTTACACTCAATGGAGATACCTCATTCGCTACCACCGATGTAACGGCTGATAGTTTCACCTTAGTTTCGACTATTTACAGTCCAAATACAACAAAAGGAGAAAATTGGACAGCATCTATTATCGTAGGAGACAATACCTTAAACTCTTCAATCCTCAACCTCTCAATACTCATAAACAACACCCCTCCAGCGATATCGCAAGTTGTGTTCAATACATCAGCTGGAAACTCCAATCTATCTACACAAAATCTAACCCTGTGGATAAACTCAACAGATAATGACACAGATACTTTAACAACGTATGTAAGATGGTTCACCAACTCCACAGAAAACAAAACTCTTAACACTACTTTCTCTAATACAGACAATATTCTCCAACTTATTTCAACAATTATATCCTCAAACACAACGGTACATGATAATTGGACGGCACAAATAGTGGTAGGAGACGGAACGCTCAACACATCACCTGAAAATCACTCCCTAATCATCCTCCCTGCAAACTCTGCCCCAACTACAAATTCAATAGTTCTAAACACATCCAATACATCAGCAGCAAATAGAACCTTAGAAAACCTAACTCTTTGGGTGAACACTACAGATACAGATAATGATAACATTACAGCTCACATTAGATGGTTTAACAACACGGTAGAATGGGAAGACCTTACTCAGTTCAGTATTAGAATAAATGACAACAATCTCACCTACATTTCCACAATTTTGGCTGGAAATACCTCCCATCCACAAAACTGGACGGCCCAAGTAACCTTTGGAGATGGAACTACTAATGGCACAGCTACAAATACTACAATTACCATACGAGATACACCACAAACTGCATCAGTTATTCCAAATCAAACCTGGATTTCAGATACTAATATTTCATTAAACCTCTCACTCTACTTTTCGGATGATGATAATGACTTATTTAATTTCACAGCATCCTTCCCTGAAAATATCACAGTAAACATTACAGGAGAAAACTTAACCTTAATTCCATTCCCGAACAACACAACTACAACTAACATTATCATCAACGCTACTAACCAGTCAACAAGTATTGCCAGCAATAACATTACCCTGATTGTAACAAATGACATTGACAGTGATGGATATGATTCAGATCAAAGATCAGGATTGGATTGTAATGATAATGACGCAAACGTCAATCCAGGAGTTGCAGAAGTATGTTCAGATAGTATTGATAATGATTGTGATGGATCCATCGATGAAGGATGTACTACAGCTACTCCATCCAGCGGAGACTCAGGAGGAGGCGGTGGCGGTGGAGGAGCAGGAGGAGGAAGTTCAACAATTGCACCTATCCAAGTTCCTAAACCAATTGCATCCAAGAATCTAAATAGAAAATTCTTTGCTGTAATAAGAGATGGAGAGTCCTACAACCTCCCAGTGAAAGATGAATATATGTTAGGAATACGATTTATCCTCAAACAGCTGCGAACAGGAGTCAACATCAACGTCATAAAAATAATAACTCCAGCTGAAGAACAAGTATTCGATGCCAACGTCTTAAACTACTACGAAATTGAAAACAATCTACAAAAGGACGACTTTGCCTTTGCAGAAATAGTCTACAGAATCCCTGTTGAGCTTCTAGAAGAAGATCCTAGTATTGGCCTATACAAACAGGTGGGATCAAAATGGATTGCACAACCAACTGAAAGAGTAGATGAAAAAGATGGCTTTGTATTCTTTGTAGGAAGACCAAAGAGTTTCTCCTTATTCGCACTCTCTGGAGCCCCAACACAATTAGACTGTGTACCGGATTGGAGTTGCACCCCATGGTCAGCCTGTGGAGAAGAAAATGAAGGACTCAGAGAAAGATCATGCTTAGACATTAGAGAATGTGAGATAAGCACACCTCCACTCACACTAGATAGTTGTCAAGATGACTCTCTACTTACATTTATTGAAAACAGCCAAAGTAGAAGATCTGGATTGATCGGAAGAGCTTTCGGATTTGGAGGAGATGCTTCATCTTCAGTTGGTGGAATCATATTCTTCACCTTACTTATAGGACTCATCTGGGTCTGGAGAAGAAAACATAAAACTACAGCCAAAAAAGAATCCACAGATGATGAACCACACCAAGATAAAAAACAATGGTTTGAAGATAACACAAAGAAACTCTTACAACTACTAGACGAAAACAATCCTCAAAAAGCTATTGCCATATACATAAAAATGCATAAAAAATACAACGCTCCTGAGGGCAGACAACTCCCAACTATAATCAAGAAACAAATCCACGCAATGTTAACAACAGCATATAGAAATATTCAGAGAATAGAATCATCTTCATTACTTGCAAAATTCAATCAAAAGAAAACTCAGATTGAACACTACCTTGAAGCAGGAGATACTATTGACGCATCTTCTGTAGAAAAATCACTAGAGGAAGATGCAAACAGATACATGGAAAGTAATTTCTTATCAGATGAACAAAAAGCAAAAATTGCCTACACGATTCACACCCTCAAACACAGCATAAAGAGTCATATGGGAACCGTCTCAAAAGCAATTAAGAATCTCCAATTCAAAGAAAAACCAACTCCACAAGTTCAACAAAAACCAATAGTCCGAAAATCAAAACCAAAATCAAAGAACACAAATAACATATCTTGGTGGAAACCATGGGGAATGAATAAAATAATCCATAAACACCCTAAGGTAGAAGATAATCCTGCCCACATCAAGAGCAGAGCTAATAATGTACTGAAAACAGTAGATATTATGGAAAAACTTGCGAAGAAAAAAGAATTCAGAATGGCTAGAAAATGGTACAAAGAAGCATTAGCTGAGTACACCATATTAGCCTCCTCAAAGTACGTATCAAAACCAATGAAAAACAAACTCTACAAAAAAATACAGGAGGCACATGATATCTACAATGAGTGGGCGAATAAATAGTACATCCCCCAGCTCATATACTTTTTTATAGTATGATATCTTCCATCTAAAAATGAACAACCTGTCAAAATCAACACTATTACTCATAGGACTTCTTTTGATACTCTGCACAACAGCTGCTGCCCGACCTATGACAGGAAATATAGCCCTACTAGCAGTCCAAGAAGAAACAAATCAAGGATCGGTAGCAGACCTCACCCTAGAACTTCAATCAGGTAAAGGGAGAGTATTTATTGAAACGTTCCCATTAACGAAAGTAGATACTCAAATCTCAACAAGATTTGCAAAGGATGTAGCTTGCTCCATTCTAGAAAAAGACTGTTCAAAATATGACTTTATCTATACCATAAACTCTGATTCATATATTATCGGTGGTCCTTCAGCCGGTGCTGCCATCACCATCCTTACCATGGCGTTACTCGAAGGAGAACAGCCAGATGCAAAGGTTGCCATGACCGGAACAATCAACTCAGGAGGTTTTATAGGACCTGTATCGGGAATAAAAGCCAAAATACAAGCTGCAAATGACAACCATCTAGAGAAAGTTCTTATTCCATCGGGTACAAGATATCATAAAGAAAACATAACATCCCAATCATTAGACTTAGTAGCCTTTGGAAATGAAATAGGAATTGAGGTAATAGAAGTAGGAGATATTGTAGATGCCTTGGCACATTACACGCCTATCAACAATTCAAATGGAAATTATGAAATTATCCTTGACGATCAGTATAGCAAAGTAATGGAAAACTTAGCAGATAAACTCTGCTCAAGAGCGCAAGGATTACAAAATAAATTCCTGGAGTCCCATACGAAAGTAGAAATCAGCCCAGATATGACAGAAAGAGAATTACAAATTATCAACCTCACCACTCGAGCTGATAAAGCTCAGGGAGAAGGAAGCTATTACTCTGCAGCATCGTATTGCTTCGGTGCAAATTATCAATACAGAAGATTAATTCTTGAATTACAAAACCTCACATCAGAACAAATTCAAGAGAGAGCACAAGAATTACATTTCACATTTACAGATTTAAGTAGGGAAATTGATTACAAACCACTCACCACATTAACCGATGTCCAAAGTTATTTGATAGTAAAATTAAGAGTTGATGAAGCCATAACTGAATTAGAAGAAATTTTAGAACAAAACTCCTCTAGTACAGATCAACTGGCATATGCTATGGAAAGAGGATACTCGGCTCTATCATGGGCAACCTTTTTTGATACGGGATCTACAAGAGCAAAACTAGATCCAGAAGTAGTAGAAATATCGTGTGTAAAAAAGATTAGTGAAGCTGAAGAACGATTACAATATGCAAGAATCTATCTTCCCAATTCTGCCCAAGATGCAGCTGATGAAATAAAAGAAGCAAAATACTATCAAAGAAATGGATCATTTGCCCTCTGTCTCTTTACAGCATCAAAAGCAAAAGCAGGAGCCAATGTAGTTTTAAACAATCTAGGAGTACAAGAAGATCAACTACAAACCGTAATTAAAGATAAATTAGCTATTGTTCAAAAAAGTCTACACAGAGAAATACAAAAAGGAATATTTCCAATCTTAGGATACAGTTATTATGAATACGCTAACTCCTTATCTACTCAGGATCCGTATTCATCACTCATCTACATAGAATATGCTGCAGAACTCAGCAATTTTAACATGTATTTCAACACCAAGAACTCCTTAACGGGAAGATTTATGACAAGAAATGAACTGAAGAATCTTAAAAATAGCTATATTGGATCGTTCCTGGTCAAATATCAAAATAATATTGTGCTCTTCACTGCAGGACTAGCCGCTGGATTATTCCTTGCTGCTGGAATAGTAAATTTCAAACTCATCAATACATCGAAAAAGAAGAAAAAGAAATACAAAAAAGTAAATAGAAAACAAGTAAAAGATAAATGATAATAAAACCCAACAACGGGTTACCGAAGCAACCCGCCGAAGGGAAAAAGAGGTGATTGTGAAAATAAGGGTTAGTCATAAAACCAATCCCCCACACTACTATAGAGTAGTATAGCAGGTATATAAATGTTTCGCTTAATGGTTCATCTGTGAGTGGTAACAAGTGAACACCAAAGAAATCTACACTCCATAATACAATTTAAAAAGAGAAAGAGACCTACTTCTATAAATGGATAAAGAAATTGAAAAATTGGAGAAAAAGCTCAGAAAGTATGCTCGATTAGAGAGAATATTCCAAAAGAATGACATCATTCTGGCTAAAGATCCATTTGTCAAGCATATGGTAAAAGATATTGTAGGAGACCTACCCATTACATTCACATCTGAAGAGGAAAAAGCAACCAAGATTGTGCTCCCTTGGACGACAGATGATGAGAATAACACATTTCTTCATACAGTTTTTAACAAGAAAAAAATAGTAGAAGACAAGAAGTTAGTAAAATTATTCCTGCCCTTAACAGATAAAGAAACTGTTATCTTAGCTAAAAAACACAACCTAAAATTTGAACCAATGACTAAAGATACTTCAGTAGAAAAAATAACTGATGCCATGAAAAAATCCTTTCCGGACATTCCACAAACATTACGAAAAAGTATTGAAAAAATAAAAAAATTAGCAAAGTAACTCCGAATAGATTCAGGTTCTCCAGAAATATTTACAAAATAGAGTACAAGGACATATTAAACACGAGTTCTATAATTAATTATGAAAAAAATAACCCTAATCTTCATAATTATACTCTTAATTGCATGTTCCGAAGCACCTTCAACACAACAACATCCAACTGAGCAAACTTCCCTCTTCAAAATACTCTTCTGTCCACAAGATAACTGTGAACGAGAAATGATTGCATATATCAATCAAGCAAAGATCGTCGAATGTGCATTTTTTGATTTACAATTAGCAGATCTTACTAACAGCATAGCAAAAAAGGAACATAAAATAATCATCCATAATACCTATGAGAAACATCTCCCAAAAAATAACATTAAAAACCTCAACTACAAACTCTCTAAAGGGAAAAAACTCATGCATAACAAATTCTGTATCTTAGATAACACAGTAGTCATTACAGGGTCAATGAACCCCACAGTAAGGGGAAATACAAAAAACAATAACAATCTTTTATTCATTGCCTCCCCTGCTTTAGCCATAAACTACCAAGCTGAATTTGATGAAATGTGGGAAGGACAATATAGTGGTGGCCCTCCTGTTCCTTATCCAAAAATAATAATCAACAATAACAAGATTGAGAACTATTTCTGTCCTGAAGATAACTGTAAAACACATATCTTACCCTTAATTAACAACGCCACATCTATCCGTTTTATGACATTCTCATTCACAGACAAAGATATTGCAAATCTTTTAATCAGAAAACGACACACAGCCAACATTAAAGGTATCCATGAATCTTCAAGAACGAATATGAAATATGAACAGTATCAAAACATGCAAAAACTAGGCATGAACATTAAAGGTGACAACACCTCTGCCACATTCCACCATAAAGTGTTTATTCTCGACAATAAAATAGTAATTACAGGTTCATACAACCCAACAAGCAATGGAAACACAGCCAATGATGAAAATGTATTAATCATCCACAATAAAGAAATTGCCAATCAATATCTCAAAGAGTTTGATAGATTATGGAATGATTTAGAAAGACTTGTCCATGTAGGGTAGAAATAATCTATATTACTTTCCTAATAGCTTGATAACCTGTGAGTAAAATTGCTATGCCAAGCAACACAATAAGTATGTTCCAGAAAAATTGAAATGTGGCTCTATCTCGAGGATTCTTAAAATCTTGTGCCAAATGTTCTCCTACTTCTATCATTTCTGTAGTTAGCTCGACTGCGACGAGTGATGTTCCTTCCGCAACACTTTCCTGAACCATTGTATTAACGGTTTCCTCTGCTCCTAGGGCTTCTTCTACATGTTTCGCTCCTCTTCACCAACAAATAAATTAATTGCCAAAATAAGCGTAAAACCAAAAGCCATACTAATCAATGTAGCTTTTACCCAGCTCGGCATAGCATCCCAGAACTCTTCTATAAAATCAATCATTTTTCTCTTCGCAGTGCATCTTAGTATGACAATTGATACAAAGGAGCATTAAATTGTCAGGGTGGTTATTCATTCTATTTTCATCAATATGGTGGACATGACCTTCATGGGGTTCTTTTTCCATTCTTGGCTGAACATTTTCTTCCATAATATGTAAATCCTCTTTTTTCAAAACATTGGGAATAGTACCATCCATTAATTCTTTAGGCATTCCTTCTTCCAAACGGAGATCATTTATTTCACCCCTAATATAGTAATTTCCTTGAATCATTTCACAATGAATATAATGGTTAGCAATACATTTAGAATCCATGGTACAACTAAAACCATCTTTAACAAATTCATACTTGTCCAATAAAAGTTTATCAAGCTTTTCTTGCTGTCCTATACAATAAGGATAATCAAGTTCAACATAATAACTAACTCTAGGTGTATCTTTTAAACAATTGTTACAAGTTTGTGTCCATTTAAAAACTTCAAACTCTTCAATTTTTGATAATTCTTTACAATATTTTTTAACATAGTCTACCTCAGTAAAAAAATTTTTATTACAATTCTTACACTTATTCCCATCCCTATTTCATATGAACTTCTTAAGCTCATCATCAAACTTATTTTTTATTATAAAATATTCTTTACTTCTCATACTATGGTAGGAGAATGGTCATAACTTGTAAAGGTTTCGGAATTTAAACTACTAGTATCTGAATTCTTCGAAAGTGACCTTTCCTTCTTCTACTAATTTTTTAACTTTTTTCTGAGAATTGTTTAGTTGAGAATTCCCTGTTTTAAATTCACATAGTACTATTTTACCATCCTCAAAGGCAATTCCATCAACCGGTATTCCTAGGAATTTGAAGTTATTCTTGTTGTAAGGAAAATGTTTAATGAACGGAACAAATTGCTCCCAAGCAAATCCATGCTTAACAGATCTAGAATGAAGCTCACTTTTCAATTGACCATATGCCACATTTTGATTTGTGATTTTTCTATGAAGAGTGAAAATGTACCATATGAGGACTCCAAAAGCAATGAATAAAACAACTTGAACAACCATAACGTATGATTGTCCCAGAAGTTTGTAAAGGTTTCGATAAATCCTTTATCTTGGTACATACCAAACATTTGGCACATATTCTGATCCTGTGGTAGATGCTATCCATACACCACTGGCAGTCATAATATCTTCTTTTTTATCCATTTAGTTTCACCTCCTGAGAATCTACTTCTAATAGAGGGTTTATAAAATTTTAGGCGTAATTATATAATTACCCACGTTACTGAAAAATAGCTCGATCTTGGGCTGGAGGGTTTGCATGCATTACATTCAAGATCATTCTGATTTGATTTTTCAATGTATGTATATCTTGTTGCCATCCTTGATCTTTAGTAGACATCTCATTAACATTAAGTTCAACTTTCTCAATAAGTCTCACACAATCTCTAGTGTCTAGGTTCCAATTATATCTGTCAGTATCAACAAACTCTATGAATTCTAGACTTAAATCTGGAACTATGATATCTGTGTTATTATGAAAATAACTCAAAAGTGTTGTAACACCATTAATTTCTCTTTTTAATTTATTTGATATTGTCATGTTTATTCGCCTCGCACAATTATAATTATATGGTGATTTTGGTAGTTAATAAAGGTAGCGAAAGTTGCTTGTAAAAACTACCTACTTCCTTTTACCCCTCATATGATTCACTATTCCCTTATAGATAAACACAATGAAAACGATAGATAGGAGGACTGACCACAAACTATCCCACAAAAATAACATTACACCCATAAGTGGGATCCATACAAATGGCATCAGATACATCACTACTATTTCTTTCCGGTCCTGTGGAGATTGAGGTTTATCCTTCTTCATTACAGTAAAGGTTACTTTTTCAGAGGAAGGTTTCTCCCGTAAGTATTTCCTCACTGTGGATGGAGATACTTTAAGGTTAACAGCTATATCTTCTACGCTCCATCCTTGATGCTTCAAAAGATATGCTTTGCTCTTTCTTTTTCGTGACTCTTCACTCTGATACGCTCTATGAATCATCCCCACCCATTGTGCTTTCTTATTCATCTAAATAAAAAAAGAATTATGAATATATTAAGTTTACGAAGAAAAATATTACAGTACTATCTTCTTCACCAACATAATGATTATAAACCCCTCCAAACATATCTTGTCTTATGGAAGAAAAAACCATAGACGTCTTTGGTATCGGTTCAGCTCTAATGGACATCATAATTGAAGTAGATGACCGAACATTAATGGACTTTAAACTCAATAAAGGAGAGATGATTCTCATAGAACAAGATCAAGCGAAAGAAATGCTAGACAAAATTAGCCATCTTCCCATGCAAAACTTCCCAGGAGGATCTGTATCAAACACTATTGCAGGCATAGCAAATCTAGGAGGAATAGGAGCTTTTTTTGGAAAGATTGGTGATGACAAACACGGAGATTTATACGAAACTATTCTAGAAAAAGAAGGAATCAAAGGAAATATGGTAAAATCGGATTCATTTCAAACCGGTCATGCCATAACATTTATCACACCTGACAAAGAAAGATCATTTGCAACGCACCTAGGTGCTGCAGTAAACCTAAAAAAACCGGATTTTATCGACGAAGATCTGAAAAGAAGCAAAATCCTACACCTTGAAGCATACCAACTAGAAGCTCCTGAAATTAAGGAACTTATTCTGCATGCAGTAGAAATTGCAAAGGAAAATAACGTCCAAGTTTCAATAGATCTAAACGATGCAGGATTAATTAAACGAAACCTCGAAGCTTTCAAAACATTTGTCCAAGATCACGTAGATATTGTATTTGCAAATGACTCTGAAGCAGAAGCTTTCACAGAACTAGATGATCCAGAAGGTGCACTCCATGAAATTGCAGAGATGTGTCACATTGCCTGTGTAAAACTGGGAGACCAAGGTTCGTTCATTAAAACAGACATTGATTTTTTTAAAATAGAACCTTTTTCAACGAATCCCATTTCCTCAACTGGAGCGGGAGATATGTATGCAGCTGGCATCCTCTACGGAATCACTCATGCCTTACCGTTACCAGAAGCAGGAAAAATTGCATCCTATGCAGCAGCTAAGGTAGTTGCACAAATGCCTGCAAGATTAAATGAGAAAGTAGATATTAGTTCGATCCAATAATATTAATCTGCTGTGATAAAATTCTCTAAATCGTCTCTTCTTTCCTGTTGAAATCCTCGATAAGCAAGACATTCCATATTAGAAGTTTCATCAAAATAAGCGTCCAGTGCTTCATAACTTCTACGTAATAACTCTCTTGCCTCCAAAAAAAAGTTGGCTTGTCCCATTGTCTTAATTTAATAGTTCCAAGAGTTATCAGTAAATCTCTGCCAGCCATGTTATGATCTCGAAAATTTTCATCTGTTGTACCATTAATAATTAAATCTTCAAGTTTCCAAATCGATGTCTGATAAAGAATGAATAAGTCCCAAGGTATATATTCTTCAGGCATTATTGAATCCATGATGTAGTAAATTTGATTTTATTTATAAAACTTAGGGTGAATCAAAGCTCTTCTTTAATTGTAACCGTACTCACTACTGTTTCAGTAGCTTCAATACCATCCTTCTTACGGAAAGCAATAATAAAATCATTAAAGTCAACGATATCTTTAAACTTACATTTAATCATTAAATCAAAACCACCGGTAACTCCAAACACTTCTCTTATCCGATCATCCTTCAAAGCACTTTTCTCAATATCTTTAGAACTCTTAACCATAATAAACACAATAAAATTCTCACCCACTTTATCATTATTCAACTTGACAGTATATTTCTCAATCACTCCTTCTTTATCCATCTTCTGCATTCGTTGATGGACCGTACTCGGTCGTAAAGAAGTTCGTTTAGCAATGTCTCGAATAGTAGCTCGAGCATCCTCTCTAAGCAAATCAATAATTTTCCGATCTTTCTCTTGTAATTCCATCAGTTCTTTAGCACTCAATCTAACTCTTTTTATTATAAAAAAAATAGTAAGACTCCCCGGTAGAAGGAAGGGTATCAACGTTGGGGTTGAAAATCTCCAGAGAGCCTCACCAAACTCCTAATATACTGTATACTGTCCAACTACTATATAAAACTTACTATATTTGTCCATAAATATCCACTATTCTTGGACAAATTAAACATAATAGAGACAAATATATATAAATCATCCACTACTTCCCTATCTCATAAACTAACAAGGTGATCTATATGGATACAGGAGAAAATTATGAAGTAAAGGATATGAAATTAGCAGAGCAAGGTAAAAAGAACCTTGAATGGGCAGAAATGCAAATGGGAGCCCTCTTACAAGTAAGAGAAAGATTCAAAACGGAACAACCACTAAAAGGACTAAAGGTGGGTCTAGCTCTCCACGTAACTAAAGAAACGGGAATTCTAGTACGAACATTAAGGGCTGGAGGAGCAGAAGTGGCAATCACGGGTTGTAATCCTCTCTCAACTCAAGATGATGTTGCAGCAGCATTAGCAGAAGAAGGTGTAAATATCTGGGCATACAAAGGAGAATCAAACGAAGATTACTACCGATATCTAACAAACGTCATCAAGTTTAAACCACACATCACCATTGATGATGGTTGTGATTTAGTAACGGAAATTCACACTAAACATCCAGAACTTCTTCCAGAAATTATTGGAGGGGCTGAAGAAACCACTACTGGAATTATTCGATTAAATTCCATGGTCAAGGACAACGCACTCAAATATCCTATGGTAGCTGTAAATGATGCAGACACAAAACATCTAATGGATAATCTGAAAGGAACAGGACAGTCCACAATCGACGGAATCCTAAGAGCAACCAATGTAATCATTGCAGGTAAAACATTTGTTGTTGTAGGATATGGAGAATGTGGAAAAGGCCTAGCAAGAAGAGCACAAGGTCAAGATGCAAACGTCATAGTGACTGAAGTAAACCCATTCAGAGCACTACAAGCTGCCATGGATGGGTTTAGAGTTATGCCTATGGCAGAAGCAGCCCCACTAGGAGATATCTTTGTGACGGTAACAGGTAACAAGCACGTGATCGATATTCACCATATGAAAACAATGAAAGATGGTGCAATGGTAGCTAACTCTGGTCACTTCGATTCTGAAATCAATGTAGCAGAATTAGGAAAACTAGCTACAAACCATAGAAAAATCAGAGAGTATATGGATGAATACATGCTGGGCAACAAAAAAGTCTTTGTATTAGGAGAAGCAAGATTAATCAATCTTGCAGCTGCAGAAGGACATCCATCTACCATCATGGCTATGTCGTTTTGTAACCAAGCCTTTGCTTGTGAATTCCTAGCACAAAATAAAGGAAAACTCTCAAACAAAGTATATCAATTAGATCCAGAAAAGGATCAAGAAATCTCCAGGCTACAATTAGAGTCCATGGGAATTAAAATTGATACCTTAACACCTGAACAGGAGAAATACTTGAACAGTTGGCAAGAAGGGACTTAAATTTTTTTATTTTATTTTTTTATTTCTATATTCTAATCATCATCCAATTCTACAACAATATCTTCATCTTTAGGTTCAGGAGCAGCCTGCATGACAGGTTCAGCAACCCGTTTAATTTCAGTTCGAGCTTCAGGAGTAATCTCATGATCATCCATGGCTTGTTGCACCTTGCTAAGATCAATATCTTCAGAAGGTTCACCCCCTCCAAATCCCTTTTTCTTAATAAAAATAAATGAACCTACAATCGCACCCACTACAAGAAAAAATGCCCAAAGAGATGGACTTGTTACTACACCTGCAACAGCAGCACCCGTGGCTCTAAATATTCCTTTCTTCTCAATATGAACAGTATCTGACACGGTAGATTCTTGGGAATTAGACTCAGAAGCAGATCCTGCAGTAGTACCAACCCCTTGCTCACTCTGTTGTTCTTCTGTGGCACTACCTGCACCTAAGCTTCTCCGACTACTACCACCTCTACTAAAAGTAACTTTAACCGGTTGTTCGCCCGATTCAACGGCATACTTAGAAAGGTCAATAACCGTCTGAATTCCAGGTGTCAATGATATAGCATTCGTAACAGCTTCCTCTGAATTAGGAATATTTATGGTAATATCATCATCATACTTAACATTCCCTGAATTAAAAATAATAACTCGAGAATCATCAAAAGTAACTGATAAATCCTTAACGACGCTCACATTAAAATAAGTTACCGTGGTCATCTCTCCAGCTGTTGTAGTTAGACGATAATCTCCAGGCTCTGCATGTAAACCAAATCTATACGTATACACGTTATCTGTAACTGTTTTCTCGTCCAAAACATCTCGTAACAGCAATTGTTTAGGACCTTCCAACTTTACACTAATAGGATCAGGAATTGTGGTATTTGCTTGATCAACATAATTTACAACAGCCTGCATAGTCTCATTTGGAGTATACAAGTATCTATTCAAATCCACCAAAACAGCCGAAGGAATCTGGGTTATTTGAATAGGTAGAGAAACTACACCTTTGTTACCAAACGCATCACTAACGGACAATTTCGCAGTCTGACTACCTGCTGGTGCATCATCTGGTACACGTAGTGTCTTAGAAAAACTAGTCTTTGTAATATTTTTGGCAGTAGTTCCACCTAGCTTTAATTGTAATTCTGCATAATCAAAATTATCGTAAGTCACACTAAAATCTCCTGTAATTTTAATGTTATCTCCAGGATCATACGTTTTCTCTTCAAAACTGGCAGTAAAGGGTAAAGTACTCGTCACTTCCATACTATTGGTAGCTCGTTCCTCAATAACACTATTATCTAGCCGTTTTAACTGCCCAAGAAATGAACATTGTCCTTCCATAATAGAAATAAACGTTATCCCTGGAACAGTAGAAGTTTTTGATTGGTTTGCACTGAGCTCAATAAAATTAGTATAAAATGGCAAATTTACATTAGGACATTGCAAAATAACACTAAGCAATGCTTGCATATCTTCAGGTTGCTCAACTGTAACGTCAATAGAAACCAAATCACCAAGGTTGGCCTTAGTAGGAATATCAGAAACAGTAATAGCATGAACACTTAGAGATAAAAGTAATGCAAGAAACAACACCAAAAATTGCTTTCTAAACATGTATTAGGATTCCTCTTTATCAGCCTGCTTAACGAGATTATTATCTTTAAGAATTTCTTTAAATCGTGAAAATTCATATGAATCTTTAAACTCTACCAATGCATCCTTAGGAAGTTTTTTGATAACACTTAACGTAATCTTAGCAACTTCTTTCACTTCTTCCTTAGAACTCCCTTCCTTAAATTCAACCTGAGAGACAAACTTATCAAGAATTTGCTTAACGACCTCTCCTTTCTTTCGTTTAATATCTTGCTCTTGAATCTCCAATCGTTCCTCATCCTGTTCTAAAGCTTCAATCTCATCTCTAAAATTTTGCTCAGGAGAAACTTCAACAGATTCTACCTCTGTGTGTTCTTCAGTATCCTTCTTAGTGAAAAACCATCCCACCATTTTATCAATGAAACTAGCTTGTTTTGCTTCCCCTTCAAATTCCTTCTCTTCCTTTTCAAACTCAGGACTGCTTGTAACAGTAACTTCTTGCACATCAACATCAATATCATCAGAAATTTCCTCGACTTTCTTAGATTTACCCATCCCTAACATTTTTCCCAAACGCTCAAAAAAACTTTCAGTCTCATGCTCTACAACTTCAATAGTAGATCCAGAGAACACCTCAGGCTCAGGTTCTTTAGGTTTATCTTGTTTAAACGTAGAGAGAAATTGATCTTTAAGGCTCGTCCCTTGTCGACGAGTATTCAAGTAAGAATTGAGCTCTCGATTAAAATCTTTAGCCGCCATAGTATTTAAATATCGGCCATACTCCTATATAAGTGTTATGTTTGTGCAATAATGATATTAAAAACTAGAAATAAAGTAAAAATAAAAGTAAAAAAAGAATTTATCGTGGTCTTCTGAGGTAGATAAAGTATCCAACAAGTCCTAGTAAGACAATTGCAATTACAACAATAACACCTTTTAGTGGTGCTCGATCACCAGATGCTTTAGCTGAATCTTGAGATCCATCTGCTGCACCAGTTCCTGTATCATCACCAGCTCTAGGAGAAATGTCTTGTAATTTAACAAATTTCAAAGTTGCTTCTCCACCTACGATTGAGTTTAATTGAACACTCACATCTGCTTTACCATCACCATTGAGATCAATTCTGGTAGCCTCTCCAGGTTGTAAAGTAATAAAGTCTTCATCATACTCTATAACAACAAAGTCGTCTGTAAGTGTGCTTAATGTAATCTCGTAGGTAGTGTCACCAATAGTAATAGTTGCAACATCTCCTTGACTCAAAGCGGCAGTTACAGCATCACCTGAAGAAAATCCTGCCTCTCCAGAAATATCTGTTGTGGATGCTATACTAGACCCAGTAAATCCACCACCAGAACCGCCTCCGCCGCCTCCGCCGCCTCCACTAGTGGAAGCTGCAGCAGTACCACAGGTACCACTAAAAGCAAGCGTCAAATCTGTAATAGAGATAGGATCACAGGTTGTAGTAAGTGTACTTGTCCCAGTACAACCAGAACCGGCAATAGTAAATGAAATTGTATCTCCTGTTGTACAAACGGCCACTAATTTATCTGCATTAGCTTCAGCAGCTCCATACAAACCTACTGGACTGACACTAATACAGTCATCACCAGCACCAGAGACACAAACAGTTGCGCCAGATACTGCACTAACACCACCTGCTGTAACTGATCCATAAAATGAGTGAGAATTCACTGCAGATTCATCTGCTCCATATACCATACCAATGGCCAGTAAGAACATCAATAATAAAACAAAGTGTTTTCTAAGCATTTGTGTTTTCATACCCCCTAATTATGTTTTGAAATGTAAGTTAAAAAATAAAATAAAAAAATTAATTAATTGATACCCAAACCGTTGAAGTTCTTGCTGCTTGTATCGAAATCTGGGAATACCCAGTAAGCAGTGAACGGATCGAATGTTCTTGCATTATACTGAGCAACACTGGTTTCAATTGTAGCAATTGTGTTTGGAGTTGGATACAAGTTATTTACTTGAGCTCCATCTCCAAGACTTGCAAACAAGTTTGTAGCATTGGTTCTGTTACTGTTATCAACACCAAGTAATGTAAAGTTTTGGTTAATAGATGTTGAATGAGCTACAATAGCACAGTTAGCCTTTGACTTGGTGTGTACAAACAAGTTAAAGTCTCGTGTGATATTTGCCTCATAACCAAGTAACGGGTTAACCTGACCTGAAGTTATTGTGGTGAATCCACTTTGACTAAAGGACTTAATGGATCCTGTTGCAGTACCTGTTTGGTTGCTAATATCATCCTGATCAACACAGAATGGTACGCTGAAATATTTCAGCTGATTAGCAGTAAACTGTACGATTCCGTCCGCAATATCATGTCGTCCATTTGTAGCAGCTAAGTTTCCAGCATAATCACTGATAATATCTTGACCAACTCCCAATCGTAATCCAGAGATATTACCCTCTTTCTCAGCAGCTGGGTCAAATAGTCCTCTTTGAGTGAAGTTAACAGTATCATTCAAAGTGATGTTTACATAAGA
>CAYLOA010000003.1:0-56521 GCA_964385185.1 uncultured Methanosarcinales archaeon | reverse complement strand
GCTTCATTGTAATCATGGTCATGATATGCCACTTTCACTAGAGTTGGTGATACCGTATCAACAAACACAATGTTTGATGCATTAGTTGCAACACTGGTTACGCCGTTTGCCATCTTCAAACCTGATACGCTGATATTTGCAGCTCCATCATCTCCAGTAGAGATTGATACAGTACAATTAACAACTGATCTATTGATGCTTGTACAAGAAGCTGTATCTTCTGCTCCTCCAGCGTGGATAATTTTCACAGTTCCAAAACTTGCAGGATCTGTTGCTACCACATCGTTGAAATGAAGTGAGAAATTTACTTCATCCGCTTTTGTGTGCTCAGATCTTTGACCCAAAACATTACCAAAGGTAGTGTTCATGTGAGGGTATCTGATCAACTGTGCACCTGTTGTTTGAAGAGTTACTGTAGTAAGATCTGTCTGGTTATTCTTCAAGTCAGCTGCTGCAATTCCACCAATATCTTTGAAATTGGCATTTGCAGAAGTATTGTACACCAAATAAATAGTTGGTGTTGAATCTCCATTAATCATATAGGAGATATTATTTCTCGCAGGAACTCCTAAAGTTAAGGTAACAGTAGTATCATTGTTTGCTTTATCGATTGTAGCTCCATTGATACTTGTATCAGTGTCTACTCCTTGTGCAGAAACATTTCTAACATAGACTGTTGCCAAATCAATAAGATTTGGATCCATTGTTTCATTGAAAGTAATAATCATTTCTCCAGTACTTTCATTGTATGAAACGGATGTAATATTTCCACCCTCAGTATCATTGGTGTATGAATTGATGGTGAAATTAGTAACTGTTGGGTCAAAATCTACACGATATGCATTTCCTGCATTATCTTTGATAGCTCCAGTAGTTAAATTTACCAAAAGTCCAGATGCCCGTAAACCACTTACCTTATCAATATCTAAAGCAGCAATGGTTACATTAAGGAAATTTGAACTTGATCCTGTATTGACAGTATCTCCAGTATTATTCAAAGTTACAAACTCTGTAGTAATACTTTCATTATCATGGATAGTTACATTAGTACCATCATAACTACTTGTATCAATGGTCTCGTTAAACTGAACAACAAGTTGACCATTGAAATGGTTGTATGATGAAGCTGATGCAACAAGTCCTGCAGCAACAATTCCAGGCATAGCCTGATCTGCAGCAGTAGCATTGACAGTTGAATGTCCTGTACTGTGATCTACAACTAAAGCATTTCCAGCTCTATCAGTTAGTGAACTGAAATTCAAACTCAAAAGCGGAGTTGCGTTTGCAGCATAAGATTCATTCAATGTTACTAATATTGAATTTGAATCAGTCGCAAATCCACTTTGGACTGCAGTTGCTTGAGATGTTGCTTGTGCAACAACACCACTAGGAAGAAGAACTGAAGTAATATTAAACATATTATTATTCAAACTTCCTCCATCAATATTTTCACTAAAAGTGACATTAATCAAATTAAGTGAGTTATTAGTACTTGCAGCAGTAATAGTTGGAGCTGTAAAGTCAAGTGTAACATTACTTGATAATGTGTAATTAAAAGTTACAGCATTTAAATCTGCCAATGAATTATTAGATATTCTTATAATAATATCACCAGCACCTTCAGCAGCAGTTGCATCATCGATAGTAACATTAAAGACAATAATAGCTCCTGAACTAGATTGTGTGATTGATGTTGAATTCATCAATACAGATCCATTCCAAGTTACCGATGTTGTAGTATTATATACATTGTTAAAATTAGCATCAAGGATCTCTTGACCTGCAAAATCAGTAATGTTCTGAGCTCCAAGAGCAACACCACCAAATAGAAGACCAGTAGGAAGCTCAACAGTAATATTAGAGATAGTAGTCATAAAGTTATTATCTACTGTAGCGGAATTGTTAATAGTAATATTCAATTGATAGGTTTGATTGTTAGAAATAAATGGGCTATGAACAGTTGAATTCCTCAAAAAGAATCCACCACCAAATCGAGTAAGTTGAGTCCCAGTAGAATTTGTAACATTCTGCAAAGTCGCATTTTCTAAGTTATAATCAACGAAGGGCTCATTCGCAGCGAAAACCGTTGCACCCATACTCACAATAAATAGTAAACTAATTAATAGAACAAACCCTCTTTTTTCCATTGGTATCAACCCCATTTTTTGATTTTGATTTCTAAAGTAAGATCCCCACTAAATGTATGATCTTCACTTTATTCTAAACACAATTATTTTTCTAATGTTACTCGTATATAAAGGTTTCGTTGATTTAGAGGATACATCTACGATTTCAAATGTAATTAATGGTTACTGGAGAGGAACAATTAGTAATCAAAAAGTACCAAACTTTAGACGACAAAGCACCAAAAACGTAAACGATTTTGCATATTCCCAACAAAATGTTCAAACTTCAGAAAATAACATCTTTTTTGTCATGAACATTTTTCCATCGACCAGAAAAAATATATCCAATAAGATTTCCTTCCTTAGCAAGTTCTGGAAAAACATCCTCTTGCAAACTGTAAGTAATTTGTGCCAGAGGTATCTGATCGAACACTTCAGGCTCTGCAATTCCAATTAACAAGCTCGTTAAAAACGTTTTATTTTCTTTAGGATTCTCCTCATACGTCTTAATTTTGTTACCTTCTAGCTCAACAATCGAACTCTTATTCCATGCATATTTGGTCCCACTATAGATAGCAAGAGTCAACATTCCTTGATTCTTTTTATGATAATCTTCCATATCCTTAAGGTCCAATTCAAAGTAATGATCACAAGGTAAAAACAAAAAAGTTCCTTTGATTTTATCCTTAACTATCTGCAACGTTTTAGCTGTTCCTAAGTGTTGTTTCTCTTCAACATACTCAATAGCACATCCAGAGCTATCCTCTCCCACTATCTTATAGATGGCACTCAACACTTCTTTAGAACCAACGATCAAAATGTCTCCATACCCTGCTTTCTTCACTTTTCCTATAATATCCTCAATAAGGGTATGCTTTTTCCCCTTGAATAAAGGTCGATAATCTCCATCGTCATATAGATTAACAGCCTTTCCACCTGCTAATATGACACATTTCTTCTTCTCAGAAAGATACTTACTCAGAATCTGTTCGACTGCTGCACTCCTACTATCCACAGAAATATGGTCAACTTCCCTGTCTAATCTATCAAGAATCTCCTTATTAATACTCAAACTAATCCTTTCTTTCACCATAAGCGTAATACTCCCTTATTACGATAGTAATAACAACTTATTTATATAGCTTCCTATTCATCATTCATATAATGGATACAAATAGCGCTTTTTCAGGAGTAATAATCAAATCACTTAAACAGTGGGATGATGACAGAGGATGGCTTGTTGAGACATTCCGAGATGATGAATCTGCCCACAAACCGGCAATGAGCTATATATCTCATACTAAATACAACGTTTCTAGAGGACCTCATGAACATCATACCCAATCAGATTTGTTTGTATTTGTAGGCTATGGAGACTTCGAGTTATACCTCTGGGATAATAGAAAGGATTCTCCTACATACAAGCAAAAAGAAGTACACAAGGTAGGAGCTTCCAATAAAGTATCAGTTATTGTTCCCCCTGGCGTAGTCCATGGGTATAAATCAATCAGTGAAAAAGGATCCTTATCAATAAACTATCCTGACAAACTCTATGCAGGAAAAAATAAAGCAGAAAAAGTAGATGAAATAAGACATGAGGATAAAGACTCAGAGTATACAATCGAATAGTATCAAAGTAATCAGTGGACGTTGCCCTTATTTTTCGGCTAATGGTCCGAAAAATAGAAGGGCAGGTGCTCTGTGAGCACCAAGAAGTCCACTGATACAACAAAAAACAACTTAAAAAAACTAAAATGAAAATACTTGTAACAGGGGGATGTGGATTTATTGGTTCTAATTTTATTAGATTGTATCTCAAAAAAAACCCAGACCACAAAGTAACAAATCTAGATAAACTCACCTACTGTGGAAACCCAGAAAACCTAAAAGACCTAAAATCTAATCCTAACTACACATTCATTGAAGGTGATATCTGTGATGAAGCTACCGTACAAAAAGCAATGAAAGATATCGACATGATATTTCACTTTGCAGCTGAATCACACGTGGATAACTCTATACAAGACCCCTATATTTTCACTAAAACGAACGTTATAGGTACCCATATCATGCTAGAATGTGCTAGAAAACAGGGTAAAATTAAGAGATTCATCCACATTTCAACAGACGAAGTCTATGGTTCAGTACCTGAAGGTGCTTCTGTAGAATCAGATCCAGTAGAACCAAACTCACCCTATTCTGCATCTAAAACAGGATCGGATCATCTAGCAAGATCCTATTATGAAACATACAAACTACCTGTTATTATTACAAGATCATCAAATAACTTTGGACCCTATCAATTTCCAGAGAAACTCATTCCTTTATTTATAACAAATCTACTCCAAGATAAAAAAATCCCACTCTACGGAGATGGTATGAATATTCGAGATTGGATCTATGTAGAAGATAATTGTGAAGGAATATTAACGGTAGCCGAAAAAGGCACCGTTGGAGAGATATACAATATAGGTGGTGGAAATGAACTTCCTAACCTAAAAATCACCAAAGATATCCTTTCTCACATGAAAAAGGACGATTCTTTTATACAAAAAGTGACTGATAGGCTGGGTCATGATCGAAGATATGCCCTAAATTCAGCAAAACTTCACGCATTAGGATGGAAACCTAAGCATGATTTTGAGTCTGCACTCAAAGCAACCATAGATTGGTATACTCAAAATGAATCATGGTGGAAACCGTTGAAAGAACAAAAAGTTATGATTCTGGGAGCTCAAGGTATGCTTGGTAAAGAATTAAGCAATGTATTTCCTAAAACTATCCAACTAGATCTTCAAGAAGTAGACATTACCAATCAAAAAGCAATATCAGAATGTATTGCACAAAATAGACCTGATGTTGTCATAAATGCTGCAGCATATACAGATGTAGATGGAGCAGAAGCAAACAAAGAAATTGCTCACAAAGTAAATGCTGATGCAGTCCTCTATATAGCAGAAGCTTGTAAAGGAATCAACGCAACCCTCATCCATTACTCAACAGACTATATATTCAATGGACAATCAGAAAAAGGGTATGCAGAAGACCAATCTAAAGATCCAATTAATGCTTATGGAGAAACCAAAGCTATAGGAGAAGACAATATTATCAAAACTACAGACAATTACTATATACTGAGAACTTCTTGGCTCTATGGAAATCAAGGGAAAAACTTTGTAGAAACCATGCTAAAATTAGCTAAGGAAAAAGACTCACTAAAAGTTATCAATGACCAAACAGGTTCTCCTACATATGCAAAAGATTTAGCAGAAGCAACAAAAAACATCCTGAAAGAACCTTTTGGAATCTATCATAGAACAAATGATGGTTCATGCACTTGGTATGAATTTGCCAAAGAAATTTTTACACAAACAAACACTGATATCACTTTAGAGCCTTGCACAACACAAGAATATCCTACTCCTGCTAAAAGACCTACTTGTTCAATACTAATAAATAATAAATTAAATCCACTTCCAGATTGGAAAGATGCACTCTCAAGATATCTAAAAGAAAAAGAACAATTGGAGGAATCACCATGAAAGGAGTAATCTGTGCAGGAGGACATGGCACAAGAATGATGCCATGTACGAAAGTTACCAATAAACACCTATTAAATGTCTACAACAAACCTATGATTTACTATCCTTTGCAAACATTAATCGATGCAGGATGTACAGAAATTTTAATCATCTCTGGACCGGGTCACGCAGGTGATTTCCTAAATCTATTAGGATCAGGAAAAGAATTTGGAGTAAAACTATCATATGCCATGCAAGAAGAAGCTGGAGGAATTGCAGCAGCTTTAGCATTAGCAGAAGACTTTGCAGATAATGAACAAATAGCTGTAATATTAGGTGATAATATCTATGAAGATACCTTTGATTTCTCAGATTTCAAAGAAGGAGCGAGAATTCATCTCAAAGAAGTTGAAGATCCTGAACGATTTGGAGTTGCAGAAGTTGATGATACTAACAAAGTACTTTCAATTGAAGAAAAACCATCTCAACCAAAATCTAATCTCTGCGTAACAGGATTGTATGTATATGATAAAGATGTTTTCAACATTATTAAAACCATAAAACCCTCAGGTAGGGGAGAATTAGAGATTACCGATGTGAATAATGAATATCTCAAAAGAGGGAATTTAGAAGGAAGAACTGTTTCTGGATACTGGACTGACGCTGGGACGTTTGAATCTTGTTTCCGTGCATCAGAACTTATACGGAAAAAAGAACTTTCTAAGAAAATAAAAGAATAAATTTTAGCTTCAGGGGTTGAACGTTTTTTTAGTGAAATCCCTGTACTACGTTGCCGTCGACTAGTAACTTAGTCGGCTCGGCACATTCGAGAGTTGTTTCAAAGCCTCAGAGTTAGTGAGAGAGAAAGAGTTAAAATCAAACAAGAATTAATCTCCTTCAAACTCTACAAGTGTAAAAACCTTAAATCCTTTATCTTCAATTTTCTTTTTTCCACCCAAATCAGGTAGATCAACTACTAATGCTACTTCAAGAACTTCTCCGCCAAGTTTAGTAATCAAATTACATGCAGCAAGAGCAGTTCCACCTGTTGCCACTAAATCATCAACAAGTAATACTTTATCTCCTTTCTCAATAGCATCAATATGAATTTCTAAGGTATCGGTTCCATACTCTAACTCATACTCTTCAGATTCAGTTTTATAGGGTAATTTCCCTGGTTTTCGTAAAGGTACAAATCCCACTCCTAATTCATGAGCAAGAACACCTCCTAAAATAAATCCTCGAGCTTCAATACCTGCAACAGAAGTAACTCCTGCATCTTTATATCTTTTAACAAGTTCAGTAACAACATCTTTTAATCCATATCCGCTTTGTAATAAGGTAGTAATATCTCTAAACATAATTCCTTCTTTTGGAAAATCAGGTACCGTCCTAATCTTAGATTTTATATGTTCCATCTATTCTCCTTCTCCATCTATTCTCCTTCTCCATCTTCTTCGTCATCTTCATCTTCTTCATCAGCTTCAGAATCACCGTTGGTAATCTTAGGAATGGTCTGAATCAACAAATCTTTAACTTTATCAGCATTCGCTTTAAACACTTTTAAAACTTCCTCAAACGTTACAGCTTCTTCATCTTCTTTCCAACAATCATAATCGGTACTCATGGCAACAGCTGCATACGGAATCCCTGCTTCATTTGCAAGTGCAGCTTCTGGAGCAGTACTCATATTGATAACATCTGCTTTCCAACTCCTAAACATATGTGACTCAGCTCGTGTACTAAATCTTGGACCTTCAATGGTAACAACAGTCCCTTTCTCATGTAAAGGTAAGCTCAATTCTTTTGCAGTAGAAATAAAAGCCTGTCTCAATTCTTCATTAAAAGGATCAGCCATAGGAGCATGCACCATACCATCAGCAAAATCCTCATGAAATGAATTCTTACGATGCTTTGTAAAGTCAATAAACTGATCAAGAATTACAAAATGACCTCGGTCAATCTCTTGCTTTAAACTTCCACATGCTGTAGTTGCGAGAATATGTGTACACCCTTCATCCTTCAAAGCTTGAATATTTGCCTGATTATTTACTTGAGTTGGACTGTATTGATGCTTCCTACCGTGTCTTGATAAGATCACAACATCAACACCTTCAATCTTTCCAATAGTTAATGGACTGCTCGGAGTTCCCCAATCAGTACCAACAGCTTTCTCAGAAGGATCTTTCAAAATCTTTGGATCATCTAATCCACTTCCACCAATAATTCCAACTTTAACCATAATTGCAGAGTTGCATAAAGGTTATATAAACATTATGCAATCACAATAGTATGATTACTAACATATCAAAAAAACAAAACCTTGTTGAGAGTGTAAAACACTGCAAAAGTGCGTTCACTCAATGCAGGGGCTTAATGTTCACTACTCCACTCAGAAATAAAGGTCTTGTTTTTCACTTTGGAAAACTACAATCCATCTCTTTACATATGTTCTTTGTATTTTATCCTATAGATGTACTCTGGCTCAATAAAGAGAAACAAGTAGTACAAATCAAGAAAAGGTTTAAACCTTTTACATTCGTAGCAAGATCAGAACCATCATGTTATGTACTTGAATTACCTGCAGGGATTGTAGATACCTCACAAACAGAAATCGGTGACACGATAGATTTTTAAATGATTTCCCACCTATATTCCTTCAATGGGGATATAGTTTAACCTGGCTAGAATACGAGCCTCCAGCAAGTGGAGAGATGAGACTACGGTCGATGATTATCTTGAAGAAAGCTTAAGATCTGAGTTCAAATCTCAGTATCCCCATCATTTTCTTTTTGGATTAATATTATACAATCGAAACAAACCTTTAAATAAACTCATCCTAAAAAAGTGTCATGTCAAAAGCCTTATTCCAAGCAATATTTACCATGGTGGGATTTATTGTGGGAGCAGGTATTCTAGGAATTCCATTTGCTTTATCTAAATCTGGATTCTGGATTGGAGTTATTGATATTCTCTTAATAGGAATCATCTTCCTCTACAGAAATCTCTACCTAGGAGAAATCATCCTAAGAACAAAAGGAGATCATCAATTAACAGGATATGCTGAAATCTATCTCGGAAAAATTGGAAAATGGTTAATGTCTTTTGCATTATTATTTGGACTCACGGGAGCCATTGTGGCATACATTGTGAAAGGGGGTCAATTTCTTAACATCCTATTACAACCTTCCTTTGGCGGATCACCCTTCATTTACTCTCTCATATTTTTCTTCGTCCTCTCCTACATTGTAAAAAGAGGCCTTAAATTGATGAAAGAACTCGTCCTTGTTCTTGTAGGACTTGTATTAATACTCACTGTTGTATTTCTCATATTTGGTCATTCCTCTGTAAATCCTGCCAATCTTTCAACCATAGATATAGAACAACTCTTTTTACCATTCGGTGTCATCATGTTTGCATTGTTAGGTACAGCTGCAATACCTGAAATGAAAATTGAACTAAAGAACCAAAAGAACTTACTGAAAACTGCAATCATTTGGGGATCACTGATACCCATCGTAGTGTACATCATCTTTGCATATGTGGTACTAGGAATCTCAGGAAGTAATGTATCAGATGGTGCAATCATTGGGCTAAAAGACGCCCTAGGATATCCATTCCTAGTGCTAGGAATCATATTTGGACTATTAACCATATCCACCTCATTCATCTCCATAGGAATTGCACTCAAAGAAACATTCATGTTTGACTATAAAATGAAAGAAAGAATATCCTATATTTGTGCATGTTACATTCCTTTAGCATTAGCATTTGTAATCTTCTTTAGTAATATTAGTCATGCCTTCTTCAAAATCTTAGACATTACAGGAATCATATCAGGAGGTATTGTAGGTTTCTTAGTCGTTCCTATGATTTGGAAAGCGAAAGCGAAAGGAAAAAGAAAGCCAGAATATACCATAAAAGACAACAAACTCATCGAACTAGCAATCATAATAGTGTCTGGTACAGGTATGTTGTTCGAACTACTTAGAATTCTTGGTATCTTTGGATGATCCGTTATCTTCTTCTTCCAAAAATTTCATAATTGATTTCTTATTTTTGTGAAGCAAAATAATAACTCCCAGAATTGCCAAACCAATGACAATATACACCCAGTAAGAACCAATCCCCTTAAAATCAAAAGAAAAACCAGCAAATGGATTGAACTTCCCTTTTTCTACACAAAGTGTGAGGATACCACTACTTGCCTCATTTCCTTCTGTATCTTCTGCTGAAAAGACAATATGCTCAACTCCTGTAAATCCTTTATCCGGAGTAAGGGTTGCAATCCCATTAACAATAGTTACATCAAAATTCTTAGGATTAGATGCACTAAATGTTAACTCATCATTATCCGGATCTTGAAAACTCTTCTGTAAATCTAATTGTTGTGCCTGACCTGAAATAAAATTCTTATCACATTCAGCATTTACAATAGGATCAGTTTTAACTTCTCTAATAATATCAGGCTCGTCTGTAGTCTCCACGAGAGTATGTTGTGCCTCTCCAGTCATACGTACACCTACGATTGCAGCACAGATAACAAGCAATAAAAGTAATGGCCAAATAAACACTTTCCAGTTCTTCTTCTCAGAACTAGATTTTACTACCTTCTTAGGCTCTTTCTTAACAACCTTAGCTTTAGGTGGTTCAACTTTAGCTACTTTCTTAACCGGTTTAGGTACTACTTTCTTTTCAGAACTCCCTTGCTTTTTTCTCCTAAAAAATTCAAGTACAACAATCAAAATAACTAATAATCCAACTCCTAATAGAATAGCCCAAAGAGGATTACTCAAAAACGATCCATCCTTTACGGGCTCTACAACCACTTCTTCAGCCGTAGATGCAAACATCCCCTTCACAGTCTCAGTAACAGTAGCAATAGCTGATGAATACACACCAGGCCATAATAAATAAGCCAATAATCCTGCTATAATAATCACAATAAGTAACAAATACCATTTCCAGAATCGCATCATGCCACCACTAACTACATTCTCTGTTGGCTTGACAACTTTAGGAACAACTTTAGGCTCAACTTTAACTTCTTTAATCTCCTTAACTTCAGAAACTTTAGGAGGAACCTTTTCAACTACTTTCTCCTTCTTTGGAGGCTTCCCTTTACGTCGTTTAGATTCATTAATACCAATAACGAGTACAACAACAAGTATACCAAGAATGGTATACCAAAAGTAAGGAAACGGCTCAAATGATTTTAATTTCTCGATAACTTCACTATCTTCACTAGGAGGTATAGCTCCTGGTTGAACAATAAGAGGTTTACTCACATCTAAAGTATTATCTCCTAACTTTTCAGTCACTTTATCTTTAAATTGGATAACACCGGCAATAGCACCAGCACCAATAAGTAATACTAAGATAATAAAAATAATTCTTCCCCATCGAAGTTTTTTACGCTTCTTTTTCTGAGGAGCTGCCTTCACAATTTTTCTCTTTGCAGGTTGTTTATCCTTCCAAATTAAGAAAATAGGTAATAATAACAATAATAAAGCAATAATGTAAGGCACATAATCTTCATAAGTAACATTCTTTAACTTAAATTCAATCTGCCGCTCATAACTTACTCCATTCTCTGCAGTAAAGACAACTGTAGCGGTATATTCTCCTTCTTCAGCCTCTCCTGGAATAGTTTTAATCTTTAATTCAGTTGTCTCCCCAGCACCAACAGTAAGTGTAGGAACTTCTGGTGTAATCCAACTCTCTCCTTTAATTGAAATTGTATAAACCGCATCTCTGGTCCCTTTATTCTCCAAAGTAAAGACATTAAGTAATCCTTCACTGGTAATAGTTACTTCCTCTTCTGCAATATCTGGCAAATAACAAGATTCTGCCTGAATCTTGAGGTCTCCACGTTTCTCCAGATCTCCTAAAGCTGTTTTAATAAAAACAAACTGAGTCTCATTATTACTCACCCCTTCTGGAGCAATCAATTTTACCACAAAAAAAGTTTGTTGATTTTTATTCAACTCTGCATGATCTTTGCTAATACTAACCCATTCTTCTGCATCCAATGTTAAATCATATGCATTAGAAATATTGGATGTGTGTAATAATTTGATAGGAACTAACACTTCTTCTAATTCACACATTTCATACGTACCTGCAAAAGGTTCGAAAGGAATACTGTTATTTTCACTCCGAACTTGAGCTTCACCTAAACTAATATCATAATCATAACATGCTTGATCAAATTCTGCCTTAAAATTCTTCCAAAATTCTTGACCACTACTTCTTGCAGTAATAAGGACATCAATATCGTATACTCCAAATAAATCACAAGGACTATTTACAAACAAAGATATTTGTTTAGTTTGCCCAGGAGAAAGTAAAATAGGATGTTCACTCAAAGTAATATATTCTGCTAATTCTGATTCTATAAACAAATCATACGTTTCAACAAAAGTACCTGCATTTTGTAAAGCAAAGGTAAATACAGCAGGTGTACAAGGACATTGTTTAGATAAGCTACTTCCTTGACTGACTCCTAGATTAGAACACTGAGAGACACTTAACGTTTGACTAAAAGATTTAGTCAATCCTTGACCAGTAGTTATGGTAGTTCCTAAATCATAGACACCTTGTGCATCACAAGGAACACCTACTTGGGTATTGAATGTACCTGCTTGTCCACTAGATAATCCAAATGCAGGAGGCACTGCTGTTGCAAAAGCCCCTCCAGTGCCAGAATAGGCAATAGAATAGGTACTAGGAACGCCACTACTCTCTATACTCTCTGTAGTAGAATCTCCAATAATAAAAGTCTTAGATTGATCCAATGCGTTAGCATTGGTAAGAGTAACAGGAATATTTTGAGTAGTACAAGCACAAACACTCACAATAGGTTCTGTCGCAACACTAAAGTCCTCAAACGCACTTGCCGTAAAAAGGCAGAGTAGTAAGACCAATACTATTGATAGTGTTTTTTTCATGTTAATTACCTAAGGCATCTAGTGCCATTCCATGGAATGTTACAATATAAAAAGATTAAGAAAAAGAGAAAAAAATTAGTAATAAGTTTGACTCTCGTCGCCACCCTCTTCGGAACCTTTTAACTTATTAAATCCAATAATAAGTCCTAAGATTACTAAAAGAACAACTAAGATTACCAATCCTATTTCCAAAGCTTTCTTAACTCCGCCAGCTGAGTAGTCTCCTATAACATTTGCACTCAATGGAATTTGCTTTAGTACTTTTTCATCGGAAGCAACTGATACACTAAACATTCTCTGACCAGCATCTGCTTTATCTGTAGCCTGAACAAACACATACATTGTTTGTGTTTCTCCGCCTGCAAGAACAACAGTATTTGTGGGAGTTACGCTTGCGCTTGCCCAATTACCAACTCCACTTACACCAACGGTGTAGGATCGGCTGTTTGAACCAGCATTAGTAATTGTAAGTGGGTAAGTAGCTCCACCAACACCAGCAGTTACATCTTGGCTCACTGAACCAACATTAATAACAGTTTGTGGGGTTGAAGGGGTACTTGTACTTCCACTATGTTGTGGGCATGCTTCATCTGCAAGCACTTCGATAACAGATTTTTGAGTTGATACGTCAAATCCATCGTTGTATCGTACTTCAATCTCAACGTCGTAGCTACCCGGCTTTGCACATTGTGGGATTCTTAGGTACAATTCTTCTGATGTGAGTTCGTCATCATTTCCTGATCCTTCTTCTTCAAGGTCTTCAATATAATCTGAAGCACTTACTCCAAGGTCTGGAATTCTAACTTGTACACGAACTCCTTCTTCTTCTTTCTCTCCTCGATTTGCAACTCTCACAGTAGCTAGTAAAGCTCTTCCAGCTCTAACATAACCTTCTGGTGAGAAGATAACATCCTCGATGACAGTTGAGTGTCGTGGAACATCTAATTTTAAATTGAAATTTTGAATTAATTCGTCTCCGTCTCGATCAGTAACAAGAACTCTTAATTTGTAATCGTCCTCATCAATAAGATCTGATAAACTGAGATCGAATTTCTTGATGTATGTTGTGTTTGCATCCATATCAAATACAGGGGCATAGTCTGAAATTCTTTGTCTGTCATTATGTTCAAATCCAGAAACAAAGACACTAACTTCAACATCATCTAAGTCAGCAGTAGATGTTAATTCTACTCTCACTGGTATACTTTGATCTCGCTCAATATCTAGCCTATTTGAAGCGCCAGAAGTAAGCTCTGATCCATCAACCTTTACTTCGTTTAAAGTAATAGGTAGTGGTACTGCAACAGCACCAAGTGCCAATAAAGTCACCATGCATAAAAATATTATTCCTAATTTATAGTTCATTTGTATATACCCCCCGATATCTGTGTTTTTTTGAAAAAGTTTTTTTTAAAACTTTCCTTCATCTTAATTCTTGAGTAGTTACTCAATAAAACTATGTTACAGTAAAGACAATTCATATATAAACATTTAGAAGATACAAAGTATACTTGACAAAGTACACTATTGTATCAATATGTCCCTATGAACAACTCTCCTTACTTTATCATTGCTTATTGTAAATCGTACTGTATGTAATCCAGGCTCAATCCCTGGAAGTTGTAAAAAAATCTTTCTGGAAATTTTATCCCCTTTCTTTAAATCAAAATGTCTACTCTTAGCTAACTCCCCAAATGCTGGAAAGTATGCTGTTAATTGTAATCGTTTAAGATTGACATCACCATTATTATTCATAGTAACAACGGTTTGAAAGAGGTCGTCTCCTCTAAAAACGCCTCCACTTACAATTCGAATGTGGTCTATTCTCAGTCCTTCAACTTCTTTATTATTACATGCACCATTACTACAACCATTTCGACATTCCTCTATAAGTACAACGGAATCACTGGATGAACAGGCAGACCCTAAGGTTCCAGGATTACTACAACTAAAACTCCTTGATGTCTGAACTTTATTTCGTCCTTGACAGAAAAATGATCCTACAACACCAATTGTCCCACAATCTGCAGAAGTAGTACAAGCAATCCCCGTACAGACACCTGCAATACAAGTCTCAGTAGTAGTACAGGTATCGCTTACCAATAATGCATCTGTAAAGCTACAAGTTGCATTTAAAGTTCCTCCATTGGAGCAAGTATGATCTCGAAAAGTATCAGCAGCATTTCCATTAATATCACACACAGGATTACCCAAGAATCCATCTACACCACAATCCGCTTCTACGATACAAGCAAGAGTCTGACAACTTCCATTAAAACAGGGAGTGGTGGCACCACAAATTTGTACTGTCTCTATAGAATCTACAAACCCACAAGTACTATTGACCGTTCCAGAATTTGAACAACTAAAATTTCTAAAAGTATCCTCAACATTTCCTGAAGTGCCACAAAAAGCGTTCCCTAAGAAAGTATCAGTCCCACATTGGGAATCTACTGTACAAGTAACTGTCTGACAAGCACCATTTTCACATAAAGATCCTGGGGAACAAATAGTAGTTTGCACAATAGTATCAGTACTTGAACAAGTACTATTAGCAGAGCCCCCTAAATTACAAGTAAAATCTCTAAAAGTATCGCTAACCCCTCCAGCAGTATCACAAAAAGAATTTCCTAAAAAACCATCCGTACCGCAATCCGTTTGAACACTGCAAGCCACATTAGCACAAGCTGCATTTTCACATGTTTGTCCTGCTCCACAATCACTTGATATAATTCTTGTATCAACAAAACCACAGGTTGAATTTGCTGAACCTGCATTGGTACAACTAAAATCTCTAAATATTTTACTGACATCATCATTTGCATCGCAAGCATCAATAGTAATAAATCCATCTATCCCACATTGTGATTCAAGACTACAAGCGACACTCTGGCAAACTGCATTTTCACACACTTCACCTACGCCACAAGCATCAATCACTTGAGATGTGTCAACAAAAGTACACGTTGCTTGCATAGTTGCTGGATTACTACAAGTATGATCTCTAAAAGTATTTGCTGCATCTCCGTTCACATCGCAAAAAGCATTTCCTACCACTCCGTCAACAGGACAATCTGAATTGGACATACAACTAACAAACATTGCTGTGAAAGTTGTGGTAACTACTGCTCCTCGTGGATCAGTAACGGTAATAATAACTAAGGTACTTGTCTCACTCGTTGCAGTAAGTGTTAACACATGTGTATTAGGATCAAGAACACTTACTATTGAAGTATCATGAGTTGCCGTAAAGACAAGTGAACTTTGAGTATCATCAATATCATTTGCAAAATCATCAAGATCAAGCACAATAGGCACTCCTACTTTTGCCATCTGGTCTGAGATGGGTAAAAGAGTAGGAATCGCATTTACTTGTTGCATTTGAATGTTAAAAGTAATATCTGTTAAACTAATTGTAAAATCATCTTGAACCGTTACAAAGTTAGGATGGGTTATAGTATAGGTAAACTGACCGGGTGAAAAATCTTGTAGTGTTAGTTTTCCATCAGCACCTGTAACTCCACTCACACCATTACTAATAGTAACGGTAGCACCTGAAATAACAGTCCCTCCTGCTACATCGAAAACAGTAAAAAAAAGATCAAGTTTTGGCTCAGGATTTACAACAACATCTTTACTAATAACATCTTGAATATTTGCACTAGCCCCTCCTGGACAAGAAGCCCCAATTCCAGTTATTTGAATTCCATGTTGACCTGGCTGAGCAAAAGTTATAGGAAAACTAAACTTCTTAGCATTTCCATCAGGATTAGCAGGTAAGATAAGATTAATCTCTTGAACAACTTGTCCATCTTTACTTACATTTATAGCAAGATTAGATGCCAAAGGTGTAATAACACCTGCTGCATCCATAAAATTGCTAATCTTTTCTACGGTGTAGAACACTTGTTCTCCCTCTTCTGGAAATTGATTATCTGAAGTAAGATCATTTAAGATAGTGAAACATTGATTCAAAGGCCTTGCTGGCAAAACAGTAATCACTTTATTGCTTGTTTGTGGAATGTTATTGCTACATTGACAGTCAGTCACCGTAGTTTTTGCCTCTATAGTATAGGTACCTGCAACTAATGGCATCCAGAGAAAGTTATTACTTGCCTGAGTATCCATGAATAAATTTAAGTCTACTCTATCAGAAAAAACAGTTGTCCCAACTGAATTCTTTACAGTAACATCTAATTGAGTTTCTGCAGAATAATGATCTTCATGATTAGGTGGAATAAAAAAAGGTGCAATTTGATTTTCTCTAAAAGCAGATGTAGTTCTTGTTGCAATATCAGCATCAATCCCAATTTGTACAGGTTCATTAACAAATGCTGTATTAGTCACTTTAAGATCTACTGGACTTCTGCAATCAGCAGCTTGTTCAAATTGAGTAGTGTAACTAATTTCCCCAGAACCTGAACTAAAAGATAAGAATTCCATTGGAATCCGACATGCTTGATAGAAGTACTCCCCATAATAGTTAATTTGGGGTGTATCTGGATAGACTATAGTCAACTGATTTCCAGAACCAGAATTCCCGCTGAAAACAACTCCGTTCTGGACAGTTCGACATTCTTGAATATCATTACAAGCATACAAAAGACCTTCTACATTAGTAACAGGAGCATTTGATCCTAAATCTGTAAAAGTATTATGCTCTAGAAATGCAGCTTGGGCTACAGCTACTTGTAACAACAATACTCCCATTAATAGTAATACTAATCTCTTCATGCAAAACCCTTATTATTCAACCCCTTTTTTGCACAATGAAATGAATGAAATAATATTAATCAAAAAATGCCTTGCCACCAGTTCTTCCTATTGTTGAATTATTGTTTGTACCATGACTCTTTCTAACCTTTCCATCTGATATTTTATTAAATCCTAAAATTGAACCTACCAATGCTAGAGGTTCTGCAATCATCTTTTGAATAAAAGATCGATCCTGATCTGTATATAATTGATGAAGCCAAGGAATCTTTCGAACAACTTCAGAACCACTCACTTTGCCATTTCCATCTCTGTCCATACCTGTTAAAACATCAGGAGGTAACAAAATATCTGATGCACTATTATTTCCATCGGCTCCTCCACCTAATGTTCTCTTTCCTAAGTGAAGTGGTAGACGTAAGGTATAATCTATAACTTCTTGAGCTTTTTTATTTTTTGCAATTTTTAATTTCTCTGCGGGTAAAGATACTAAATCTACTACCCTACCTATGGAATGATGGTATCCTGCCTTAGCTGGTTGCCAAACTCTATCAACTGCTTTATGATACCATTTCTTTTGACTGCCATTATATGTAGTTTGATTCTTAATTTCTGCCATACTATCTCGAGCTCTTTGAGTTCTTCCATGCTTGAAACTCTCCCAATTACCTGTACTATTAAACACTTTATTGATAGAACCACCAACAATATCACTAGCAGTCCCAGCAGTAGCATTGGTTGCAGCACGAACAAAATGACCAACTCCTGCACCTACTCTCTTCAATCCCTTATTGCCTGCGTCATTCTGAACAATCTGTGCAAGTTGATCAATACTTGCTTGTTTTCTTCCTTTGTAATCTGCAGTATTATCATCATGATCTCTATGTACTCCATCTCCATCAATCTCTGGAACTCCACTTTCCCCAATAACATTTATTCTATACTTATTTGCATCTCGACCCGCTTCCTTTACTTTATCCACTAAACCTGAACCTACATTTCCAAATCCACTTGACCCTTTATTCGGAGAATAGATTCCTCCTCCAACTTTAGGTTTTTGAGTCGGTGTTAAAATGCTAGCATGTTTCTTACGCTTAGTTGGTGAATATATAGGATTCCTTTTCTTAGCTGTTTTAGTTGGTTGCAAAATACTTGAACTAGGCGGTGGCGTTGGAGTTAAAATTGACCCTGATGGTGGTATGGCAGTAGGTTGTAATATACCACTTCCTTTTGCACCTGATTTTCCTTTTGACCCTGTCGCTCCAGGAGAATGATATACCAGTGAGTTACTTTGTGGAGAAGAAAATAAATATCCTGCAGCTTGTGCTATATTTGATCCATAGTGAGCTGCTCCAACAGTAATAGCTAATGTTGCTGCAGTCATAGCTGCTATAGCTCCAGTTCGACCTCTTCTTGAAACTGTTTGAACTTCTTGAGGAAATGCATCTGGTCCATCAACTGCCGTTTCCAAGCAATAATCTGGTTCAACTTCAATAAACTCTTCAATTGGTCCTGATTCATATCCTGCAATGGTACTTGCAATAATATCTAGAGCTTCAGTTTGTTTCAAAGATCCATTTCGACCTTTTTGATAGAAATTTTTACCATTGTAGGTAATTCCCGTATCACGTAATGCATCATGCACATCTGGAGCAACAACATCATGTAATGTTTCAGATAATAGATCAACATGCTCATGAGAAGTTACAGATTGAACCTTTGTTGGAGCACTTAGATAAGAACTGACTTCATCATCTAGGGTACTCCCTCCAGCTGCTTCATACAATTTAGCAACATTTGCTTTACTAATTGAAACATTAAGAGAAAGATCAATTCCTGCATCATCAACCTTTTGTTGTGCTACAGATTTATTTGCAGCAGTTAATCCACCGACATACATTCGAGAACCATGCTGTCTAACTTCTAGTCCATAATGCTCCTGAATAGTAGCATAGACATTTTGTAGTTGTGGAGTCGTCTGTTGTGTGCTCATGGATAAAACCTAATTAAATATATTAAAAAAAGGAAAAAAATAATTTATTTTTGGTATCGTACTTTTGAACCAGTCACATTTGTAGCCAAATCCTGCATATTGGATCTTTGACCAAATACAGCCTTGATTACTTGAGTAGTTGGCTCTTCAACCAATGTATCCAATGCAGATGTATATCCTAATTTTGTCTCATCTGTGGATCCTGTAGCTGTACCAACTAACTGTCTAAGTGCAGGAATTGCATATCCATCAAAACTAGTAGGACCTTTTCTAAGAGATTCGATAGTTACTAATCCTTGCATTGCCTCATCAGCAGCTGCAGGTACTGCATAAAATAGAGCTTCTAAACTTGTTTCCAATGGATGTGTCAAAGTATTACTTCCAACACTAGCACGTTTACCAAATTCACCAACTTTAGTCATAAAACCAGCAAATATTGGATCATATTGTGCCTCTCCTGTATTAACATAGGATTGAATTATTCCTTGTCGTCCAGCTTCAGTAGGAGCATTCTTTAAATCTTCTTGAACCTCTGTAAAAGCCTTTGCATGGTAATGTGGAATCAGTTCAGCACCCTTTCTACCACTAGTCCTTTCCATTTTGTCCGGAGCTTTATCATTTGTATTTATTTCTCCCTTTTTAAAATCAAAATGAACAACTTGTCCAGCGACACGTACAAGAGCCTCTCCTAAATCGTTAGTAGCACTGATACCAACTTGGTAATTTTTTCCTACAGTTGCATTATATGATTGATGTGCTCGTAATGATGCCAATGCTGTAGAGGCATTTTCCATTTTATCTATTAAATGAGTAGTTTGGATTCCAGCTAAAACAGATTTAACTCGCTCTCCAAATTTCATTTCTTTTGTATCTCTTACTTTATTTAAACCACTCATCCAATCATATTGAGCGATAGCAGTCTTAAGATCTTGTCCTAAGATATGAGTAACAGTTGCACCAAACATACCTTCTGCAGTTCCAATCTTATCATTACCTGTAATTGCTCGATAGATTGGGAAAAAACTTGTAGCATTAAAATCAGAAAATGATCTTGCGTCAGCATTTGGTTTCCATCCTGGAGTTGGTCCTGTTCCACCAGTAGTTGGCGTTGTAACAGGATTATATTGAATTGCTGATTGTGGAATAATAACTGGTCCAGGTTTTTTAGTAGGAGCAGGTGCTGTTGGAGCAGGTGGAGGCACTGGTGCAGCCTTTTTTGCAGCCTGAGCATTCGCATCTCCAGAAAATAATAATCCTCCAGCAATAGCCAGTGCGGAAGCACTTTGAATAATTTTAGTTAGTTTTGTCATTATAATTCCCCCATGGATATTTTTATAATTTGGTGGAATCACTCAAACTTTAAATAGTTTTCTATGTTGTTACTATTATAAAATACTAAAAAATATAGACGACAAAGCAACTATATAGTAGTCACCAACATGAGACAAAAAGAAAATAATACATAAGATATTTAAGACACCAACGACCTCCATCGTCTATGATATCAATTGTTGGAGCAGGTCATGCAGGATGTTTTGCTGCAGAATTATTGGCAAAACAACATCAAAACGTTACTATTTATGAAAAAAATAAAAATCCTGGATCTCCCTATCAATGTACAGGAATTCTCACTTCAGATATTGATAAAATAATAAAACTTCCTAAGAAATTAATCCATACAGAGATTGAAAAAATAAGAATCCACGCCCCCAACAATCAATGTTGTACTGTAAAATTCTCACAACCAAACTATGTCATAAAAAGAACAGAGTTTGTCCAATGGATGGCACATAGAGCAGTAAAAGCAGGAGCTAAACTTCTAACAAATACAAAATGGTCTCCTTCAATGCAAGCACCAAACACTAAATTAATCGGAGCTGATGGACCCTATTCCACTGTTGCAAGAGCTAGAAACTTCAAGAAATTATCATTATTCGAAGCTCCACAAGTATTAGTAAACTATGACAATGACAATATTATAGACACCTATCCTGGAGTAGGAGAATTTTCTTGGGTCTGCCCAGTAACAAAAGACACAGCATTAGTAGGATTACTGGCCTATAATAATGGTAATACCCTCCTACAACAATTCTTTGAAAGATTAGACATCAAACGTTCAGACATTATACAAAGAAATGGCGGAATGGTCCCTATCTTTAATCCTTTCATGAAAACTCAACAAAATAATACCTATCTATTAGGAGATGCAGCTGGCCAAGTGAAAGCAACGACAGCTGGAGGTATTATTCAGGGGATGATTGCAGCCCAGCAACTCACCAAATGTATAACAAATAACAAGAACTATGATTTTGCTTGGAGAAAAAAGCTCTTCTTGGATCTCTATCTCCATCTCAGGGTACATAAAACACTCCATAACTTCAAATCTCATGATTGGAATAAATTAGTAGTGTTATTCAAACAAGAAGAACTCAAAAAACTCTTAGAAGAAAACAATAGAGAGAAAATATCCAGATTTATCTTCAAAATACCCTATTATGAACCATCTTTACTAAAATTTCTGAAATACTTGAGATAATGTAATATTATCGAGGTTATAGAGCGTAGCCCTCAGCTCGCAGTCGAAAGACTGCGAGAGTCGGCTTGTCTCAACATTGCGCAGCAATTTGAGATCTTGCGGTGCTTTGCTCCGCTAGACTGTGAGTGCCTCCACCATTTCAAACGCCCCCAATACAAATACCAAAAATAAAATATATCCTATAGAACCATAAGCTTTATAACATCCCTCCTTATCTAAGAAATTATTGGTGATACACTAATGCCTGAAGAAGAAGACATAGAATTGGATTTCTCAAAAATAAAGAACTTTTTTAGTAGAAATAAGAAGGATGATGTCAAGGATGTAGAAGCTCATGCTAAAAAAGTAGAAGACAAAATTCTAGCTAAAGAAAAATTAGATCCTAATAATAAAGAACTAAAACAAGAAGAACGTGAAGTAAAAACCATTGAAGCTCAAGCAGAAAAGTTAGAAAAAGATGCTGAAAAGGTAGACAAAGAAACAAAAGAAATTAACACTAAAATAAAAGAGGAAGAAGCACAATTATCAGAGATAGAAGATGAAGTTGAATCTGAAATCGATTTCAAAGAAGTCTGGGGAAAAATTAAAGGATTAACAAAGAAAGCAAAAAAAACCTCAACAGAAGAAAAAGATGAAGATGATGTCCAAGTAGACTGGAAACGAGCAGGATTCTTACTCAAAAAATACAATGTACTCCTATTAGTCTTAATCCCATTCCTATTATCAATGTTCTTAAGAGGATTACCTGGATCAATTCCCATTACAGATCAATGGGCAACAGACTCAGTAGATCAATTCTTTCAATCACAGATGAGAGATAACGCTAACCAACAATATCCTAATCTTCCCGATCAAAATAAAGATATATTAGTAGCAGAAGAGTTTGAAAACTTCAAAAAGAATAATCAAGCAGAATATCAGGCACAAATAGCCTCAACCTCAGAATTCTTCAAATCAAGATTGCAGGATGATTCAGGACAAACCTATCTTATTGCAATAGATCCTTGGTTCTGGTACCGACATGCAAGAAACTATGTAGAAAACGGCCACGCAGGAGATGAATTAAAAGACGGTGTAGAAATTGATAACCACATGCTTGCACCGTTAGGAAGAGAAGTTCCTCCTGATAAATTCCATGCAGTATTAGCAGCTATTGCATACAAAATCCTAAAAATATTCAACAATGATCTCTCATTATTAACAGTAGCATTCTATCTTCCTATGATTATCACATCCTTAGCAGTCTTTCCAGCTTTCTTCCTAGCAAGAAAGTTCGGTGGAAACTTTGGAGGATTAATGGCAGGATTAATTATAGCCATCCACCCATCAGTCATGTCAAGAACAACAGCAGGATTCTCAGATACAGATGGATACAATGTTCTCTTCCCATTATTAATCACATGGCTATTTCTGATGGCCTTTGAATCAGACAGTAGGAAAAAACTTACCATTTTCACATTACTAGCAGCATTTTGTGTTGGACTATACTCCTACGCTTGGTCAGGTTGGTGGCATATCTTCGACTTTTTGATGATTGCAACTATTGGCTATTTAATCTATCACACGTTAGCAAGCAGAAATGAATTAAGAGATATTAAAAAATTCATCATGTCACCTGCCGTTACCAACACAGTATTAATATTCTTCCTGTTCTTATTTGGATCAGCTATCTTTGTCACATTCTATACAAACTATCCTACATTTGTAGGTGGATTTTACTCACCAGCTGGATTTACCCAAATTAAAGCAGTAGGAATTGTTTCCGCTTGGCCCAATGTCTTCACAACTGTTGCAGAGCAAAACCAAGTAGATATTGGAGGAATTGTAGGACAACTTGGAGGAAGATTACTCATCTTAATCTCAATGCTGGGAATTAGTCTCACCTTATGGTCAAAAAGAAACAAACAATGGCATGAAGCAAGTTACTTAATAATTTCAGCAATCGTATACATAGTCACGTTAAACTATTTCCTCTATGATAGAACCATTTTTATTGTAGGATTAGGCCTACCGATATTTATCAAATTTCTCTGGGCACTCTGGATGAAAGATGAAAGTATCGATGTAAAATATTCAATCATCTTAGCTCTCTGGTTATTTGCCACCATTTACGCCTCAACAAAAGGAGTGAGATGGATCTTATTAGCAGTCTCACCGTTTGCAATAGCAATTGGAGTTGCACTCGGTCATTTTTACAAAAAAACAATTGTCTACATGCAAGAGGAATTCAAAATTAATCATTGGATCTCTGGAGCATTATTAGTAATAGTCTTACTCTTATTAATTGGAATTGCACCAATTCCACCGTTTTGTAAATACGGAATGTGTGAAAGAGGATATCAAACAGCGTATCATGAAATTCCATCAATGAATGATGCATGGTATAACTCATTAGACAAAATCCACCAAGAAGCTTCACCTGATGCAATTATTAACTCATGGTGGGACTTTGGACACTGGTTCAAAGCTATTGGTCAACGACCCACAACGTTTGATGGTACCACTCAAAATACACCTATGGCCCATTTTGTAGGGAATGCTCTCTTAACCAGAGATGAACAATTAGCCATAGGAACATTACGTATGTTAGATTGTGGCAGTTACAATAGTGTTGGCATCTTAGAAGAAAAATTAGGTGCTACCTACAAAGCAATCAACCTCTTACGTGTATCCATGAAACAAGATAAAGCTGCTGCCATGAAAACATACAGCGCAGCTGGATTATCCGATGAAAAAGTAAACGAAGTAATAGAGTTAACACATTGTGAACCTCCTGAGAATTATTTTATCACATCAGACGACATGATAGGAAAATCAGGAGTCTGGAGTCACTTTGGAATTTGGGATTTTGATAGAGCTACTTGGTATAATCAACTCTATGGAGCAGAAAGAGATACAGGAGTTGCCTACTTAATGGATGAATTTGACTTTACAGAAGAAGATGCAAATAATATGTATGCTGAAATCCAGACAGTGGATCCTAATACAGGGTCAAACAACTGGATCTCACCTTGGCCTGCATACGCTTCTGGACTAAATGGATGCTCAAGAGAAGGAGATATCTTAACATGTGTAAATGGATTCAAGATTAACTTAAAAACGAATGAAGCCGAAGTAGAGACGGTTAATGGTATCCAACACCCATATAGATTATCTATTGCAACAAAGGATGGAACAGTCATTAAAGAATATCCTGATAACTATGTACCTCTTCAAAATGGAAGACCTTTAGGAGTATCAGTCTTCCCAACTGATAGTGAAGGAACCTCTTATCAAACACTCTTCATGGATGCTGAATTAATCGGTGGAATGTTTACTCAATTATACTACCAAGATGGACATGGACTTTCCTGCTTTGAAAAGTTTGAAGACCAAAGATCATCCTTCGGACAAAGAATCATTATCTGGAAAGTAGATTGGGACTGTAACAGTAAAAGACTGCAATATTTACAAAACTAATTTCTAGATTCCTTATATCATAAGCTTTAAAAACCGTTTTCTCCCCCTTAATCTTATGAAAATAGTAGCTATTATTCCAGCATATAACGAAGAAGAAAATATCGTTAAAGTCATAGCGGGAGTTAAAAAATACCTAAAAAACATCATTGTGGTAGATGATGGATCTAAAGACAATACAGTAGAAGCAGCTAAAGCTCAAAACATTACAGTCCTTCACCATATTATAAACTTAGGAAAAGGTGCTGCCCTAAAAACAGGGATTGAATACTCAGATGCAGATGCATTTATCCTAATCGATGCAGATATGCAACACTCTCCTGAACATATTCCAGAATTCATTAAAGCATTAGAAGAAGGCCATGATATGGTATTTGGATACAGACAAATCAACAAATCCATGCCCTTTATCTTACGATTTGGAAATACAGTAATTAATCGTTCCACAAAGTATTTATACAGTCTCCCTATTAAAGACAGCACGTGTGGATTTAGAGCATTCACACAAGAAGCGTATCAAAAAATTAAATGGAACGCTTCAGGTTATTTTGTTGAAGGTGAAATGATTGCCAATGCAGGTAATGCAAAACTCACCTATACACAAATTCCTATCAAAACAATTTATTCAGATAAATACAAAGGAACAACCGTATTGGATGGTATCAAAATCGTAGGAAACATGATTGCTTGGAAGGTGAAAAAATGGTCTTAGGAATACAGATTATAGGAATCTTATTTTCAGCATTTATGATCTATTACACATATTTACATTTCAAAAAAAATCAATTTACAGCAAAAGAAACAAGTTTTTGGATCTTATTATGGGTTGCATTCTTAGCAGTCACCCTATATCCTCAAATGCTTGATCCTATTGTGTCCTCCTTAAGACTGGCAAGAACCTTAGACTTGTTTGTAATACTGGGATTCATGTTCTTAATTGCAGCTGTAGTCTACTCATACACTATTGTAAGAATGAATCAAAAGAGAATAGATGATATTGTAAGGGAAGTAGCTCATGAAAGAGCTCAAGAGCCAAAAAACAAGTGAGATTCTAATGAAAATACTGTTTGTTCTGGAAAACTATCTACCCCACATTGGTGGAGTGGAAATTGTCTTCAAAAACTTAATCCATGGATTAGTGAAAGAAGGACATGATGTTACTGTCCTTACTCATAGATTACCTAACACACCAAAAACAGAAACGATTGAAGGTGCTAAGATAATCAGGGTAGGATGCCTCAATTCAAGATATCTCTTTTCTTTTGCAGCAATACCCAAAGCAATCAAACTAGCAAAGAAAGCAGACATCATTCACGCAACCACTTTTAATGGAGCACCTCCTGCCTGGATTGCATCATTAATTACCAAGAAACCTGTTCTCTTAACCGTCCACGAAGTGTGGATAAATCGTTGGAGAGAGTTAACAGAACTAGGACCCATCTCAGGATTCATCCATGACATACTTGAAAGATTAATTTACATTCCTAACTACACGCACTATGCAACAGTTTCTAATTCTACAAAAAAAATGCTTCTTGAAAGAAACATCAAAGAAAGTAAAGTAACAACTGTCTATAACGGATTAGATTATGAATTGTGGGATCCTAAAAAATACAACAAAGAATCCTTGAAAAAGAAATTAGGTTGGAATACATTCACCTATTTCTGCTCAGGACGTCCAGGAGTATCCAAGGGAATTGAATATGCAGTCAAAGCGGCAGCCTTAGTTGAAAAAGAACTGCCTGATGCTCAGTTTGTCCTAATGATGAGCAAAGATGAAGAATATCAAGAGAGGTATGAACATATTAAAGAAATGATCAAAGAACTACAAATAAAGAATATCACCTTATTAGATCCTGTTCCATATGATAAAATTCCTGAATTAGTATCAGCAGCAGATGCCATGATAGTTCCATCTGTTTCAGAAGGGTTTGGATTTACAGCAGCAGAAGCTTCAGCTTTAGGAACACCTGTTGTTGCATCCAACACAACATCACTTCCAGAAGTTGTTTCTAACAAATTCATCTTAACAGAACCGAGAAACCCTGAAAGTATAGCTAAAGCAATAATCTCAGTATCAAATAAAAAATACAACACCAAACCCTTAAAGAAATTCCACTGGAAAAAAAATGTTGATAATTATTTTGAAAAAAATAAAAAAATAAATTACTTGCCGAAATAAGTTCTATCTACATTCCCTATAACTATATCTGCAATACTGTCAGACACATGGCCTACATATACTTTAATCTCTCTAGGCATAAGCAATTCAGCAGCTACTAGCTTGGGTCTAAACCCTCCAGTCCCATTTTCCCCACTTTCCTTACACCAAGCATAATGTTCAGCAGTAATAGCAGATATATGTCTCTGCAAAGTACCATTAAGATCTCTAAATCCATTATTAGTTCCTAGCATAATCAAACGATCTGCACTAATATAGTCGGCAATCTGAGCAGAGGGAACATCATTATCCAACCTACCCTCAGAAAAATTTGAAGCATCATTATGATTAATGAAAGTTTGTTTCCCACTAATCATCTGATACTCTAGTTGATCACGAATTTCTTGTCCTTTTTCTAAATCCGCGTTTGTCAACAACATTTGAGCTAAATGTTCTCCAAATAATTCGCTATAAAGAACGGTTAGATAGGATTGCCCTTGTGCTGCAAGAGATCGTAACTCATTGTCATCAATATCATCATTTTTACGATGATCCTTCTGATACCATTTCTCTAAAGCAATAGCTCCAGATACAACTAAAATAGTTTCATCATCTGATGCCTTAATTTCTTCTACTCTTGCCTTTAATACATCATAATTAATCTTGTTCTCACTATCAAATAAACAACTACTTCCAATCTTAATAACTTGTTTCATTTTATAACCTCATAACCCCTTTTCTTGTGTTGTAATTAATCTTCTATTTCATGAACCAATCTGGGGCGAGAGAAACTTCTAGAATAATCGTTCACAAGGAATACATTCAACTCTTGCATAGTTCATAAGAATTAGGAGGTAATATGTTGTATTTATAAGTTGGTATTTTACTTCCTAAATCAAGCTTACCTTTATAAATACCCCCTGATTAGTGACAAATATGCAAGGCTCTAGTATAGACACATTAGCTGAATTTAAATCACTATTTAAGAATGTAAAGAGACAATTAGATAGAAGAAATTTTTTTGAAAAAAAGGGATATTTTCATAGAAGAGCACAACAATTTCGAAGGGAAAAAAGAGAAAAACATGAAAGTGGAATATTCATACCAAAAGATCTAGTAAAGAAAGTTGTGGAGCCCATAAAAAATGATTTTTCATCACCTTTAGAATTTGATACTTTTACAGATAGAGTAATTTGAACAATTCCTTATTTATTTCATAATAATACATTTCAAGTACCCTACGAAACATTTTATGAACATCTTCCCTATCTAGAAGATTTATGTATAGAAGAAATACAAGCAATTGCACATTCTCTTCCTGCAATTAGAGAAGTTTCCCATTCAAAACATCAGGCAAAAACAATAATAAATGATTTCCTTGATAATGTATTTAGACTAAAAAATACGGATGATTGGAAAATCCTGGGACCACTATTGAGAAGTGCTCCTACAGGAGCAGTAGCTGAACTCATAGCCAATTACGATGAATTTCTGACCACGTTGAATGATCAAAAAATGAGTAAAAGAAAAAATGATATCCTCATGTTATTCACCTATCTAGAAAAAGCACACCCTGAATCACAAGGGTCTTTGGATAGTTGGTATCCGCTAAATAGGCTTGAAAAAATAAGTAAAAATGAAAATATGTATGAATATACTCTAAAAGTAATAAAAAAAGCCCCTCCTGATAGTCAATTTGAAGTGAATAGATTATTTGATTCAGTTATTGAAATGGATCCAAGTAGAACTGAAGACCAAGAGACCTTATTACAAGGATGTACATTAATTGGAAAATGTGGATTAAATCCTGTAGAATATTTTGGATCGGGTCTAACTGTTCTTTCTCAATTTCCAAACCATCATGAAAGTATTGTGGATGCCGCAATACAAATTGGTAAACGAAATAGAGCATGTGGAAATACATTTCTGAGCAATATTCGTGCACTATCAGTATTTGAAAATGAAACTGCTGATAAATATATAGAATATGGTATAGCACTGGCAGAAGAATTTCAAGATGATGCAATACAATATTTCTCAGGCATACTTCGTACTCCATTTGTAGCTAATTTAATTAACTACAGTCAAGAAGAATTTGAAAATTGGTATAAAATTGCTCGAGAATGAATGAGAACTCGAACTTTAATTCCTATCGAAGCATTTCAATTTCTACCCTATGCTACAAATCATGACTTTCTACCAGAATTTCAAGAAACACTAGAAAGACTAAGAATTAAACATGCTGAATTAATAGAAGAACTTAGAAAAAGTAAAACTCATGAATGGCCCTTTTCTGATCATTATCGTAGAATTATAGCACGAGAGAAAAAATCGGGTATTGACTATGATCAGAATACATTAGAAATTGAGAAAAATGCTTGGATTGAAGGACAAATGAGCGATACTAAACGTAAATATGCCTATGGTGAATTAATGAAAAGTATTCAATTTTTCCCAGCTGTACATGAGAAAGGGGAAAGTGTAGATGAATATGCAAACTTTGCATTTCAAGCGTTTAGAAAACAGCTAAAAAAATATAGAGAAGGAATTGGTGCATTTTTTCAGCTCTTAGAAAATGGATTTGAATTCAAGAATGCAATGGCTTTATATTTTGACTTAGTGGATTTTGAATATTTTCAGGATGGTCCACAAACTCTTCAAAGAATTTCAGGAGTGGTAAACTCGAATGCAGATTATACCAAAAAAAGACAAGTATTACAAAGATATGCAATTATCAAAGATTTAACAGATTGTCCTGCTGCCGATATTGAAGAAACGCATATGGATAAAATTAAAGAGAAATTGGTAGAAATAGCAAATGAAAAATCTGATATTGATACTGGGCATCTTACTTTAGAAGAACACTTGGCCTTAATTGCAATAAATAAAAGTGACCATTATTTGTACGGATCTAAAGTTAAAACATTAATTGCAGATCAAGAAAAAAGATTTGTATCCAGAAAACCATATGTGTTAGGGAAAACATATGGTCGGAGAGTCTTGAGTGGAATCAAAGCTCCAACAAGTCCAACAAATTTAACTCTATATCTTATATATGGTCTTGTTTCTAGAATCCCAGAAAATATTTCATTAGGGGAAGAATATTTTGAATCTGAAAAAATAGCTGCCATAAAGAAATTGGTACCATCTAATCAAGTATTTGATGCAGTTGAAAAATTTATACCGAAATTAAAAGAGGGTAATGAAGAAGCAGTACAACCAGCAATAGATAGCCTTAGAAAATTGTATGGGAGAAGAGAAGAAGTAAGTGATATACTAGGAGCTATTGAAGGAAGTATACATCAAAGACTCGATTTTGATTCACTAAGTTTTGATATGTAAAAAGGTATGCTCACAGATGTATTGGATAATAGATCCCTAGGATTATGCACATTCTACCCCTCAGGAGAATTTAAGGAGCAATCTTTAACATATTTATTAGATGATGATATTGGTCTAGCCCATTTAAATCCTAAGTATCTGGGAAACCAATTGGATCCAATAGGGGTTTCAATTATGGTAGACAGTAGAGACAGTGATGGAAATAAATATTTATTAGTTGATGAAGTGTGTGGAGGTTTTGCACTAGGAAGAATTAAACCTTCAGTATGGGTGCCTATGGTACATGAAGGACACATAAAAATTGCACAAAATCTAAATGCAAAAGGAATAATTTATAATGTAAGTGTGATGGAAGAAACAGCAAAAATGGTAAATAGATTCCTTGAAAAAAAATATGACAAACAATTAACTAGCATGTATCTATCAAAAGCTCATGGAAGAAAAGCATTAGATCGATTCTATAATAATTCCCAAGAAGATGGGAAAAATGACTATATTTATGTAGAAGCTTTTAGAAATAATCGTGCAGGATTTCCACTAGAAGGAAATGTATCTGGATTAATTTTTCCTATTAATGAGAATTAACAACTATCAACCATATCCAACAAAGTCTTAACAATATCTATCTCAGGTTTCCATCCAGTAACTGTGTTAAACTTCTTGTAACTTCCATATAATTCTAAAATATCATGAGGTCTATCCCATTCAGGATCCTTTAACACCTGAATATCACGACCAATTTCCTTTGCAACTTTTACAGCTAATTTACCCAAATGATAGGCTCTTCCAGAACAAAGATTATACACTTCCTTACTCTCACCTTTCTCAAGAGCCAAAACATAGGCTTTTACAATATCTCTTACATCTGAAAAGTCTCTTTGCACATGAGGATTCCCCAATAAAATAGTATCACGTTTAAAGGCCTTCACTTCCGCCAATTGTTTAGCCAAATAAGGCAAAACAAACTTTCCTGGTTGTCCAGGGCCTGAATGATTGAAACTTCGAACGATAACAACATCTTTACCAGAAGCTAAAGCAATTTTTTCTTGCTCAACTCTTGATTCAGCATATGGACTTCCAGGAGCCATTGCACTCTCTTCAGTAACTGGTAATCCCTTCGGTGTTCCATACACTTCAGCACTACTTACAATCAAGACACGAGCTTCACCCGCAACAGAAAGCAAATTCTTAGTACCTGTAACATTAATATCCTGAGTCAACTTAGGCTCTTTAAAACTCACCTGAACACTACTCTGTCCTGCTAAATGAAACACCCAATCTGGTTTCTCCTTAGCAAACACATCAGCTAAAGCTTTAGTATCAAGAATATCAACTGAATACGAAGTCACATTAGGAATCTCTTTCTCTATTCTATCACAACCAGAAACAGTGTGACCTTGCTTCAATAACTCCCTAGCCAAATAACTGCCAACAAATCCACCCACACCTGTTATAAACGCTTTCATTAGAATCAAAGGTTATCAATCGTTATTAAACCTTACCTTTTGCTGCATGAATCTCATGTTCAACTAATTTCATATCAGCTTCAACCATAATTTTCACTAAATCCTTAAAACTCGTTTTAGTTTCCCACTTCAAAAGTTTCTGAGCTTTTGTTGTATCTCCCATAAGAAGATCAACTTCTGCTGGTCTCATAAATCTTTCATCTTGTTTAACGTAATCTTTATAATTTAAATCAACAGAGGAAAAAGCAGCTTCAACAAATTCTTGAACAGAATGTGTTTCACCAGATCCAATAACATAATCATCAGGTTTGTCTTGCTGTAACATAAGCCACATCATCTCAACATAATCTTTTGCAAAACCCCAATCTCTTTTAGCATCAAGATTACCCAAAAGTAATTCTTTTTGTAATCCTTGCTTAATTCGAGCAACAGCATAGGTAATCTTTCGTGTAACAAATTCTTTTCCTCTTCGAGGACTTTCATGATTAAATAATATTCCTGAACAAGCAAATAAATCGTAACTCTCTCGATAATTAACAGTAATATGATGACCATATGCTTTAGCAACACCATAAGGACTTCTTGGATAGAAAGGAGTAGTCTCAGATTGAGGTGTCTCTCTAACCTTTCCATACATTTCTGAACTGGAAGCTTGATAAAACTTAATCTTAGGATTAACAGCTCGAATTGCTTCAAGCATTCTTGTAACACCAAGTCCAGTAAACTCTCCTGTCAAAACAGGTTGTTTCCAGCTTGTAGGAACAAAAGATTGTGCAGCCAAATTATAAATTTCATCTGGATTACTTTCCTTTAACACATCAATAATACTATTCTGATCCAATAAATCTGCTTCTAACAAAGTAACTTGATCTTTAATATGATTAATTCTTTCAAAACTTTCTGTAGAACTTCTTCGCACCATACCAAATACAGTATATCCTTTCTCTAATAAAAATTCAGCAAGGTAACTACCATCTTGTCCTGTTATTCCGGTGATCAGTGCTACTTTCTTATCTGTCATAAAAATAGAGACATAAAGTAGGTATTTAAAGCTTGTTAAAGAGAAATCTCTATGTCATAATCATCATAATTGACGAATACAAAACATTTAAAGACCACCTCAACTTCCCAAATTCTATGAATACAAAGCATTTTGCAATCATAACAATCATATTCTTTGCACTCTACCTACTCCTCATCCCTATATTCCCACTATTAGAACCAAACCCCTATCCAAGCCTAGGTAATGCAATCTTCTTTGATCTTAAAGAAAAGACAGAATCGTTATATTATTTCGTGTCATTCCTCCTATTAGCATTAATCGCCTTAATAATCAAGAATAAAACAAATCTACCACTAACAAAATTAACCAAGCTAAAAAAAACCGCACCTTGGTTAATCATAGCTTTAATCATCATCCCCTCAATATTCATATTTGCAACTTATCCCACAAGAGATTTCATCATTCCAGACTATTTCCACCATGGAGCAGCTATTGTCCATGCAGAGAAAGGCTTTGACACATTATACACAGAACATGTCCCTTTTAGAAATGTCCTCTACCTCAAAATTGCTTTTGCATTAGGGGCAGATAACTCTCTAGCAACATTTGAACAAATAATAAACATAGTAAATCCCTTAACAATAATAGCAACCTATTTACTCCTACTCTTAATCTTCAGATTATTCAAAGGACACTATTCAATTATACCCACATTATTCTTCTTATTAGCATACAAACTAGGAGTAAACATTATCTATGACGGAAGACCACTCCCCTTACTAATAGCATTAATCTTCCTCTTCCTCCATCTCATATACGATAAAAAACCACTATTATTCCTATCAGCTTTCTTCCTATCACTCCAGTTCTTTTTATCATCAGATTTTGCCATCATGGGAACAGCATTATTTGGAATCTACTTCCTCTTAAGCATCTGGCAAAACAAAGACAACCTCACACCAAATCTCACCTACCTCATTGCAGGATTTATCCCTATGCTCCTCTTCTTAAATAATAAAATCCCTGCATTTATCAAATTCAACCTCATCCAAATGTCAAACCTAGAAAAAACGTTTGGCTATCCGATGTTATATGGAACACAACAAGCATTTACCTACCTTCCCAAGCAACATTACCTCATCTTCGGTATCATGTGGTTATCCTTACTCTTCTTATTTGGATATCTCCTGATCTCCATCTTCAAACAAAGAGACAACAAAACCATTGCTCTTACCCTACTCACACTACTATCAATAGTAGTCATGAAAATAATGCTCGTACGTTCAGATGTAAACCACTATAATGTTCCTTTAGGATTTTTTCCCATTGTAGCATTTGCCTGGCTATGTTCATCACTTCCACCTTTCAAAAATATTCAAAAATTTCTCACACCAAAGAAGAATAACTTCACCAATGTATGCCTAACAATCATACTCATCCTTATATTATTCCTTCCCAACATCATCACACCGGTAAGGGCATACCATGAACCATTAGTATTTGACTCAAGCACTGGCGTGAATGCAAACATACCTCAAACAGACTTTCAACAACTTGAAACGTTAAGAAATGTCATAACAGTAACAGAAGCCGAATCGATATTCTTTTTCTCTGATGAATCACTATATAATGTAGTCCTTAACTTAGAATATCCTCTCCATCACGCCTTACTCTACGAATTAGGAGATGAATCTCTAGCAATGAAAGAAATAGAAAACTTCCTAGCATGGTCTCCAGACTTAGTCGTTTGGAAAACAGATAATGAAATTAACAATGCAGATGGCATAAGACATCCCGTAAGATATTTCTGGATGGCATCTACCATATTAGAACATTATGAACCCTCATTCCAAGTAGAAGGTTTCCAATTTATGAAAAGAAAAGACTTCACACTCAAAAATAATCCCTACAACACACTAACTCAGAAAGACCTAGAAGAAACATTTGACCTAAGATATATTCCATACAACATTGGTAGAGCATCAAATCAAAAATTACACTTCCAATATGAAACAATAACAACCTCACAAGAGACCAATTGCAAAATCAAACAAGAAAAAGGAGTCTTATTTACCTTCAAAGCAAAAGTAGGAACACATAGATATGCCTTCCATCCACAACTATCGCCTACATACCATCCTAACCTTCCACTAAATATACAGTGCCATACAAAAACCATATAAACCATGGCCAATTTAGACCTAAAATGACAAAAAAATACAAAATAGTATACATCAAAAAGGACTGTATTGGTGCAGTAGCTTGTGAAAACGTTGCTCCTGAACACTGGGAATATTTAATTGAAAAACAAATTGCAACGCTAAAATCTCCTGAAGCTAAAAAGACAGATGAAAGAGAAGAACTAATCATTGAAGAGAAAGATTTTCCTAAACATCTTGCTGCAGCAGAAATCTGCCCAGCAAATGTGATTGAAATATATGAATTAGATACAGGGAAAAAAGTATACCCTGAAGAATAATTTTAAAATCTACAAATGATTATTGCAACAATATTACAGGTAGTATTTCTACTAATCTTATGTATAATTGCTTTTACCATGATTGCGTATCTTCCTCTCTTAAAATTCTTAAATAAAAAAAACTCTTTAATTAGAAAAGAACATACCCCTTCTATTTCAATAATCATACCTGCACATAACGAAGAAGAAAATATAAAGGCAAAAATAGAAAACACACAAAACTTAGATTATCCTAAAGATAAAATACAAATTATAGTTGTAGAAAATGGTTGCACAGACAACACTGCAAAAATAGTAAAGTCATTAGGAATAACTCTTCTCAAAAGTGAACAAGGAAAAAGAAATGCTATTAACAAAGGTTTAGAGCATGCTAAACATGACATAATAGTAATTACAGATGCCGACAGCAGAGTAACATCAAACGGCCTAAAAAGCTGTGCATCATTACTCCATGGAAAAATAGCAGCTGTTTGTGCCTACACCAAATTAAAAAAAGGAAATCAATGGTATTGGAAATCAAAAAACAGTTACCAAAAAAAAGATTGGAAAACAAGGTATGAAGAAGGGATTTTAGACACCTTATGCACATTAGATGGAAAATTTATGATGTATGATAGAAAACACTTCCCTAAATTTCCAAAAGATTCCCTAGCTGATGATTTTGACCTCACGATAGCTCTCAGAAAAAAAGGACTCAGATCTATCGTTGACAAAGAAACGATTGTATTTGAACAACCTCCAAAAAACGTAAGAGAAGAACTCAACCAAATAAGAAGAAGAATTGGATTTTCTCTCTATAGAGTCTTTAAATCCACAGATATGTTGTGGAATCCTAAATACAAAGAATACGGAACATTAATCCTCCCCACAAGAAGGTTTGTAGCATTTCTATTCCCATTATTCGCACTATACATTCTACTATACTTTTTTCTCATACTACCTTTAAGTATAGCCCTAACTATTATTGTCCTGACAACTATTGGACTCAAAATTAAATCCCCTTACATGCTTATCCAACTCTTAGGAGTTACCTTGGCATGGGTTGATTACCTCACGGGAAAAACAACATCTTCATTGTATTGGAAAAAAATAGAAAACGAAACTACTTAGCACCATTCTTCCATAATTGAACACTATTTCCAAACAATTTAGGAACGTGTTTAGCATTTGAAATAGTATTAATAGACCAGGCACATTCATACGTGCAATTACAATCAGTATCTTTGATAAATTTCTTACACTTCTTTGTCTCAGCATTACCCCAAAGTTTCATAAAATTCATATCATACTCTCGTAAACTACCCAATTTATTTTCATACAAAATCTCACAAGGATAGACATCTCCATTGTTGTAGATAACTCCAAAAAGAGCACCTGCAGGACAATGAGAAATAAAATGAGGATCTAGATAGGATTCTTTAATTTTATCATACACTAAAAAGTTCTTAGCATTCATTAACGTCCCTTGTAAATGATCTCCATATCCATGAATATCTCCTTTAAGATGATCTTTTTTAATTTGATCTGTTAATTCAACATAAGCATCTAAGATATTCTTCTTAACTTGATCAGGAATTTTCTTAATTATACCTTCTTCACGCATAATAATCGCAGACATAGAAGTAACACCCTCTTTTCGCAAATGGTGATACAAAGGAACTACATTTGCATAATTATGTCCGGTTACTGTAATACCAATGTTACACGTAATATTAGGATTCTTGAATGCATGAATCATATGATAGGTCTTCATAGCATTCTCATACAATCCTTCCAATCTTCTATTTTTATCATGATCTTCTTTAAAGTTATCAAGTGAAATAGAAAAGAACAATTTACCTTTCACACCACTCTCAATAAATCGTTCAATTAATTTCTTAGTCATATCAGTATAATTACCATTAGTATTAACATAAACAGACTCTACTGTAGTATTTTTGAAATACAGTTGTACAACTTCATAGAATTGTGGATGTAATAACGGCTCACCACCTGTTAAATTGACATTCAATAAACTCTTACCCATTGTTTTAGTCATCTTATCAATTTCTTCTAGGCTCAAATCTCCTTTAAACGTTTCAGGATCATCAAAATCAATAAAACAATGTTTACACCGAGCGTTACACCTATTAGTCACAAAATGTACTAAACTAATAGGTTCCTTCTGAGAAACGTAAGCATTGTAGGCCAATTTTGCTTTATTCATCTGATTCTAAAATCTGTCATTATTTAAATAGCTTACTATGGGGAGTTAAACTGCAGTTGAAATAATTTTGAATACATACTACTTATTTTACAAGTTTGCTCCAATAGAGTATGAGCACTTGAATAAGATATTGAATATAGATTTTTGTGCTAAGTTTACTATAACCTACCTCTCTGTTCCTAAAGATATAGGGTATCTCCACTGCCTTCTTATGGGGACATCTCACAACGATTTCCAACCCAATCTTATATCCTCTTGGTTTTAACTCCACCCCTTCCAGTATGGGTGCCCTAAAAAAAAAGTAACCACTCATGGTATCTTTTATACTGGTTAAGGGTCGTACAAACAATCTAGCAACCTCAGAGATTACTTTTCTCATAATGGGCCACTCCTCAACGCCCCCACCCTCTACCAATCTACTACCCCATACAATATCTATTTCTGGATTGTTAAAGGCTTTCATAAACTTAAGGATGTATTTAGGAGGATGGCTAAAATCTGCATCCATCACCCCTATGATCTTTCCTGTTGCATGACTAAATCCCTCAACTACAGCAGGTGATAAACCTTTATTTTTCATTCTTCTGAGAACAATCACTGGATACTCTTTAGTTAGATTTTTTGCAACTTCCCAAGTCCTGTCTGGACTATCATCATCAGCAACAATAATCTCGTAATCTATCTTCCCCCTTAAAGTAGTATCTATATCCTTAATAAGAATAGAAATATTCTTAGCTTCATTAAATGTTGGTATAATAATTGATAATTCTTTACTCATCTTTACCCCAATCAAATTTCACGATAATAATTTGGAATCCCTTTTTGTTTTTAAGAGTTATGGTGAAGAAATAGCCATATGGTGGAAAACATCTATCCATAATCCAGCCACCACTACTGCACCCTGTGGGTGCCAGTGGTGGTGCTACCAAAGTTTACTTAAAATCTTCTATTCATAACTCTTATAAACCGTCTAAAACAACTAAATTACTATGAAAATTGCTATATTAAATCCCACATTTTCGAAGTTTTCAGGTATAGATAGATTGATCGAACAAAACCTAAAAACCTTCAAAGAACAAGGTCATGAAGTAACTGTTTTCTGCTTTGAGAAAGACATAGATACCAACCTAGCTGAAGTTGTCACCCTAGGAATGCCTTCTTCAGTATTCATGCAAAGAATCTACAGATTATTCTACTTCCTCTTTCCTTGGAAAGTAAATAATGCTGTAAACCAACTCAAAGACTTTGACAAAGTAATAGCCCACTTATACCCTATGACAATCATAGCATCTAAAGCTAAGAAAAAATTCAACCTAAAATATACCTACCATGATGCTGGTGTGGCCCACCCTAATTTATTCAGAAAACTCTCAGAAAGAATCTATCTCAAATTATTTACTAGATTCTCAGATAAATCAATAGCTAACGCTGATGAACTCATATTTATCTCTGATTTCTTGAGAAAAGAAATGAACAAGAGAACAGGACAGACAGGAACAGTAGAATATGTCCCTATTGACAAAGAAAGATTTAAACCAGATATCAATGGAAAAAATATCAAAGAAAAACATAATCTTACTTCACCAGTCTTACTCTATGTAGGAAGAATATCACCCCATAAAAACATCCATGGATTACTAGAAGCATTCAAAATCATAAAAAACAAACACAAGAATTCCACTTTAGTAATCATAGGCAAACAAACATTCCCAGACTACACTAAAGAACTAAAAGCAATAACAAAAGAAAGTGTTATCTTCACAGGTTTTGTCCCAGACAAACTACTACCTTATTACTATGCAGCTTCAGACCTCTACGTAACAGCCTCATTATGGGAAGGTTTCGATATTCCCATAGTAGAAGCAAACACCATGAACAAGAAAGCTGTCTGCTTCGACATAGGTTCCCACAAAGAAGTCCTCAAGAAAGGCACATTAGTAACTACCCTCACCCCAGAAGCCTTAGCTGAAGGTATTGAGAAAGAATTGTAAGTTTTTATAAATAAGAACTCATTTACCTACAAAATGAAAGAAATAATGGATGTAGTAGATAAAGACGATAAAGTACTCTATCAATTAGAGAGAACTGAAATTCTAAAACAACATCTCTGGCATAGAGGAGTTGCCACCATGATATTTAATGATAAAGATGAATTATACATCCATCAAAGATCAAAAAAACGATCAAGAAATCCTGGAATGTATGACATCAAATGTGGTGGTGGAGTAGCAACGGGAGAAGACTTCGAAGAAGCAACTAAAAGAGAACTTGAAGAAGAAACAGGAATAAAAAATACTGAAGTTACATTTCTCTTCAAATGGCCATTTGTTTCAAAAGAAGAAAATTACATTGGAAGACTCTATGTCTGTAGAGCAAACAAAGTAAAAATGAATACTGAGAAAATAGAACAAGGAATGTTTGTCCTGATAGACCAAATCCCAGAATTAAGAAAAAAATATCAATTCTGCCCAGACGCCATAGTCCTATTAGACAAACATATAGATTTTAAGAAGATCCAACAACAAACCTTATAAAATCCTCCTTCAATCAACAAGTATGTCCTTACCTAAAATCAAATTAGAACATGTTTTCTTATTAATCATATTCGCAACATTACTACAAACAGGAGTTTCCAACCTTTGGGATAACAAACTATCACATGACTACCCCTATTCCTATCTAGCAGGAGATGCATTCCAACATTGGGTAAGAACAGATGGAATTAAAGACACAGAATCATACAAAACAAGAGCTCCATTTCAAAGTTACGGATATGAAGACGTAATAGGAGACTATCCTCCTATAATCTTCCACTTAGCAATTATCTTCAGTGATCTATCAGGTTTAGAAACATATGACACCATCTTACTCATAGTATTCCTAGCAGCAATCTCAGCAGCATTCCTCACCTACCTCATAATAAAAGACTACAATAAACATATAGCAATCATCTCCTTACCCTTCTCATTATTAATCTTCTCTGGAGCTGCCTACACAGGATTCACCTGGGGACATTGGCCATCATTACTAGCTCAATTCTTCTTATTAGGAATTGTATGGGCCATGAAAAACATTGACCTAAAGAAATCATACCTCTTGATCTCAATATTCTTCATAGCAACTTTCCTCACACACACAAGTGAAGCAATTATTGGATTCTTATTCATAGCATTCTTCTTATTAATTACAATATACGAAAAAACAAAAATAAAAGAGAGAATAAAAACATCAGTTATAGCCGGAATCATCTCCTTAGTAATCATAAGCTATTACTTCTTCATCTTCCAAAACACCTGGGCAAAGGGCCAAGCCTATTCTTTCAGCGTAGTAAAAGCAGCAGGTGGCTCTCCTACAGTCCAAATGGCCATGTTTGGAATCCTCGCATTCATCCTACTAACTGGATTCATAATCTCATTAATCCTATTATTCCAAAAAAAATCACATATTGCAACAACAGCTGCAATCTTTTTTATGATCATGGGATATACAAACTACATCGGATTCCACAGCCGTGCATTCCAACTAAGATACTTTTGGCCCATCTACTTGAGTATATTCATAGGATTACCACTCTACTATGGACTAAAAACAGTCCTAAAAAAATACAATGTATACTACTCCTACACCATCTCCATCCTCCTACTTTTAGTATTCCTAAACACTATGGGTGTTGCATCTGCATTATCACTACCACACTATGAAAGATTTTCATCACCAGGAATGATGGATCCCTACCATTGGGACGCATATACTTGGATACAAGAAAACACGCCAGAAGACACTAAGCTATTATTCCTCTACGGAGATCAATTTGGACAGACTAACTACATCTTAAGTGTTAAACGTGTTCCCTACAAAATCGATGAAAATGACTACTTCAACACACTCCAAGCCAATCCAACACAAAGAGATTATCTCATAAACATCTATGGAGATAACGTAAATTGGTATCCCTACTGGGGTGGATTCCTAAAAGTAAACTATCACTTAAAAGAAACCGATGAATTTAGACATGGACAACGATTTGACATTTGCGATTTCGACTACTATATTTACGACACCGTCTCAAGAGATGATAGATTACCACAATTTAACAAACTCATAACAGATAATTTCAGAAATCATGGAATGGAAGATGTATTTACAAACAGAATAGTAAGTGTAATGAAAAACAATAACAGAGGTGAAGACTGTGTGGGACAAAATTAAGAAAGATGCAACTAACTTAGGAATTCTCTTACTAGTTTTCACAATAATCATGAAAATAATCCTAAAAAATGAGACATTATTCACAATAATAAAAGTGGTTCTAACTTACACATGGGCTTTCATCCTACCAGGATTTATCTTATTATACTACTGGAAAGACAAGTTCTCTTTCCTAGAACAAATAATAGTCGGTTCAGGTATAGGATTATCCCTCGTAGGAACAATCAGTTATTATGCAGGATTACTAGGAGCCAATGTAAACTATCACTTCTTATGGCTACCCTTGCTCTTAAACCTTATTTCTTGCTATATTGCTTTCGTCTATGTAAAAAAAGACCAATAAGCACACCAAGAACGATCATAAAACCTAAACTCATAGTAAGAGAAGGAATGATTCTATTAATGTAATATACTGATAAACTACCTAAACTTAATCCTAAAAACAGAGAAATAAAGACAACCTCATCAGTCTCCAAATCAAACGTTCTCAAAATAAAATAACTTGGAATTATAAATATAATAATCAAAGCAAGTAAAGTACGTAAACCTACAAAACCAAATAACTTAAAACTTAAAATTAAGCTCAATAAAACCCCTAATCCCACTAACCATCGATTATCAAGTTTCATTTGGTGCCTCCAATCTATCTCCAACTTTGTATATCCGTATATTATTAGCATTATACAAAGGTCGAATATCCTTAAAATTGTGCTCCTCTAAATTTTGAGCTTTTCGAATCTCCTCAGCATACTGAGGATTCTCTTGTAAATAAGCTAGATCTGAATAATCAAAAATAAAATACTCCTCTCCAGGCTCATATTTAATAGTGGATAAATTACGTCGAGCACCATACCATTGGGCTACGTGACGATTACTCAATGCTAAGAACCATCGAGCTTTAGGAAAAGTTAATGTCCCTTCATTATAGATAAACGCACCCTCAGGAATATCTGAATTCAAAATCCAATTAGCAGCCTCAATCTGTTGAGGTGTTAACCTCCCTAATCCTCCATACGCTCCACTCAGAGTTTGATTTACTTCAGGAGCTTTAACTTGTAATATCAATACAACAAACAATACCACAACCAACACTTTAGCCCAAGATTTAAACTGTTTCTTAATCGGTAACATACTCACACCACCTATCAGTCCCACACCAATCAATGCAAAAAATAGAGGAGGTTCTGCTACCAACATTCGAACAATCCTTGGACCAGAAGTTCCTAAAATAACATTAAAGTGAAATGCAATATAAATTCCAAATAACCATCCTAACAATAATAAATCTCTATCTTTACGTCGATAAACGGTAATTCCTAACCCCAATATAACCAAAAACAATAACACAGAAGGATAATGATTATGTGTATCAGCATACGAAGGAGGATAACTCCCTTGGAATGTATTTGAAGGAGGTGCCCACTTAAACAAGAAAGACAACGGTGCTTTTACTCCACTTGCCTCCCCTAACTCAAGACCATAATAAATAGGAGCAAAAGGTAGAATAATAACCAACAAAACAACTAAAGCAATACTCATATGCTTTGCATTTCTTTTTGATACAGGAAATTTCCTATATTTCAATAACATTAATCCCATGAATCCAACAGCAACTAAGAAAGTAACCACAGATCCTTGGATATGTAGTAAAAACTGTCCTCCAATTAACAACACTAAAAGGTACAAATAAATCGGTTTCTCCTTCTTAGCATAATAGCCATGAAAATACATATACAAACAATACAAAATCATAGGAATAAATACAAAACTCACCATCGTGGGTCGTTGTCCCCAAAGATACAACATAACTTCTCTCATAGAAAAGATTAATCCAAATCCTGCAATAAATGCTTGCCAAGTCCCAAATAATCTACGAACCAAAAAGAAAGTTGTAAACACCCCTAATGCACACGTTAAAGCAATATAAATAAACGGACTCAAAATCCTCTCTCCACCACCAATCTGCATTAACGCATAATTAAGATGATTAGGAGGTGGATACTCAGGAACATCAGGACCTAACGAAGACAAATTATAATACCAAATACTAATAAAATGTGGCATCATGGTTGTACTTTTATCCATTTGATACTGTGGATCACCGTTAGCGAAATGCCAGGCACTATCTCCCTCTCCAAAAGGGCCATGATTTTCATGTAAAGGTTGTGTCCATACAAAAAACGTAACCATAAAAAGAATCGTAACTAAAATAATGTCTTTATAGCCAAACTTCATTGAGCAAGACCTCGTATAGTTTCACATACCTTTCGAATCTCCTTCTCAGTCAATTCAGCACTACTCGGTAAATTAAGACCTTGTTCACCCAATAAAGCACTATTTGGAAATTTCTTACCATCATCTTTGTAAGGAGGCAACAAATGCATAGGAATAAAGAAAGGACGTGTACCAATCTCCATCTCTTGTAATTTCTTACCCAGCTCATCACGAGTCATCCCAAATTCCTTTCCCACCAAAATAGAATACATCCAATAGGTATTTTTCATTCCATCCTTCTCAGGGGGTAAAGTAATTCCTTTAATACCTTCTAACATTGAATTATACAGTTTTGCAATCTTTCTTTTATGATCAATAGCATCTTCGATATGTTCTAACTGTCCAAGTCCAATTGCTGCCTGAACATTCGTCATCCTATAATTAAATCCAATCTCAGGATGATAGTATCTTTTATCATGATCCATTGCATGATCTTTTAAAAATCTCATCCGTTCAGCAAGTTTGGAATCATTACAAACAATAATCCCTCCTTCACCGGTAGTGATCATCTTATTTCCATAAAAACTAAAACAGCCTACATCTCCAATACTCCCTACTTTCTGCCCATGATACTCAGCTCCGTGAGCCTCTGCAGCATCTTCAATAACTTTAAGATTATGTTTTTTAGCAATGTCCATAATAGCATCCATCTCAGCAGGATGGCCATAAAGATGAACAACAATAATCGCTTTTGTTTTCTTAGTAATAGCTTTTTCAATAGCTACAGGATCAATCTGCCAAGTATCTTTCACCACATCAACAAATACAGGATCAGCGTTACAATACTTCACCACATTAGCCGTAGCTACAAATGTTAAATCAGGAACAATGACTTCGTCCCCTTTTCCAATATCTAACCCTCGTAAAGCAACATGTAAAGCAGCAGTTCCATTACACACAGCTACCCCTGTTTTACAACCAATAAATTGAGCAAAACCAGATTCAAAAAGAGCAATATATTTACCTAAACTACTAATCCATGTACTCTTAATAGCATCAGTTGCATACTTCAACTCATTTCCATACAAAGTCGGTTCATACACAGGTATAAAATCGCTCATCCTTGAAACCTCAACTGCAATGCTCGTTTCCAATACAGGTATGCATATTTAATATAACTTTGACTTTTAGATTGACCTTCCTCTCTGTATTTATACACAAAAGGAATCTCCTTAATGACATACCCTCTCCTTAAAGCTCGATAAAATAATTCCATATCAAATTCTCCCCATTGAGCTTTATATTTGAAAGGTAATGATAAAAACTTATCTCTTTTCAAAGCATGAAAACCTCCTGTAAAGTCAGTCACTTTTAATCCTAACATAAATCGTAAACAAGTATTCAAACTCACCGTAGCTAATTTCTTGAAAGCTGGCATCTCAACTCCGCCTCCTCTTGCAAACCTACTGCAACTTACAATATCTGCTTCTGGCAAATAACTTAACATTTCAGGTATCTTTGCAGGAGGATGACTAAAATCAGCATCCATCATAATGACATTATTACTCCGAGCTACTTTAATTCCATCAACAATCGCAGTAAAGATTCCCTTAACATGATGTCGGTGTAAAGCAACAACATTATCTTTACTATAACTATCAATTATCTCTGGAGTTCTATCGGTGCTATTATCATCCACCACAATAATCTCATATTTGTACTTTCCTTTGAGAATCTCTATAAGAGAATCAATCATTCGTTTAATTCCTTCTTCTTCATTATACGTTGGCAAAACAACACTCACTTCTTTACTTTCTTTAAAACTAGGGCATTCTGAATATTCTTTCTTAATCTTACCCACTTTATAGACGTAATTTACCATAGATATAGGGTATAAATGAGGCTTTTAAAACTTTGTGTATTATAGTATTCACAAACTATTTAAAACAGAAAAAGCGTAATGTTATATGTCACCCTTAAGACACTTCACAATAACCACAATCTTAATTGCAATTCTCTATCCTTTTTATGGTTCTCTGGCAATACTTGCCTACCTAACAGGATTCTTAGTAGATATAGACCATCTTTGGGAATATTTTAAACATAATTCCTTCACAATAAGCTTTTCAACATACAAAGACATAAGCAAATGGTATAAATCAACCGACTTTGACAATATCTTACAAATATTCCACACAGTAGAATTCCTAGCACTACTCATCATCTTAAGTTTCTACTATACTGCCTTCCAAATAATGACAATCTCATACATAATTCATTGGAGTATGGACTTTTATCACCAAATAACAAAAAACTTTATGCACCACAGAAACTTCTCAATTGTATATTGGTTGTATCAGAAACTAAACAAATAATTTATTTAGAAATATTTATATGTGATGAACTCAAAAAGTACTTTGATGGTGAAGAAGAAAATATTCGATTATTTAGTCTTAGGTTCTGGACTAGGTGGCCTTTCAATTGCAGCACTCTTAGCAAAATCTGGAAAATCTGTTTGTTTGATAGAGGGTTATAAAGGACCAGGAGGTTATGCTTCAAACCTACAACTAGGACCATACTCCTTTACACATGGACCAAAGTATCTGTTTGGATGTTTTCAAAAGGGCCCAGTTATAAAATTTCTAAAAAAAGTAGGATTAGATAAAAAAATAAAATTTAATCCATTAGACAAAAAATGTTTTGATCATATTAGTCTTCCTACTGGAAAAATTAAAGTGCCCCTTGGCGCTGATAACTACAAAGAAGATTTGATAGAACATTTTCCTTCTCATAAAGAAGGACTAGAGGAATACTTTGAAATTTTGAAAACCATTTTTAACGAAGCTGATATATTTGACCACATTCCAGAAACAATGGATTTTGTACTTCACCCCATAAAACACAGACATATATGGCTCTATAAAAAAAAGAAATTACAAGAACTATTTAAAGAACTCAAATTTCCTATGGAATTAAGGGCAATACTTGCTGGACAAGCAGGTAATATAGCCATGTGTCCTGAAGATGCTCCAGTACTAGCTCATGCTGGCATGATTATGCTCTACGAAAGAAGCGCACATCATCCTAAAAGAGGAATAAAACATTTGACAAGTCAAATAACAAATGTGATAGCAAAAAAATCCAATTGTAAAATAATATACAATAACTGAGTAGAGGAAATCTGTCTTAATAAGAGTCAATCATCTGTAAAAACATCAAAAGGAAAAAAGATTTTTGGGAAAACAATTATCTCCAATATAGATCCTCATGAAACCATCAAGCTAATAAAAAACAGAAAATTTCCAGCTTTTGAGAAATCTCTTAGATACAAATATTCAGATTCACTTTTTCAAGTATTTTTAGGGCTAAAAAATATTGACCTAAAAAAGTATGGATTTGGACGATGGAACACTTGGCATCATGAATACCTAGATCTTAGTAAAGAATATAAGAACATAATAAAGAATAACAATTTTAAACATCCTTGGCTATTCATAACAACACCTTCTCTTTTCACAGACAAAGAAAAAATTGCTCCAAAAAATGGAGCATGCATGGAAATTCTAACCTTTGTAAATTATAAATATTTCAAAAAAATATTTGATACTGATAGGAAGAAATATAACAAAATCAAAAAAGATATTACTAAAACGTTTATCGACATAGTAGAAAAGAACTATTTGCCAGATATAAGAAAACATATTGATGTTATGGAAGTGTGGACGCCAATTGATATTGTTAAGAATTTCAGGATTGTAGAAGGTAATGTTTACGGAAGCAGACTGGATACTGTTAATGTTAGTATAAACAAAATAGATCAAAACACGCCGGCTAAAAATCTCTTCTTTGTTGGAGCAACAAGTTCTATGCCTGGTGTGATGGGTGTAATTGAAGGAAGTTTGAGCCTGTATGAGGACCTAATACATGAAAAATAAAAACCTCAAAGCCCAACAACAGCTCGTAATCCTTCTACATAACCAAGAACTTGATTCATATGTCTAATCCCTTTAATCTGTCCCCAAATATAAGAAGGACGTAAAAAAAACTCCTTATAACACTTAGACATAAACACTTTAATCTCTTTTTCAGTCATCCCATCAGGAACATAAGCAAGTTTAGCACTATCAGGATCAATCATCTCATGATAATGGTCATAATCATTATGTTTGATCTTTCCCTGAACAACTAAGTCATGAAAAGCCTCTGTTCCGTGATAAGGAGTAAACACATAAAAGGAAGCAACATCAAGTGGTAAACTTTTAGCAAACACCAAATTTTCTTCCATAGTCTCAGAAGTTTCTCCTGGAAAACCAACAACAAAACTTCCACGAACATTTAATCCTGCATCTTTAGCCCAACCTACAGCCTTTCTGATCATAGCACTATTTGTCCCTTTTTTCATTTTCTTAAGCATCTCATCGTTTCCATGTTCAATCCCAAACAACACCTGCCAACAACCTGCCTTCTTCATCATCTTAAACAACTCAGGTGTAGAAGCGTCTACTCTTGTCAAACACGTCCAGACAAAATCTAATTTCCTCTCAGCAATCAAATCACACATTTTCTTAATCCGTGCCTGATTTAATGTAAAAGTATCATCCCAAAACTTAATCTCTCGAGCTCCATGTTTTTTAATAAGCAATTCACATTCATCTACTAACCGTTCAGCACTATGAGCTCTAAACCTATTTCCAAATACTGATCGATCACAAAACTTACATTGTGCAGGACACCCTCGTGAACTCATTAAACTTCCCACAGGATGACGCATAGACGAAGCAATAGTTGCCTTATACTCTGGCAATGGAGCAACTAAATGTCTTGCAGGAAAAGGTAACTCATCTAAATTATTAATAAAACCTCGTGAAGGAGTAAACTTAACCATATGTTCTCCTTTTGGACCTTTATCTTTGTACAATAATCCTTTAACATCAGTATAATGCTCTCTATCATACTTTCCATCTTTAAGTAACTCAGCAATCTCTAAAAAAGCATACTCAGCTTCCCCAGTAATAGCTACATCAAAAATATCATTATCTAAACATCCCTTAGGATCTGCAGCAACGTGAGGTCCACCTAAAATAATAGTAGTATCGGGAACAGCTTCTTTAATCAACTTTGCAGATTTAACAGTATTATTAAAGGAAAGTGTAGTACAAGAATATCCAATAAGTGCTGGTTTTTCCTTAGCTACCAAATCTCGCAATTCAGGCATAGTAATATCCAATTGAGGACAATCAAAAACAACAACATCAAAACCTTCTTTCTCTAACACAGCAGCAATATATAAAATTCCTAAAGGTTGTTGTAAATTTCCTACTTTAGCTAAACTAGAATTACCTGCTTGCTCTGCTAAACTTAACGGAGCATTGATAATTAATACCTTCATACCCTTTCCATGATTTGGCCCATAATACATGAATATACAAGGTTTAAGTAGATTTATAAACTTTATGATATTCATCAAATTCATGGAAAATCAAAGTAAAGATCAAGAATTTGAGAAATCGGTTAAGGCTGCTCATCTTGAGTTTGACGTCGAACCAATGGACCAACTCTACCAAAACAAACTAGGAGGATACTTCTCTAGGTTACGTGTAAAGAAAATACTTGAAAATCTACCTCATGATTCAACAGTATTGGATCTAGGTTGTGAGGCAGGTCATGTATCACTCAAAATGCACAAACATGGATGTAATGTTATTTCATTAGATCTTTGCCTACCTGCATTAAAGAAATTCAAACATAAATTAGAAAAAGAAAACAACTCCTCAATCCATCCCTTTCAAGCAATAGCTCAGAAAATCCCATTGAAAGATAATTCAGTAGATGCTGTTGTAGCAACAGAAGTATTTGAACATATGCCAGACCTACCCAGTGTAATTTCTGAAATGCATAGAATCACAAAACCAGGTGGGAAAGTTATCGTTACCTTTCCTAACGAACCTTTAAGAAAAAAAGGACATGGAGTTGCACGATTATTAGGCATCCATACAGAAATTGAAGACGAAGTTACGTTATACGATTACACTTTCGAAGAAATCAAAGAAAAGATTGCAAAACACTTCACAATTCAAAAGGCATTCTCATTCCCTTCTTACTTACCCTTAACAAGGTTTATTCTTGCAGAGAAATGATCAAGAAGAATAATTTTTACGTTCAATGGTCAATAGACCTAATTCTGACAATGGATCCTGATTCCGAACACGGCTTTTGACTTCCTTAGAAAGACGTTCTTGTTCCCTGTAAATAGAATGCATATTAAATACACTCATTCCGATATAAGCAATACCAAAACCTGCTGCCATATAAGGTTGTCCTTCAGCATATTGTATACTCGATGTTACAGCCAACTCTATAGATAATAATCCATCTAAAAATCCCATTTTACCAACCTTCAGGCAATCCTTCCTTAACTTCAATATTATCAAATGGCTTCGATTCTCTTATTCCTGCTTCTTTAGCCCATTCTGCCATCTTTTTAATTCCGTCTTGTAAACTTGTTGTCTTAACATCACCAAATACTTTCTTAATCTTATCATGAGAACAATAAGCATGTTTTACTTCATGTCTTCCTTTAAGATAGTTCTTTTCAACAGTCTTCCCCATAGCTTTCATAATCTCATCGGATAATTGATTAATACTATACGGTTGATCTGCACCAATATTAAAAATTTGATTTGTAGCACCCTCTGTTTTAATACTCTTAGCAATAATAGGAGCCATATTTCCAATATAAGAAAATGCTCGGGTCTGTTCACCATCTCCAAAAATAGTAAGTTCCTTACCTTGCATAATTTGATTCATAAAGATACCTAAAACATTTCTATACTTATCCCCTAAATTTTGTCTCTCACCATAGACATTATGAGGCCTAAAAATAATATAATTAAGCCCAAACAAATCATGAGCATTCTTTAAATCAATCTCAACAGCATATTTTGAAGTTCCATACGGATCTGCAGGGAGAGGAACAGTATCTTCATCAAAAGGTGGCTTTTGATTTCCATAAGCTCCAATTGAAGAGGTAAATACAAAGTTTTTCACCTTATGATTAACAGCATTATTGATTAAATTAACACTTCCGATTAAATTAACTTCATAATTAAATCGTCTAATATGTGGACTTAAGATCTCTGCAGCATATGCAGCTAGATGAAACACATAATCAATCTTATGATCAACAAACAAGGAATCAACTAACTCATGATCAACAACTGATCCTTTAACAAATTCAGCCTTAGGATTGACATTATCTTCAAAACCACCAGATAAATCATCAAGAACAATAACCTTATACCCTTCTTCTAACAGAGCATCAACTACATGACTTCCTATAAAACCAGCTCCGCCAGTAACTAAACATGTTTCCATAGAAATAGGCAACAAATGTGTGTTTTTAAGGCTTATGGAAGCTAAAACTAGACATTCAATACTTCCTTCAAAACCTTAACAACTGTCTCAATCTCTTCATCTGTAATATCAGAACTAGAAGGTAAATAAAAACCATTACTACCTAACCAATCAGCAACTGGATACGCTCCTGAACAATCAGGAGCATTCTCTACAGTCTTATCAACATACACAGGCTGTGTATGCATAGGAATAAAGAAACTTCTTGTATCAACTCCTTTTTCCTTCAACTCTGCCATAACATCATCTTTACTCTTACTCACAGAATCATCTAAAACAACTCCATACATCCAATAGACACTTTTAACTCCTTCTTTCTCAACAGGTAATACTAATGGCAAACCCTTCAAAGCATCGCCATACCTTTTACCCAAACTCCGTCTAGCCTCTACCAACTTATCAGCATTCTCTGTTTGAGCTACACCAATTCCTGCTTGAATATTAGTCAACCTATAATTAAACCCAACTTGCTTATGGATAAATCGTGGATGTTCAAAAGCGTGATTTCGTAACTTCTTCATCTCTTCACTTAACATTTCATCATTGGTAACACACATCCCACCTTCACCAGTTGTTAAAATCTTATTCGCATAAAAAGAAAAACATCCAATATCTCCAATAGAACCACATTTCTTTCCTTTATACTCTCCACCATGAGCTTCAGCTGCATCTTCAATAACTTTCAAATTATGCTTTGAAGCTAAATCCATAATGATATCCATATCACAAGCATGTCCATAGACATGCACAGGAATGATAGCCTTAGTATTATCAGTAATCTTTTCTGAAATCTTAGTAACATCCATACACCATGTTTCTTTATCTGCATCAACAAAAACAGGAGTAGCTCCTGTAAAGATAACAGCATTAATAGTTGCAGCCATTGTAAATGTAGGAACTATTACTTCATCTCCTTTCTTCAATCCAATTGCAGCACAAGCTAAATGTAAAGCACCCAATCCAGAACTGCAACTCACTCCATACTGAGAACCACAAAAAGCAGCAAACTTCTCTTCAAATTGATCAATAAACTTACCAGAACTTGAGATCCAATTAGTATCTACAGCTTCATCAACATATTTCTTCTCATTGCCAGGTAACCAAGGCTTACATACAGGAATCATTATTCTACCTTCCCTTGCTTTTCAATATCAGCACGTGGTACACGATACACATCTGCTTCATACCCACCTTCTTCTCGAGCTTTCCGAGTAAAAAACAATAATTTAGCAGGCTCTAAAGCAATCATACAATGCCATTCTAAAGGTTTACTCTCAACCTTATCTCCAGCTTCAAGAACAACTTCTACAACCTCAGATCCATCAACGGATAAATCCTTAGAAAGATACCGAACCTTACCTGATAAAATATAATTAATCTGATCACTCTCTTTATGATAATGAGCACCACGCTCAACACCTTCAGCAGCAAAAGTACAAATGCCTGCATGGACAAACTCTTCTCCATCAACAACATCTATAATATCTCCCCTGTCATCTGTATGTGCTGGTTTTATCTTTTCAACTGTTGGCATCTGAACCACCTCTGATCTCTGGTTTTGGTATAGGAACTATAAACTTCCCACCTTGTTTAATAAAATTTTCGTTATTAGCAATTATTTCCTTAGAAAAATTCCAAGCTAACAATAAAGCATAGTCTGGTTTGTCTGTTAGCAACTTATCATCTCCAAAAACAGGAATATGCATTCCTGGAGTAAACTTTCCAATCTTAATCTTAGCCTTCTCTGTTACATAATCAAGAATGTGATCTCCAATCTTACAATAATTGAGTAAAGTTTGACCTTTAGCAGGTGCACTGACTGCAACAATACTTTTTCCTTGCTTTTTCAGATCTGCTAGCATCTCCACTAATTGTTTTCGATGATCTTCAACTTGAACAGCAAATTCCTTCAAACGAGTAATATCATGAATGTTCTCCTTTGCTTCATTATCAACATAATCTTGAATCTTAGGACTTACAGGATAATTACCCTTTCTTGAAACAAAACATCGTAAACTTCCGCCATGAATACTCTGTTCTTGTACATCAAACAATTCCCATCCTTTAGATTTAAAAAACTCAACTAAAGGTTTAATAGATAAATAAGATAAATGCTCGTGATAAATCGTATCATACTCCATCTCATCAAGAAGATTCTTAAAATACGGAGCTTCAAAAACAAATACCCCTTTCTCTTCAAGTAAATCAGCAGTAGCTTCCATAAAAGTATCTAAATCATGAATGTGAGCAAATACATTAGTAGCGGTTAACACCATGGCCTTTCCTTTTTCATCCAATATCTGTCTAACTGCTTCTTTTCCAAAAAATGCAGGAATAGTAGGAATACCATTTTCAATAGCTTTACGCATAATATTAACAGAAGGTTCAATTCCCATTACGTTCATCCCTTCTTCTTTGAATCCCATTAAGAGAACACCAACATTACTTCCTAAATCTACTGCCAAACTTTCTTTTGGAATACTAAATTTAGAAATAATATCTTTTGCCATACCATGAAAGTGGTCCCTACCTGTCTTTGTAGTCGAAGATTCATAAGGATAATCAATATTATACATTTTTTGAGGAGGAACGACAAAATCTAATTGGGCAAGCCCACATCCATTACATAAAACAACTCTAAGGGGAAAATATTCTTCAGGATCATCTAACTTTTCTGGTGATAAGAAATTATCAGCTAACGGTGTAAAACCTAAATCTAAAAAGAGCTCTAACTCGGTAGATTTGCACATTCTGCAATGGGTCAATTTCATATAAAAACAGAACCAGGGATGCCTTTTAAATGTTGCGCAACAACAATTCCAGCCGCTTTATGCCCATTTGCATTCAAATGAGCATCTATAGGAAAGTAAAGCTCTTCATCTAACTCTTTAAACACAGGAAGTAAATCAACATACTCAATCTCTTCAGATTCAAAGAATGCAATCAATTGTTGATGTAATCTATCAACATTATCAAGATCAACTTCACCTTCATAATATTCTTCAAGCACCAACCTAAACTCTTCCATTTCATCACTATCAACTTGTTCCTTAAGTGGAATAACCATAAAGACAACATCGACACCCTTACTATCCAAATACATTTGAATCTCCAAAAGAATCTGCTGAGTTAATTCAAAACCTTCTTCTAACTCTGCTCCCTTCTTCAAAAACGGATACACTTCAGGAGCATAGGGATTAACCTTTCCACTGTTCACATCTAACCTAAATTTAATCAAATACAAATAATTATACAACACACTTCTATGAGCCAGCCATTGTCTTAATTTAATAGTAAAGGATGCCTCATCTAATTGATGACTAACCAACTCACCCTCTTCCAAAGTATACAAACTCCCTTCACTTACAATATCATTACCAATAAATAAACTCACCACAACCAAATCAGGATTATATTGAATAGTCTCTGTTTGTAAAAATCGTAATATATGTTGTGGACCGTATCCACTCAGCCCAGCATTTACCACCTCAACATTCCTACCATCAACTTCCAACCCCTCAAGCAACGAAATAAAAGTCTCATCCTCCTCAACTCCATAACCAAACGTAAAACTATCTCCCATCCCTAAAATACGAAAGACATCATCATCTTTATCATAATCAACATCTCCACCACGAATTCCATGACTATTATACCTATTAAGCACGTCAAACTCACCAAATGAAGAAATAAATTGATAAGAAGTATCAGAATGATAACGTAATCCAATCTCAGTATCGTGTCTATAATCAAGCAAACGTGTAGGTAAAGCAACTCTAACTATAACTTCTAATAACAACAAACAAACTAGAAGAGAAACTACTAACAACAAAACATTCTTCCACTTCATTTTCTCCCCACAGCAAAAATACTCACACCAAAAGGATAGCTAATCCATTTCAAAAACCATAATTCAGTAATATACAGATAATACAAAAACTCATTAAGAATAGTAGGCAATTCAGTAATATCAGTACTCACCTCTCCGGGTTGATTACCTAATTTACGAGCTAAAAAGACAGGAATAAACAATAATGTATTAAAATACGACATTTTCTCGATCTTAAACCCTGCATCTTCCATCGGCCCCCATAACGTTACTTTATCAAACCGTTTCCCAGCATGAGCTGCAACATCATGTTTGCTCCACAACAACATCATTGCTGAATCGGTTACAAACACTCTCCCCCCTTTCTTCAAAACACGAAAGATCTCTGATAAAGCTTTATCTTCATCAACCATTTTATGATATAACACATCAAGAACAAAAACAGCATCAAACTCTCCATTTTTATAGGGTAATTTCATGGCACTCCCTTTCTTTACATGATCTAACCCTCTCTTTTTACAGAAACCAACAGCTTCACTACTCACATCAACTCCATGCATATCTGCAACAAAACCAAATGACTTCATGGTCATCCCACTTCCACAACCGACATCTAACACTTTAGGTTTCTTACCGGTATAATACTTAGAAAACCACTCACCTATAAGAAAACGTTTACCCCTAAACCACCAATACCTCTCTTCAAGATCAAACATCCGCTGATATTCTTGCTTTTCCATACAAGATAGCAATGGTTCTTCAGTAATAAATGTTTCGCACTTCAAAGAATATTATAAAAAAGATTTAATCTTCATGTTCAGATGATAAGAACTCTCTAGCAAGATACCTACTAAGATTTCGTCCATAAGTATCAGTTTGAGCAGGATCGGCAAAATCTACAGGA
>CAYLOA010000002.1:56964-81993 GCA_964385185.1 uncultured Methanosarcinales archaeon | reverse complement strand
AGGAATAGGATCCTGCGTATCATCAAAACAACCACAAAAAGCCCCATCTCCAAAATCTTGACAAGAATTTTCACACCCATCTATAATTAAATGATTATTAATACAAGAAGTTAAAACATTTTGATCATCTCCAGATCCACAAGTAGCAGGAAAAGGATCACAATAATCCTCACCATGCACAGTAATTTCCTTAAAAACCCAATTCCAAACATCCCACTCACCAGTATCTTTAGCCTCACCCACAGCAAACAACAACAAATAAGAACCAGTCTCTAAATCAGAAGGCAATACTATCTCTGCATCCAAAAACTCAACCAACACCTCCTGACAAGCACCATCACAACAAGACTCGTCTTCCATGTTCAAAAAAGCATAATTATCATCATCAAAACAAGAAGGAACATTTTTCACCACAAAATCCAACCAACCATTCAAAGGATCATCAACAAAACCACCAGACAAACCAGACTCAGGAACCCTATACAAAAAAACCTTCCTAAAAACCAACCAAGGACTACCACTCCCAGGATCCAACTGCAAACTTACACTATCACCAACATCAAAAAAACCACTAGGAATCTCTTCCAACAAAGAAAGAGATAACTGATCCATCACAAACACATTAGCCTGCCCAATAGGAGAAGAAGGAACACCAAAAGAACCAGAATCAGAACAAGAAAATAACAAAAACAAACAAAAAAATATGATATATACATTAAACCTCATAACATAATAAACTCAACAACCAGCTATATAAGATTTATGATTGATCAAAAGATTGTAAATGAGGATAACCATCATTAACATCAGGACTAATTGCCCACAATGTGTTGAAATCCCAACTACTAGGATAGGTTGACCTATCCTTTAATTCAGAAGTGGTTTTACCATCCCCACCAGCACTTGAAAACTTGCTGCTAGATTCAGTATCCCAAAATGAACTAGAAATAACTCCTCTACTGTTACTTCCTACTAAACCACCAGCAAACCAACTTCCACTCACACTCCCAGAAGCATAAGAACCAGAAATAGACCCTCCCTTACTGTTAAGCCCTGCTAAACCACCAACCCGTTGACCTCCCCTCACACTCCCAGAAGCATAAGAACCAGAAATAGTTGTTCCTTCACGATTGTACCCCACTAAACCACCAACATCCGCCCCTCCACTCACACTCCCAGTAGCATAAGAACCAGAAATAGATCCTTGAAAATTCTGTCCTGCTAAACCGCCACCATACCTACCTCCACTCACACTCCCAGTAGCATAAGAACCAGAAATAGAGCCTCTAAAGTTATTCCCTGCTAAACCGCCAACCCGTTGATCTCCCCTCACACTCCCAGTAGCATAAGAACCAGAAATAGATCCTTCCAAGTTATTCCCTGTTAAACCACCAACTCCACCATGTTTGTTTTTTAGGCACCATTTTGTACATCCACTCACATCTACAATAGCATAAGAATTAGAAATAGATCCTCGAAAGTTCTGTCCTATTAAACCACCAACATAGGCACTTCCTTTGATTTCTCCACCCTCTATACCAACATCCCTAACAGTACCTGCATTAGATCCAAATAATCCTACATAATTTGCGATGGGCTGGTTTATAAATAAATTCCTAATAACATGATCCTGACCATCAAAAACTCCACTAAAATGAATCGGATTAAAACCTTCAGCAACACCATCATCATTATCATCCCAATTTACAGTATCAGAACAATCAATATCATTCTGCAATTCATAATTCGCAGTTACATCTTCATTCATTCTCTGCAAATCAACACAATTACACAAAGGAATAGGATCCTGCTCAGTATCAAAACAACCACAATATACTCCATCTCCAAAATCTAAACAAGAATTTTCACATTCAGAAGAAATTAAATGATTATCAACACAAGAAGTCAAAACATCTTGATCATCTCCAGATCCACAAGTAGCAGGAACAGGTTCACACCAATCCTCCCCACGCACAATAATCTCCTCAAAAACCCAATTCCAAACATCCCACTCACCACTATCTTGAGCTTCACCAACAGCAAACAGCAACAAATAAGACCCAGTCTCCAAATCAACAGGCAAATCTAATTGAACATCTAAAAACTCAACCAACACCTCCTGACAAGCACCACCACAACAAGACTCAGCTTGCAGGTTCATATATGCAAAATTATCATCATCAAAACAACTAGGAACATTATCAACATTAAAGCTATGCCAACCATTTAAAGGATTATCAACCAACTCACCCAACCCAGAATCAGGAACTTTATACAAATAATAATGCTTATACACTAACCAAGGATTACTATTCACAGGATTCAAATTCACATTAATAACATCACCCACATCGAAAAAATCACCTGGAACCTTAACAGGAGTAGAAACAGATACAGATAACTGATCCAAAACAAACTCATTAGCCTGGCCAATAGGTGAGGAAGGAAACTCAATAGAAGAACCAGAGGTACAAGAGAATAATAAAAACAAAGAAAAAACAACAATATACAAAGTATACCTCATACGAATTTTTTTTGCAACAAAGTATATAAAATTAATGATTATATAATTACACCTATTTTAAATCAATGCATTCCCGGAAAATTTAAATACTTGACAACCAGTAAATATTCTAGATACGAATGAAACAATTCAACTAAATACACAACAATGGTCTTAGAAAAATTATTTCAACCATACTGGATAGAGAAAAGACCTATTTATTCTCTGTATTTAGGAATGATATTTTCTGTTTTTGGTTTTATCACTGCTTTATTATTATTTAGGAGTGTTTTAGGATTAGCAACTATCTTTTTTACTGTGATGTTAGCCTTACCAAGTATCAATGTTCTTTTAAAAGATGAAGAATATATTGAAACAGAGGCTCAACAAAGCTTTTTTAAGCAACATGAAATTATATTTGATATTTTCTTATATTTCTTTTTAGGAGTATTCTTAATATTCTTTATAATTGGATTGTTTAATACCTCTTTATTATATAATGCAGGAATTGAGATTTCTCCTTCCCTAGATAAAAATTCTGCATTTTCAGATGAATTGGGAGAATTACCGCCCCCACCTATATTGGGAGCCAAAGGAAGTTTAGCCAAGAAGCCGTTTCTTAACTTACACATGGGAAAAGTGTATTCAATTATTCTTAATAATCTCTACGTTATGATAGTAGCCTTTGTATTGTCATTATTTTATGGAGCAGGTGCCTTTTTTTTAATTATTTTTAATGCCTCGGTATGGGCGTCTGTGATAACTCAAGTTATAGAGTTAAAAACTAAAACATTAGGGATAGGGTCTGGAATCATAGCAGGAGGGTGCAATATCTCTATTATGATGCTGCACGCAATTCCTGAGATGACTGCCTATTTATTAGCAGCTATAGGTGGAGGAGTACTAGCAAAAGCATTTATTAAAGAAGGAATAAAAAGTCCCAATTTTTGGAAAGTTTTTAAGGATGCCATTATATTAATGATAATAGCTATAATTATAACAATCATTTCTGGGTTTATTGAAGTGGGTATAAGTGAAAATTTATTTAATAAAGATGTATGTGCGACAAATCAATTCACCTTTTTAATTATAGGAGGAGTAATCGTATTTATTGTTATTATCTTAGAACTTTTAAGATGGAGACATAAGAAGGAAAAACCTTTATTTTCAAGAGCCCCGCAAGATATCACATCCAATAATAAATAAAAAAATGGTGGTGATGCAGAAAAGAAAATTTTATATACACTTAATTCACCATAAGTTATACCTAATACTGAAATCGGTGCTCTGGAGGATCAGCAAAATGAAAAAATATAACGTAAACATACTTTTTATATTGTCTTTAATCTTTATTATAGGATGTAGTGATGGTGTAAGCACATTACCTAGTTCTCCTGTTGGTTTTGCCGGTAGTATTTTTGAGCAAGGAGTTACAGTTGATTTGATTACAGCCCCAGTAGATAAACCCATTAATGATCAAGGATTTTATGCTGGAAGTACTCTAAATGTAAATGCAAAAGTTGATGATGTTGGATTGGTTTTCAAACTCTTATACTTACATACTGATGGTGATATATCAGGTTTTACTAGAACCGTTTTTGATAATGATTTTCCTTTAGTAGAATTATTCGGTGAAGAATTAGGACTTCAATTTGATCCCTTATTTACATTTTTAGACCCACAGGGAATATTAACCAGTAGTGGCAGTCACGTTGATGTAGATGCAGAATTTGAAATTCCAAAAGTGTGGGAAATTAGGGTAGACCCACAGGGAATATTAACCAGTAGTGGCAGAGTAGATGTTTTAACGGGAGAATATATTTTAGCTACTGCTTTTAACAAGTTAGATCTTAACACCGGCCAATATACAGATTGGAATTGGTATTACACAACTATTAATGTTCTTGGAAAAGATTATTGTGAAACAAACGAAGAAACCTTTACACGTTGCCAAGATGATAGTGCAAAGGTTTGTCAATCTAATAGATTAAAACTTGTCAATGGAAATGCATGCGAATTTGGTTGTTTTACAGAATCTGATGAATCTGCAGTTTGCAAAGAGGCAGTACCTGGGACATTTAGATGTATTGCAATTGATAGTGCACTCCAAAAGGCAAATGAAAATGGATTTTATGAAGAAATTGAAACTTGTGGATTTAATGGGGCAGGAAATTCCTTATGTTTCCTTGCGCAAGGAGATTCTGATGCAGCATGTCACTCTTGTGTGCCAGATGATACACAATGTGATGGTGATAACAGACAAGTTTGTAATAGCGCTGGAGAATTTAATACTGCAGAAGTGTGTAATGCAGGAACTTGTTTAGAATCCGATACTAGTAAATGTAGTGAGTGTGTTCCTGGAAGCAAAGTATGTGCTGAGCAAGATGCCGATAATAATCCGGTTACAAACATTCTGTTAAAATGTAATCTCGAAGGTGAGTATGAAGCAAACAAATGTGGAATAAAGTGCCTTACGAGTACAAATGTTTGTTTAGGAACTCCTACACCAGTGCCTGATGATTTGGTATTTGAAATACCTGATCTAACCTAAAAATGAAAAAATTTAGTTTATTTTTTATTATTTTTATATTCGTTATAGGTTGTACATCCTCTGAATATCCAGATGTTCCTGGAACACCTGGTGAAGCAAGATCTAGTGCACCATTGGGTCAGGCCACAAGTGCAGCATTAAAAGGTTATGCACCAGCATATAGTATTTTTGAGTTTGATGCTCGAGATAATTTTTTACCTATATTTACTATTGGATTAGGGGAAACTAGTATAGATTTTGAGACAATTGTAATACAAAATCCTGACGATCCACTTGTAATTAATGTAAATGTAAATCAAAAAAATGGATTTATTTGGCATGAAGGATATTATTGGAGTCATAGTGAAAAATTATGGAAAAAATATAGGATGTTGGAAGATCCCATCGAAGGTACTGGATTTATTAGGGATACATCGTCATCAAATTTAGTAATTAATCCTACCCATATTAACACCGATGACAAATATAATTTTATATTAGCATATTCTTGTAAAAAATATCCAGATGTTGGCAATGATTTTAAATGTGGTTGCTCTGGTAAAAGAGGTCCTTGCGGTCAATGGATGATGCATTATTATAAAGCTGTCAAAAAAAATATTCCAGAAATTCCAAATGAACCAACTTTGCTTTGCCAAGATAGTGATGGGGGCAAGGATTTTTTCCTTTTAGGAGAGACGTATGGACCTAGTAATATTCCTGAAATGCATGAAACAAAGGTAATAGATTTCTGTTTAAACGATAATGAACTAAGGGAGTATTATTGTAATAAAGATGTAGTGGTTGATAATTTTGATACAACATGTGATAACGGATGCTCAGGGGGAGTTTGTATAGAACAACTTGGATGTACAGAAGGGGAAACAGTTTGTGATGGTTTATCAGTTAAAAAATGTTCAGGAGGGCAATTTAATAGTATAGAAGATTGTTCAAGTGCATGTACTAATGGTAAATGTACTATTTCTTCTTCTTGTAGTGAAGGGGAAATAAAATGTACTAGTGCTTTTGAATCTAGTACCTGTACCGACGGCGTTCTTATATCAGAAGACTGTAATAATGGTTTTTGCTTTCCTGGGGCAGGTTGTCAAGAATTAAGTTTTAATCCATAATACTTCTTTTTTAAGATAGAACATAAGGAATAATATTTAATTAACAATAAAAAAAGAAATTAAGCAGCTTCTGGTTCTTCCACAACACGTCTTTTAGGCAATGCCTTTTTGACAGCCATAGGAATGACATCTGCAGCTAATTCTAACTTAGCTATCTCAATAGGATTATACTTAATCTTCATCAAATCCTCTTCTGATAACTTTACTAGAATCGGAGCACCCATACTGAGTTGTAACGCCCTACTTCCTAGCAATCTTGCTTCCTCATACTTTGTTATTTTTTCCATATGATTTTTCACCCAAGTTTAGCTCTTATTTTCTCTGATGTTGTATGTGCAAGTTCAACCATTTTCCCAATAACATCAATAGTGATTGCTTCTTCGCCAGCTTTCTGCATAGCTACAATATCACCATTAGCAATATAGGCAACTGTTAATCGAGCATCATAGACTTTCATCTCATCAATAGTCGGATCAACAATCAGATGTTCACCGATTTTGTAGACAGTTACTTCGATAGGTTCCTGTTTCATAGGAATTCCTGTCTTAGATTTAGTCTTATAATCGACTTCAAAGTCCTTACTTACTTCTGGGAACTTTGCATTTTTGATAGCTGCAATAGCAGCAACACTTCCTACATCCAGAAGATTTCCTGCATCGTTAATAGGTAAAATATCCACCATAACGCTCCAGACTTTTTCTCCTGCTTTTAGACATAGTTTTTTAGTATCGATACTTTTACTCTCTCTAATCCCCCGATCAATAACTCGAGCCATCTCAATTGCTTGAATGCCTGGAGGTCCTGTTTCGAACTCTGGATTAGATAAAGGTAGTAACTCTGCATTTACCATTAGATTTCCATCTTCAGGTGAATCAGGGTACGGAGATTCAAGACCCATCTTGACTCCTGCGATAACTTCTGTCTCGCCCCAAGTTACCTTTGCAGATCCCTCTGCATTTTTAGTAACATCAAATTCAATTTTGATATCACGAATTTCATCTGCTTTTCTTCCATCAAGTCTCATTCCTTTGTCAAGACTGTTTAGGATGTGTGTTCGTAGTGCTTTACTCATTTTGATCACTTATATTTCTCCTTTAGTGCTTTTGTTTGCAATACATGGATCTCTTTCATTACTTTCTTTCCTAGTTCCAATGCTTGCATTAATTGTTCTTTCCCAATCTCGCCATCCATTTGCAACAGGCTCATTTTACCTGAAGCAGGTAACATAGCAAGAGGGATGTCCGCTACCGGACCATCTTCGTATGCTTCCTCATCGTAACATAGATCCGCTACAACTTTATCATCTACTCTTCCAACAGCAACAGCAGCAATTAAATCCTTCATAGGGATTCCTGCGTCAGCTAATGCCATAGCAGCTGCAGTAATACCTGCACATCTACTTCCAGCATCTGTTTGTGGAAATTCGATAAAGACATCAACTACTGCGTTGCTAAACTTTGATAAGTCTAAAACAGGTAGTAATGCATTCATAGTCACAAAACTAATTTCTTTTGATCTACGATTGCCTCCAGGTCGGATTCTGTCTCCAGATCCACTAAATGGCATCATGTTATAATGACATCGTAAAATTCCTTTTTGTGGGTTTTGCATAAATCTTGGGTACAATTCCCGAGGACCATATACAGCTGCATACGCTTCTGTATCTCCTATTTTGAACCAAGCAGACCCATCTGCTCGTTTGATGACGCCAACTTTGGCTTCCATCTTTCTAAGGTCCTCAAACTTTCTGCCATCAGGCCTCTTGGTGAACGCCATTGTTATCCCTCGCTTCTATTTTCTTCCCAGTCTCTTTTTCAAGATGGGCTTTTACTTTTTCAGTTAATCCTGATGTGTGAGCATTGTCTTCAATCATTTTGATTGTTTTCTCAGCAATTAACTCTTCTTTTGGTTCTCCTTGGAGCCAGATACGTCCGTTTTGACCAACCACAATTCTGCAACCTGTTGCATTCTTAATCATGCTGACCATACTTCCGCCTTTTCCAATAATTCTTGGAACCTTGTTAGTATTAACTGGTATAATTCTACCTGCACCTAATCTTTTCAGACCAGGTCCTTTCATGGTAAGGTCAATTAACTTTTCCTTAGTCACGTTGGTAATCTGAGCTAGGATATAATCTCCAATTGCATAAAATTGTGAAAGATCTTCTCCTTTCTTGATATATTCAGTAGTACCATTTGCAATACCTAATAGTGACATCCATGCACAATTTAACTCTACTCTCCATCCTGCACTTAAAATTTCAGTTACATGACCGATAATAGTGTCTCCTCGCTTAGGAAGATATTTTCCTGAAAGAGGAATAATCTTTATCACTTTGTTGTCTAATTGTACCAGACCTAATCTGGTTGAGATAATGTTATCTCCTTCTCTATATGTACCGTAACTTGGTAAAAAATCCATGCCTTCTGCAAGAATCTCTCCAGGAACAGCGATAGCTTTGTCTTCTGTTTTTAATTGACTCATAGTTTTCACCTATTTCTTCTTAATCTCCTTGTATACTTTTTCAATCTCTTCTTTGCTAATTTTTGTGAACTTTCTCTTATCAGCTGTAACCACAGCTGCATCAATTCTATCTGCAGAGAAATCTTTGTTCAAAAATGTAACTAATGCCTTGATACTCAGATGGAGTGCTTCTTGCACTGTCATCGTATCTTTGTATTCTTTGTGAAGAATTTCTTCAACTTGTTCTTCTCCTTCACCAATAGCAGTTGCCTTATATTTGAAATAAATTCCAGTTGGATCTGTCTCAAAAAGAGCAGGTCCTTCACTGTCAACACCTGCAACCAATAAACTCACACCGAAAGGTCGAAGACCTCCTGATTGAGTACATACTTGCTTGAGTGAGGCGATATCTTTTACAATACTTAAGACATCAATCTCACCATCAAAAGTCACTCTGTGTTGTTGAGCAGCTAATTGAGCACGCTCAATAAGCACTCTTGCATCAGATAAAATACCTGCTGCAGTTGCTCCAATATGATCATCTATCTGGAAAATCTTTTCAATAGCTTCCTTAACAATTAATTTATCGACAATTCTTTTGTCAGTTACTAAGAGAACACCGTCAGTACAAGTGATTCCGATTGCGGTTGATCCTTGCTTAACAGTTTTTTTAGCATATTCTACTTGAAGTAATCTTCCATCCGGAGAAAACATCGTAATTGCTCTATCATATCCCATTACTTGATGTGGCATTGGTTGTTGCATTTTTTAGTTCACCTCTGTGTACTTGGCTGCCTTATTTACAATTCCAGACATACCAAGACTTCTTACAATAGTATCTTGATTATTAATGGTATCCATAGTGCATAAAATTGCACGTAATTCTTCTGTGTATTTGTGATTCACTTTGATTAATCCTCTGTTATTTTTGTATGTGTCTGAGAGAAGCCAAAATCCAGCCTTACCAGCTCCTGCCTCTCCAACGAATTGGAGTGCTCGATTCCAAAAAGCTCTGCTAAAATCATCAAATGAGTGCATCTTCTGTTTAGAGATGACCTCAAAGGCTAAATAGCGCTTTTTTTCCTTCAAACTTGGTAATAAAGGCTTTAATTTCTTCATTTGTTCCCATAAGCCATTTTTAGGCTACTATATGGAGAAAAAAACGTGTTATATTCTCGTTTCTTCTTTCTCTCAAGTGTTTAAAGAACCAGTAATTGTTTATAAACGTTTTGGTTATTACAAAGGGATTCATACCTATTCCTGCCGGAATAAATGCTGCATTGTAGGATTCAAATTTTGTTTAAAAATGGGAACTGCAAATTGCTCTCCATCATACTTTCCAGATCGTTCATTATAGGCCTTTGTATATCCTTCAATTTCTATAGAAACCTTATTTTGATCAAAATAGGGTTTCCAATCCGGACCTAACAGGAATCTTGAGGGTTCTTCCATTCTGTTTCTTGAAATAATAGAATCAACTCTGAAGGGAATTTCCCCACCATCTCTACACATACTTATCATGAGTTCATCATACCCACTTAATTCTTGACGACCTAATTTACTAAACTGCAATTCAAAGATAAGATTCTCATTTACAGCCTCTATATCTATATGATATAATAATTTCCCTGTGGGAATGGATTCAAACTCCTTTATTCGTGCTTCTCCATTTTCAAAGTAGAGTCGAACAGGGTACTTCATGATTGGAGTGGTCATTAGAAAATTTGCCAGAGGTCCATCAGGGTATTCACTCCCATGAGGCAATGTAATGAATTGAGAATCAAATTTACTTTTTAATGCATAAAAACGAACAGGTTCACCATTTTCTTTAAGAGATTTTTCAACAAAGTCAAATCGGCCAGCATATAATTGTTTAGTCTTTTCCATTTCTGAATTAAATTTATCAGAATTGATTCCTCCTACAACCTCAACGGATGGCAAGTTCTGTAGCATCTTAAAAAAAGAATCTGTCCTTTGGTTCACTTCCTCTCTGGTGATCTCTCCAAATTCATACACATCTGATAATTTCAATGAGTGTGTCCTTCTAGAAGTAAGGAAAGAAGAAGATTTTTGAATTATCGGATTTGCAATAGTAATTTCTAGTGTAGATCCTCCTGATCCACTATTGCCAGAAGATGAACCCGTTGAATCTGTATTCATAGTTGCACGAGAGTTATATTGTTTCTCATACTCTTTTCCAGCTTTATAATTATGAAGGGATATAAATGTTGCACATACTAGTAAACCAATTGCAGCCAACCTGGCCCCGCCAAGAATATACCAAAACCTAGGATTTGCTTGCCTAGTGTGATGAGTAGTAATAGGATCAACCCTATGAATAGGTTTTGTTTTAACTTTGGTCTCCGGTTGTTTCTGAGGAAGATGAGGTCTGATCAGATTAACATAGGAATTTTGATGAGCATCAGGATTAAAAACAACTTCTTCAGAATCTAAATTATCTGGACTTGAAATTGAGTGAATATTCCAAGGGCTGAGTCTCTCTTCAATAACCAATTCAAGAGATCTATTCATAATATACGTTGCCGCTAAGATACAATTTTTCCCATAGTATGCAGCCTCTTGCATTTTAGGTAATGATGCATCATGTAATTCTTTACTCCTAGCACCATAAGATTTAGCATTCTTTAAAGCTTTTCTAGCACAAGGTAAACCTTGTTCAATTTCCTTTTGACGTTTTCTAAGTTTATCAGCATCTTGCTTTTGAATAGATGAACTTCCTAGTTTTGCCGCATTATCTTTAAATTCATATTCATATATTTTTATTTGAGTGATCAAAGTTTCAATTTCTTGAGGTTTTTTCTCACTACCCTTTCTTCGATCTTCTATTGCAGTAAATACAGCGTCATAGTTATTCAGGTGATGAGAGAGAGCATAGAAATCAAACAACTCAGGATATGCATCAATGATAGCTTCAGGGATTACATGATTACTCAATTCATCTCCTACAAATGATGTAAACTCTTCTACAATAAGTTCTTCCAGTCTATCCATCTAGGAAGAGAATTCATGTTCATTTTTAAGTATTTACTTAATTTAAAGAAAAAATGCTAACTCAGCCAACAAGCTAGATTCCTAGTGCTTTCGAGCTTGCCTCGATAGCACAAGATGAGCTTGTCGACCGAGCTTGCAGTCGACGGGCCTGACGAGATTTGAACTCGCGGCCTAATGGTTAAGAGCCATTCGCTCTGCCAGACTGAGCTACAGGCCCGTTTCGTATATAATACTAGACTCGTACTCCATTTATAAATTTATCTCCAGTATGATATTCGCACTCATGTATAATTCTGAATGGTTGTTTATTTAAACTATCAGATTTCCCACCACATATGGTGAAGGATAAAAACTTGGCAGATATCTTCAGAAGAAGTGAAAACCTTACCGAAGTAAAGGAAAGATATCTCCATCTTCACCCGGATAAAAACTGGGCATTAAGAAAAGATCACTATCTCTATCCACATCTACTCAAACAATGGAGATTAGAAAATAAAAATAAGATTGAAACTCTTGAACAGAAAATACCCAATCCTAATCAAGATCTTCCAAAAATAAAAGTGACTACAAAACAAGCTCAATTTGACATTTACCCCTTACCCCATGGAGGACTGAGAAATGGTGAAGATATTGGACCCATATTAAGATTTAAGATAGCATCCGCTGCAGAGCGATATGTTCCTAGACATAATGGGGTTTGTCTGGTAGAAGACTTGTTAGGACAAGTTATAGATGCAAATACTCTCATTGTCTCTGAAAGTGATATACTTGCGGAAATTGGACTGCGCAGGGCAGTAGTAAGTAGACTTAAAAAATTAACTCATAAAAAACTATATTATAAAGTAGGGCATCTTCATAAAGCTTTAGAAAACCCAGACTATATCAGAACTGGGCTAAAAATTTATGATTTATCGTATCGACTTCCTTCAAAATTTGAATTTGAAAATAAAACACAAGGATCCTTGGATTATGTAACAGCTTATGCAAAATGTTTTGCTGACAGAATGAAAAAAGCTGTAGGAGAAAAGGGAATTCCCATAGCGGCAGGTTTTGTTGGTTTTGAACATGCAGATTTAGTTGTTGAATATCTTAAACGTTAAGCCTTTGCCTTTACTCTCTTCAATCTAAAGATATTCTCTCGTTCCATCTCTTCTAATCGTAATTTAATAAATGCTTTTACATCAAGCATTTTAGGAATAACAGAAAACTCCAAAGCATTCACCCTTCTTTTAGTTTTCTCAATCTCAGATAGTAATCTTTTAATGGCAGTCTCAATCTCTGCAACTTGTAAAATCTTATCCACTAATTTTTCATGAGCTAATATACTCTCATCAATTGCAGGAGTACTTCCAGCAACACCAATCCCTCTATCTTTCATGGCTTTCTCTATCTGCTCAGATTGTATTTTAGGAACACTCACTCCCATGATATTCTTAGTCTCCAAAGTAATCTTAGGAGATTCTTCAATAGCATACGCCAAAGAACGAAGCTTCAAATCTGAATACAAAGTTCGAGCAATATTTACTTTTTGCTGAGCACCTGTAAACAATTCAGCTAATTCAGCCCTCATTGATTTAGCATTCTTCAATATCTCAAAGAACTCTAAAATCAACCCATCTCTTTTCTTCTTAAGCAAACTATGCCCACTTTGAGCTAGCTTAATGCTTTTGTTGAGCTTGATAAGCTCACTTCGAGTAGGTTTTATGTCTGCCATCTAAAAAATCTGCTCCGTCTCTGGAATCTCTCCGCCACCTTTTACCTTCTTCATCACTATAAGTAAAAGTGGTGGTGCAATAAGTGTGGTTAACATTACTACAATAACTAATGCTGAATACAATTCAGCTTGCAATAATCCATAGGTTAATCCAAAGGATGCAAAGATAAGTCCTACCTCTCCTCGAGGGACCATACCAATACCAATTGTAAGTTTATTAACTCCTGCACCGATAGCTCCCCATCCAGCGATAAGTTTTCCAATAATTGCAATAACGGTTAAAGCTAAAACAATAGGAATAATTCCTGGCTGCATTAAAGCTCCCACATCAAGATATAATCCAGCAACTACAAAAAAGATAGGAACAAAGATATTTGCAACCGGTTGAATTCTTTCTTCATAGTGTTCTTTTTCTTCTAATCGTTCAAACACTAATCCTGCTGCAAAAGCTCCTACAATAGTCGCTAGTCCAATATAATCGGCGATAGCTGATAGGATCAGCATAAAGATAAATGAACTCACAACAAAAGTTCGTCCAATCTTCATCCTTTTTCCAATTTTATATATTAAAGGAGTATATTTGATTCCTACCCAGATGGATATAACCAAAAATAGAACTGAATATAATGTATTCAATCCAATGATGGACATTAATGATTGAGAACCATGAGTTCCGCCTTCAACGAGTCCTGCAATAACACTTAAGATAATCAAACCTAAAATATCATCGATAACAGCTGCTCCTAATATAATTTTACCTTCTTCAGTATTTGTCTTTTTCATATCAGACAATACTCTCATGGTAATCCCAACAGAGGTTGCTGCTAAAGTTGCTCCAATAAGTAAAGCAACATTAAAATCTGTGATTTTCATAAGACCCATAGCAAATCCAATTCCCATAAGGACAGGTGCTACAACTCCTATAATAGCTACAAGTGTACTCGTCATTCCTGATTTTAATAACTGGTAAATATTTGACTCTAGTCCTACTTGGAATAATAACAGTATTACTCCAATCTCACCTAAAAAGTGAATAATACTAAACAATAAGGTCGGTTCATACGGATTAATTAAATTAAACAAACTGGGACCCAATAATACTCCTGCAAGAAGTTCTCCGAGTACAGAAGGTTGTTTTAATTTCTCAGCCAACCATCCAAACAATTTGGCAGTTACTAAAATAATAATTATTTTAATTAAAATCTCACCGATTTTTAACTCAGACGACATCCCTATTCCTCCGTGCCTTTCCAGAACTTATTCTTAAGTTCAGGACTAATTCTCGTAAGCATTCTCTTTGGAATGTCCCCAAGTAATTTCCAATCCAGATCAAGACTCTTTCCAATATCTCTTTCCTCATTTTTACCTTGAGTAACAAATATCTCTTCAAAAGAAGCTGCAAAGTGTAATAATTTCTTATCACGATCACTTAAAGCTTCTTCACCAACAATGGCAACAAGACCTCTCAAATCACGACCTTCTGCATAGTTTGCATACGCTTGATCTGAAACTTCTTTATGATCTTCTCTTGTTTTTCCATCACCAATACCTAGATTCATAAGTCTAGATAATGAAGGCAGAACATCAATCGGTGGATAGATACCTTTTCTATGCAACTCTCGACTCAAAACAATTTGACCTTCAGTAATATATCCAGTCAAATCCGGAATCGGATGCGTAATATCATCTCCAACCATGGTAAGAATAGGAATCTGTGTTACAGATCCTTTTCGACCTTTAATTAATCCAGCTCGCTCATAAATCATGGCAAGATCTGTATACATGTACCCAGGATATCCTCGTCTTCCAGGAACTTCCTCTCGTGCAGCTCCAATTTCACGTAAAGATTCACAATAATTAGTCATATCTGTTAAAATAACCAATACGTGTGCATCATGTTCATACGCAAAGTATTCTGCAGCAGTTAAAGCCATCCTTGGAGTAACTAATCTCTCCACAGCTGGATCATCTGCAAGATTCAAAAAGACAATACTTCTTTGCAAAGCTCCTGTCTCCTCAAAATCTTTGATGAACTGTTGAGATTCCTCATTAGTAATTCCCATAGCTGCAAAAACAACTACGAAATTTTCCTTTTGACCAATCACTTTAGCTTGTCTTGCAATCTGCAAAGCAATTTCATTGTGTGGTAATCCACTTCCAGAAAAAATAGGAAGTTTCTGCCCACGAACTAATGTGTTCATGGCATCAATAGTACTCACACCAGTCTGAATGAAATCAGCAGGCTGACTTCTAGCGTAGGGATTAATAGCAGCTCCGATAATATCCTGTTTTTTCTCAGGAATAATTTCAGCTCCACCATCAATAGGTTTTCCTGCACCATCAAAAATCCTCCCCATCATATCTTTGGAAACTCCTAATTTGATCGTTTCCTTAAGGAAAGTAACCTTTGTATTAAGGTCAATACCAGAAGTTCCTTCAAATACTTGGACAACAACAATGTCGTCTGAAGTATCAAGAACCTGTCCAGCTAAAACCTGACCATCAGTTAATTGTAACTTTACAAGATTACCATATCCAACCGGTTCTGTTTTCTCAACAAAAACTAATGGACCTGCAATTTGATTTATTGTTTTATATGATTTTACTGTAGTACTCATTTGGAATCACCTCGTACAAGGCCTTCAAACTCTTTTTCCATCGCCTTTTGTACTTCATCTAATAGCTTTTCATAGTCTTTGGTGAATTTTGCTTCTCCAATCCTATCTTTTGCCTTAATCTCAATAATTTGTTTTACTCTTGCACCTTGTTCAAGTGCTGTGTCACCCAGTTCACCATATTTCAAGATAATTTTCATCATGTTATAGCTCTTTTTGGTGTCACAATAGGTATCAATATCATGGAAAGCGTTTTGCTGAAGCATAAACTCTCTAATCAATCGAGATACTTCTAGGATCAACTGTTGTTTCTCAGGAAGTGAGTCACTACCCACCAACTGAACAATTTCCAACAACTTATCTTCTTCTTGAAGAAAATTCATCATCGTACTTACTAGTTTTCTCCAATCTGATGCAACATGTTTTGCAAAATAAGGCTCTAGATTATCTAGATACAAACTGTAACTATTCAACCAATTAATAGACGGAAAGTGTCTCCTTTGAGCTAGTTTTGAATCAAGTGCCCAAAATGTTTTAGTAACACGAAGTGTATTTTGAGTAACGGGTTCTGAAAAGTCTCCACCAGCAGGACTCACAGCCCCAATAATGGATAAACTTCCTTTGCTCCCATCAAAATTCACAACAGGACCTGCTCGTTCATAGAACTCAGCTAATCTTGTAGCCAAATAAGCAGGATATCCTTCCTCTCCAGGCATCTCTTCAAGACGTGAAGAAATCTCTCTCATAGCTTCAGCCCATCGTGATGTACTATCGGCCATGATAGCTACCGAATATCCCATATCTCTGAAATATTCTGCAATAGTAACTCCTGTATAACAGCTCGCTTCTCGAGCAGCCACTGGCATGTTCGATGTATTTGCAATTAATACAGTTCTATTCATCAAAGGTTTTCCAGTTTTTGGATCTTTAAGATGAGGAAATTCACTTAATACTTCAGTCATCTCGTTTCCTCGTTCTCCGCAACCTACATAGACAATGACATCTGCATCGCACCATTTTGCTAGTTGTTGTTGTGCAACCGTCTTTCCAGCACCAAACGGTCCAGGAATAGCTGCAGTTCCACCCTTAGCAAGCGGGAAAAAAACGTCAAAGACTCTCTGTCCTGTAATAAGAGGTTCAGTAGGAGCCAATTTCTCTTTGGAAGGTCTTGGATTTCTAACAGGCCATCGTTGTTTCATGGCAATTTTTTCGCCACTTTTTAAAACACAGATAGGCTCATCTATCGTAAAACTTCCTGATTTGATATCTTTAATTTCACCTTCCATATGAGGAGGTACCATAATTTTATGGGTAAATCCTTCTGTCTCCTCAACTTCACCCAAAACATGTCCACCTTCAACTTTTTCTCCATTTTTTGCTGTTGGTTTAAACTCCCATTTTTTATCGGGGTCTAATCCTGGAGCATCAACACCACGAGCAATGAAATCACCCATTTGTTGTTGTAATACTTCCAGAGGTCGTTGAATTCCATCATAGATACTGGTTAACAATCCAGGACCTAATTCAACAGAGAGTTGTTCTCCTGTGTTTTCAACCGGTTCTCCTGGCTTGATTCCTGAAGTATCTTCATAGACTTGGATCGTAATTAACTCTCCTTCAATCTTGATAACTTCTCCCATAAGTCGTTCATTGCCCACACGCATGACATCATACATTCGAGCAGAAAGACCTTTTGCAACTACAACCGGTCCTGCGATCCTATAGAGTACTCCTTTTTCACTTTCCTTTGTTTTACTTTGTTTAGCTTTTGCCATTATAATCACCCTTCCTGCATCAGGTCAACCCCGATACTCCTTATAATCATATTTCTCAACTCGTCTTGCGGTTGATCGGACACAACAACAAATACTGGTTCATTGTTATTGGTCACTTCCTCTTTTTTGAAATCTGATAAACTATCAAAACTTTTCTGATCCATTATTACCACTCCTATTGTTTTATCTGCCATCATTGCGTTGGCATCTTTTTCATCTTTAAATTCAATTACTTTTTTGATACCGGTTAATCGAAAACCTAGTGTAAATTCACTTCCACCTAATACTCCTAATTCTTTCATTGTACAACCAACAGTTTTTCTAAATACTGTTCCTCCAATCCTAACATTTTTCCTTTAATTAACACCTTCAAATTTTTGACTTCAATCTCTTTTGCCAACATAAATCCTAAGATGACGCTTACCGTCAAAGGATGTTGATGCATCAAGAGTCGTTCTTTTTTTAACAAGGCCGTATCCAAATCAATCTCCAAGTCAGCAAGTTCAGGATTGTCACCTTCAATCACCACATGCTTTTCTTTTCTCAGTTTTGCAATGATACTAGCAATATCTTTTTCATCTACGAGTTCTAACATTTTTGTACTCGGTGAAATGAGATACTTTCGAATATCCTCATCTTCAAACTCTTCCTTTTTGAGTCGAAGAATCAATTTGATGTTCATATTGTCTAACTCAGCTTGTAAAAAAGCCCTCATAGGAGCTCCCTGTCCTCTGATTCTTTCAATCAGATGTGACAACTCTTCAAAGTGAGCTCGATCAAGTGCATTTTCAATGGCAAACAAATCATCTCCAGCAACTTCATAGGGAAGTGCTTTCAAAATCTGTTCGACATTATCCATTGCCAACAACTCATCAAAATACTCTAGGGTGTGGTTTATGCTAGGAACCAATAATGATCTCAGTTCATCAGATGCTACATGAGTCATCTTGCCACGTATAATCGTCTTGAAATTATCAAGATCATATCGTTTGACATAGACTTTGAGCACCTGCTGTACCTTTTCATCTGAAATTCTATGCAGTTTTGTTAACGTTCGCATAAAATTCTTGGTCAATGCCATCTCCAACTGGGTAAGATCCCTTTTCTCTACACCCAGGTCGTCAATCTCAGGTTTATACCCTGAATCTTGCATCCAACGCAGTAACTCATTAGGTCCCATCTTAAGCAGTTGAGCCCATTGCTCTTGCTTGATCAAAGCTCCCTTCATTACTGCAATCCTTGCATACGTGTAGGGATAAAATCCCAGTCGTAATTTACTCACCAAAGAGCACCTCACTCACTTCTTGTAGCTTCTCTGCCCGAATCTGCTCCAACATACTCTCCACACTTAAGTCTACCAAGATTTTACCATCAGCAGTTTCAGCAATGAGTCCTCCAGTAATGTCTCCAGTAATCTTTTTGATTCCTGCTTTTGAGACAGTCCTAAGGTCTTTTTTTGCCAAAATTACCTGTTTAACGGTAATCTCCTTGGAAGCTTCTTTGAGAAGAGCTTCATTGAGTTTTTTTCGTTTTGCAGGAGGAAGTTGTTCTAACATGTGTTGAACTTTTTCCATCGTCTGATCCACAAGTTCTTTTTTAGCATCTAACAGTAATTTCTTACCATCAAACTCAGCTTGAGCCAGCTCTTTTCGCTTATGCAAAGTGAGCATGTCTTCATTCTGTTTTTGCAGATGAGATTCATAGGTTTTGACCTCTTCCTCTATCTGTTTTGTAGATGCCTCTACCTGTGTGTCAGCTTCCGCCACAATTTTCTTTGCTTTAGCCTCAGCTTCACTAAGAAGCTGTTGCTTCACATCTTCTATTGCCATATTCTTACGCCATTCCAATTATTAGGATAGCTACAACTAGTCCAAAGATAACAATTGTCTCTGGAATAACGGTTAAGATAAGGCCTTTTCCGAATAATTTCTCATTCTCAGCCATTGCACCTACTGCTGCAACTCCAATCTTCTGCTCAGCCCAAGCTGCTGCAAAAGCAGTTGAAGCGATAGCCACCGATGCTGCTACTCCTATAATTCCTGTTTCAATTCCTGCCATTTTTTTATACCTCCGTATCGTTTAAGCCAAAAGGCTCATATTCTTGTCCTCCTCCAGAAAAAAATTTGGAGAAGAACTCCACATAGTGGAGCCTGATCCCGTGTAAAAACGGTCCAAGCACACCAAGGGCAATATTAATTAAATGCCCAATGATCATGACTGTTATTCCTAATAGTATCCAGACACCTCCTTTTGCCATTAATGGCAAAGCAAGTTCTTCGTTTACTACTAATGCTAATCCAAGACTAGCAAGTCCTACTGCTCCCAATCGCACATAACTTAACATATTTGAAAAGATTGCTGGAATTTCAATAATTCCTTGAGGACCTTCCCCAATGTAGAGCATTACTGCGCTTAAAAAAAATACTCCGGCTCCTACCCAGACCCTAATTCGAGTTACTCCAAGTAAACTGGTAATAATGAGAACAACTCCAGCTTGCATCACAAACCAACTAAATTTTTCAAAGATAGCATGTTTCAATCCATGTGCCTTTAATTTGTTAAAAAATCCAACTAAAAGTCCTATGTTTACATGCACAGCACCGATAAGAATACCTATAAAGAGTACACTCAAGAGGTCCATCCCACCTATACTGACACTATCATGACTTCTCTGTATCAATCGTGGAAAACTATAGACTATTTCTTCATGTCCGTGATGTTCTAAGAGTTCCTTATGAAAACAGATTCCTTTTTCACACCAAGCTTCTCCGGTAGCCTCCGAGACATACTCAAATCCGAGATACTCTCCGTAGACCCCTCCAAAGGCTATCGTCACCAATGAAGCAATCATTAAAACGTTCATGAATTGTCTCGTGTCTGGGAATTTTTTCTTAACTCCGTAAAAAATCATAAAAGTTGCAATTCCATATCCCACATCTCCAAGCATGTAGCCGAAGAAAAAAGGGAATGTAATAAACAGAAGGATACTCGGATCCATCTCTATATATTTAGGAAGTTCATATAATCTCATTAATACTTCAAAATTCTTAACAGGATTAGGATTGTTTAATTTAACAGGTACATCTTCATGGTGAAGATCGATGTCTAGTATTTCAACATCAACTGCACTATTGGTAGCTGCTTCCAACCCTTTTGTAACATTTTCTACCTCTTTTTTAGGAACAAATCCTGTAATGATAATAGATTGATCTGTTATGGAAAAGTCTAGGGGCAATTCAGCCTTTCGAATCTCCTCTTCTACAACCTTTTCATGTCGTACTAAAAATGATTTATTTTGAATTTTCAATTCTAGATAAGATTTATCAAATTGTTCTAATTGTTTTTTTAATTTTCCCACTTGAAGAACTACTTTTTGTTCAACAACATCTGCATAGTTAGCTAGATCAAGAGCAACAAAACCAATTCCAGATAATTGTTCTTCAATATCTGTATTGGCTGCACTTACTACGGCAATCAATTGTTCACCATTCAAAGTCACAACTTTATAACCATGATCTTGTAATCCTGAAAGATCAGCATCTGCTGGAATCATTCCCACATCAACCGAAGTAAGTGTTAATGAATCAAGAGACTTAACATCAACACCTAATTTACTCAATCCTTGAACAATGGAGAGTGTTTTTTGTTCTTTGACTAAATCTGCCTCTTTTTCTGCTATGTCTTTAGTAAGAGTAGTAGAAGAGGTATAGATTTCCTCTAATTTTTTAGTAAAGGAAGCTCTAGAAAAGGGAATCGGTTCAAAATCTTTCCTAGATTGTAAGTCGAAAGAAGTAAGTAAATTTCGTAGTTTAATTAATGAAGCTGATAACTCTTCAGCTGATTGAAGGGGAGCTCCCTGCTCTGTTCCTTTCAATTCTTTATATTTTTTGAGATGTAAAGCATGTAATTTGTACAAAGTATCGATAACTGCATAGCTCTTGCTCTTAGGAGCTACTACACGTATTTTGTTCATCTTTTCTACACTAATCATCGTTGTAACACGTTATCAAGAACCAGCTCAACTGCCTTATCCATTTTCTTTTCAGCTTTAGTCTGTATTTGCTGTATTTGGCCTGTATATTGTTGAGTTATCTTTGTTTTTTCTTCGTTAATATGATTCATCTCTTCTGCAACATGAGCATCTTGTGCTTCTTTTAGGCCCTTTTTTTGTGCAGTAATATCTGCTAAAGCTTTTTCTTTAGCATGAGAAATCTTCTTTTCTTTTTCTTTTTCGGCGTGAGAGATAATCTCCTTAGCCTTTTTCTCTGTAGTTAGTAGTTGATTTACAAATTCAGTAATTTCACTCCCTCCGGAAGTAGAGTATAGCACTCAGCTTAGAAACATCGACTGTATTCACTTTATTCATTGTATGTATGTTCTGTTTCATCTCTCTTCTTAGAGTAGGAAGATTTGTGGATTGTATTTAAAGTTTTCGGTGATAGATGTATTTTGTATAGAGAATTCGATGAAATAATACATTATAATGTAGCTAACTTCCCTGTAACTTTGTCAATCCTTTTTTCATCATCCGGGCCAATTCCTAAGCAGGTTACCGTCCCGGGAGCTAAGAAGGTCCTCCCTGCATCAGTGATTAAATCTGTAGGTAATTTAGCAGCATTCGCTTTTTTTAATAATGACTTTAATTCTGCTTCAGAATCAACTGCTAGAACTACTTTCTTCATCCCTTGCTGCATCCAGTTCTTTTGCTTCGCTTTATTTGCACGATTAATAGCTCCTACGGAAGCATGAGCAACCTGGGCTGCCAACTTCCCTTTAGGCATATCTAAATCCTGCCGTACAACGATTACTTGTTTCAGTTCCATACCGAATATATATTTTCGGTGTATATAAATATATTGCTGCCATTACTGATCTTAATTCCTAAAATACAAACATAATGCATTCAGCAACTGAATTTGGCTAAAATTTAAATGTAATGAGTTAATAATTATGAGTATGGCCCAATATTTTAGACTTAGGCAAGATACATTTGAACACTGGAGGAAACCTCTAATCAGCAGCCAGAGTCTAGAGAAAATTGGACGGAGTATTTCTGGTGGAAATGGATTCTGGATCCCCAAATCAGTTGCTTATATAGCAGTTGGATTAGTTGGATTTACATATGGACTTTCAGGACACAACAACAATGCTCCTCCCTCACTCGATAAAATTGCATACTGGATCCATGCCAGCCAGACAGCACTCTCAGTCATTGATGGACAGGTTCCTCAAGAAGTAAATGGACCATATAATACACAAGAAAAAATTAATCCTCCACAAAGGAATCGAGTAGTTAGATCTCTTAAAAATGGAGGTATTAGTCTTGGTTTCTCAGTCTATTGTACAATACTACATACTCTGTAGGAAATATTGTAAGGATGACATTTCCCTGAACAATAATTAACTTCTATACTGCAAATAATACATTCACCACCCAAGAGTAACTAAAACCATAAGGTTTATATAGGGTAATTCTAAGTATACATACATGAGAAGATTACTAACTACAGCTATGGCAGCATACTTCCTAACAGCTACAGCTTTTGGAGCTCCTTATACAGTAAAGGAAGGAGATAGTTTGAGTAAAATTGCCAATAGTAAAAAAGTCTCAGTAGAAGATATAGTTAATGAAGATCCTAAAATTACTCACGAAAACAAACACCTCATCTTTCCAGGTCAAGTTATACAAATACCTGAATCTAAAACGATAAAAAATCCAGCACCTAAAAAGGCACCTCCAAGAAGGCCAGAGCCTGTATGGAATTATACTGCTAATAAAGATAATCTATCAACAAGAGTTATTGATGCATCCAAAGGAGATGTGCCATTAATCTGGTATGATACACTTGGTGGAGATCATCCACATCATTCAAAATTTGCTAACTATAAAGATCAAAAAGGAAGTACAGGTAAAGGAAAACATGATGAATTTCACTATAATGGTACGGGAGCTGTACAAGTTGGAAAATACAATGGATTAAAAGTTCCCTCTGCTGCGAGATACTCTAAAGTTTTACCACAAACTAAACGATTCGCATTTGCATTAGCAGATTACTGCAGACAACAAAAGATTGGCGATGTCTGGCTAGAATTTAATGCAGGAAAAGGACATACTAAAAGCATAAAACATACTGATCACGTAAAGGGATTAGGTATCGATGTATTTTTAATGGATAAAGATGGAGAAAGAATTGTATTTAATCCAAAAAATAAGAGAAGTAAAACTATTTTTGATCAAATCATACAGTTTGCAAATAGAAATGCAGAAGAGTATGGTGTCAGAATGACGATAGGATACAAAGGTTGTAAATATTCAACCAAAGGAAATAATGCACACAACAATCACCCACATATTTCTTTGAATGGTACTAATTAACAATTATTTTTTAAATAATCTAACGATCTCTCAAGTGCATACTTAGGATTTCTAAATATTAATTCATTTTCAACAGACAACACAGGATCTAAGACAACAAAAGGTTCAAACTCTCGAACGTTTCTCATAATCTTAGAGTAAGGAACCTTTCCAAAACCTAATTGCATGTGGGGTCTTTCACCAAAGTCACTCAATCTAAACATAAATATATTATCTTTGAAAGCTTGCAATTGATCTCTGAATTCATTATACTCCATCCCACCCTGAAAGATATGACAGACGTCTAAACACATTTTTACTCCATCTTTTGCAAAATAATTCATATCTTCTGGAGTTTGAAACACACTATGACCATTCATAACAATAATATTGGCATTTGTTTTAGACTGTAACAACGTTAACTGTTTAGCAATGTCTACTTTAGCATCTTTCTCTGTAAAGTACGCTAGAGACTCTGGATGGATATTTACATAGTCAGCATTAAGCTCATTTGCAAAATTCAGTATAGTATCTTGCACTTCTTCAAAGCTTTTTCTCATCTTCCATCTGTCGTGCCATTGGATTGGAAAGTTAAGCCCTACTTTCAAATCTCGTTTAGCAACGTATTTCTTCAGTCGATGGATGTCATCCATTAAGTTTAAGGGCATAGGATATTGACATTGTATCTCAAAAAAATCTATTTTTTTAAACTTCTTAAGAAAGTTAACTAATTGTTTTGAATTCTTAATAATCCAACCTTCACCCATATCATGACGGATAGAAATACCTGTTTTCATACTCTTTTTAGAATCTAAGGGGTTTTAAAGATTGTGGTGGTGGAGAAGAAAGGCAAAAAAATGCCTTAAAATGAAAATCCTACATAACTTTATAAAAGACCTCAAACACCCTAAAAAAAGACCTCAAACACCCTAAA
>CAYLOA010000002.1:0-56864 GCA_964385185.1 uncultured Methanosarcinales archaeon | reverse complement strand
TCAAACACCCTAAAAAAAGACCTCAAACACCCTAAATTATGGATATCGATCTAAAAGCTGAATTAGGGAGACGAAATTTACTTCCCTATGAATGTGATGAAGAACTACAGATGACACTGGCAAGTATGGGAATCCCTAGTGAAAGCTTTGAAACTCTATATAGTCCAGAAACACCAGAAACAATAATCACATTAATAGACAGGATTGAAAATAATGTAAGAGAATTATTCCAAATGGAACAAGGATATGGGTCTAGCACTGAATATAATCATAGAGAATTACAAATATGGAATGATTTAGTACGTTTAGACTGTGCAACAGCGCACAGCTCAAATAGAGAAGTTCACGCTAGGAGCAATAATGAAGATTATATGCCTAGACATATTCGACCCCCACTACTCCATAAATAATCAACTCAAGAACTCCTTAACAACCTTCTCCAACACATGAGAAAACTGTTCTAACTCTTTAACAGAAATACTTTCATTAGGAACATGCATTTGATCATGATCTCCGCAACTCCAACCTACTGCAGGAATTCCTTTCAAAATAAATGCTTTAGCATCGGTTGCACCATTCAATCCAATACATTTAGGCTTAAACCCTAATTCTTTCTTTACAACTTTCTGAATGGTACTAATCAACGTATTATTCCCATTCAATTCAGTTGCTTCTAATTGATTAATCACTTCAACTTTAACATTGAGAGACTTATTCTTCACCTGAGAAATAATCTTTTCAACCTCTTCAATAATTCCAGCTGGAGTTTGAGATGGCAAATATCTAATATCTAAAACAGCAACACATGAACTCGGCACCATATTAGGAGCATTCCCCCCTTCAATCTGTCCAATATTCAGAGTACATTTACTCAACAGAGAATGCTTTTTCTGAGAGAAGGTATAATCTTTTACAACGGTTAACACTTCCATCAAATTGGTAATAGCATTGACCCCATCTTCTGGCCAAGAACCGTGGGCCACCTTTCCTTTGCTTACTAACCCTAATTGCAACACACCTTTCTCTGCAACATCAATAGATTTCATATTGTCGCCAATATCTGGCATGATAGCAAAATCAGCTTTCACTTTTCCAGAATTGACTAACCATTTTAATCCTAAATCGGAGCCTTTCTCTTCATCTGCAAAACAACCTACTACCAAAGTTCCTTTTAATTTCTTCTCATCATTCTTTATTGAAATAGCAGCTTTAACAAGTGCAGCAAGTGGTCCTTTATCATCAACAACACCCCTGCCATACACCCTGCCATTCTTCACCGTAGCAACAAAAGGATCACTATCCCAACCCTCTCCAGCGGGCACCGTATCAGCATGACAGGCAACTAGTAAACGTGGTTTACCAGAGCCAATTTCAGCCACAATATTCTCTCGACCTTTTTCTTTTGTATACTTCTTAAATGTAATATTATGTTTCGAAAACAGCTCAGAAAGATAGGCAACAACTTGATATTCATCCCCTGGAAGATTCTCAGTATTAAAAGAAATTAATTTCTTAAGAATTGTGAGTGGCATGAAGATTTTCCGATTTCAAAATATATAAAGGTATTCACAAGAGTTTATTAACTTTGAAAGATATCTTAAATTATGAAATCAAAATATGCATTGATTTTATTTGCGACTTCCTTTGCTATAGTGCTTACTACACTCACATACGTTGATCCAACATACAAAGAATTATGGCTTGCTTTGGAGATAATAATTCTACCAATTATTTACATTATTGGCTATGAGATGTTAATGGATAATCAGAGAAAATCTTTTTTGAAAACATTCCAGCATCTTAAGAGAAAATTAACCCGAATAGATAAACAAAAGCAGGAACTCGATGAAGTAATAGAAAGAATTAAATACAGCTAGCTCCAATACCCTATTAATATGAAAAATTCCGAGAACAAAAAAGTAAAAGAGAAATTAAAAGAGATTAGCAGAGAGAAGGCTAAATTGTTAAAAAGTATACATGAAGATCTTGATTCGTTAGAAAGGATGTTTGCTAAACTCTAATAATCTATTTTCTTCTTATCTAAATATATTCTAGGATTTTTATACACTTGGTCAAAATGCGAAATAGCATAGACTGTACCGCCAAACCAAGCGTTACTCCCAATACCTACGTGTGCAGTCCCTAACGTCTTCTCAGAAACAATCGTAACAGGGATTAAAGAGGCACCTTTATTGATTCCAATACCTATTTCACCAACACGACGAATACCCCAAGGATACTTAGCACGAGATTCAACTTCTTGAAAGGTTCGTTCCAATAACTTAGCTTCCTCTCCACCTTCAATCTTGATAACTTCTCCTTCCTTTACCGTAAGCACAACGGGTTTTTTAACTAATGTAGTTCCTTCTCTGTGCCTTATAGTTCCATCTAATACAATCTTACCCTCAACATGTTTCCCCCTAGGAGCTAAATAGACTTCTCCTGTAGGGATGTTTCCTCCTTTGATAGAATATTTCCCATCATTACTAATGGCCTGTTTCCCTTGTATATCAATTCGAAGATTAGTTCCAGCATCAGTGAGGATATGCATTTCATTTGCATAATCTATCTTTCTTTTGAGTTCCTTTCCTCTTCGTTTAATCTCTTCATAGTCTACATCTATACTCGCAACTAATTTCGCAAAATACTTAGTCTCTAAGTCACGTAATCCGGATGTAGATACAAATCTATGACTATTATCGGAAATATACTTACGAAAACTCTTACCTAAGTGTTTCATACTTCCTAATTTTCCACTCAAACACAAAATAAGAATATTACCACTAGGGTAGTTAAACATTTTATCAACTGTAATGTCATCCGCTTGCTCTCCAGCAAATTTCGGCGATTGTTTAACTAATTGAAACGTAATTCCCAATCGTTTCATGGCAAGGATATAACAGCCTGCTAGAATGGCAGAACATCTTCTTGTAGGATATCCTTCATCAAAGACTACCATAACGGTTTCTTTCTTCAATTTTAAACATTCTGAGAAGATCTTCTTAAATGCAGGGTAATATTTTTCTACATAAGGAAACAATCCTTGTGCCTTTAACCAATGCACAAAAGCTACGTCATTCATGCATGAAGCCTTATTACATTGTTTTTATGCTTTTCTATAGTTAAGAGTACATAGGAGATACTTTGATAAAGAACAATAAAATACCTCTATAAATGCACAACATATCAGCAGTACTTACCAAGCAAATTTTTCGAGAGGGTCGTGTTGGAGGTCGAACAGCAGAATCTGATGACAATAGCCAATTACTCCTTGGGTGGTACCAGATTGGCCAATCAGAAATCAATGAAACTGTCCCCTCATACACACCCCTGCCTGCACCTATAAAACATGCAAAATCTCAATTAACCTCTGGTTTACTTCTAGCCATGAAATCCTTTTCAGATTCAAGATCAATAGATGAGATTGCGAAAGAAGTGGCAGAAAAATTTGATGGCTCAGGTGGTTCCAGTGCAGCTGATGGGTGTTACAGAATTGTTGAATTTCCAACAAAAGTTCAAGATAGAATAATGGATCTGTACTTCAAATAAAATTCTTCTCTTTTACAATTCAACATACACTATCAATACATCAATATACAAATTTGTAAACTCAAAGAGCAAAGATATATAAATCAAAAAATGAACTAGTATACTATCGCAATCTTGTAGGAAAGATGGAGAGCTTGTTGGGGGTGTCTTTATTCAGCCAGTCAGAATTGATGTAATAAAACAAAACGAAAATCATTTTATTCACAGACAAGTTGAATTTAGGGATGGGTTAACTTTCGTCCGTGTAAAGAAACGGAAGTTGCCCCAAGCTATCTAATTCTGGGCAATATTTTTTTCAAATGAACATTAAAACTTCACATATAGAGCAACGTGATCTTATTAAAGCATGGTTAGCAATATCTGCAGCCTTTGCTATAGCTATGAATGGATTAGGGAAAGGTTTTCTCACTGCAGTGTTATTATCTGGGTTAACCGTTGGCGTAGGTTTTCTTCTCCATGAATTAGCACATAAGTTTGTAGCACAAAGATATGGCTGCTGGGCTGAATTTAGGGCAAACGATCAAATGTTATTCTTGGCAGTTTTATTATCATTCACAGGCATTATATTTGCTGCTCCAGGGGCTGTAATGATCTCAGGCCATGTAACCAAAGAAAGAAATGGAATAATTTCAGCCGCTGGTCCCATTACCAATTACATACTCGCTTTTCTGTTTCTATTAGTAAGCTTCGTAGCATTTACACCGTTTCTTCAAAGCCTTGCTAGATATGGATTACTAATCAATGGCTGGTTAGGATTGTTTAATATGATTCCTTTCGGTAACTTCGATGGAATAAAGATATTGAGATGGAATAGAACCTATTATGGTATTATGGTAGCTGTTGGTTTCTTTATATTGTTTTTTCAGTTCTAATTTCATACATTCTACCTAAAATAATACAAGAATATTTAAACAAAGTCAAAGTTGTCTATGTATGGCAATTGGACTCTCAATTATTCCGAGCAATGGTACTCATTTCAAAGATCTAGATGATCGATTAGAACAAGCAGAAACTACAGCCTGGACTGTAACAAAAGGAATTATAAGCAAAGATAGTACACTCCAAGAAAAAATAAGATCTCTCGAAATGAGAATTGAGGCTTTTAGTTTAGCATGGAGAATAGATCTTGCCATAGGCGATATGGAAGATATATTCCATTTGGGAGATACATCCCTCTATAATCATGCAATACTGGCAAATTTATATCTTCAATCTGAAAATTACCTTGCTGCAAATCAAGAGTATCAGGCAATCATTGCAGAAGATTTAGATTCTCCACGATTTACCCAACAAGACAAAATGAATATCCACTTGGATTACGCCAGATCATTAAAAGCAGTCCATAAATACAAATTAGCATTTGAGATGCTATCAGCAGGAAATAAATTGGCAGGAGAACCTGAAAGAGATGGCGAGAATTGTGTAATGGACATTTTCCATACTTTTTGTTTATATGCGAGATCACTTACCCAGCAAACTGAAACTTATGAAGTGGTAGGTGAATTGGAGGATATGTCTGATACAGGCATTATCCCATCATATGTGCATGAAACATTAGGAAATATGTACAACACATTAGGCAATACAAGTTTAGCGGTTAAACATTTTGAAGCAGCTCTTGAAGGAACTATAGATTCCCCCTACTCATTTCATATTTTAGATGTTGTGGGGGCAATTCGAAGCCGAAGGGAAATATCAAGAATTACCCGTCAAGAAAATAAAGGCAGCAACAATGAACTGGGTAATCTGATATTGGACAAAGGAGTATGCGTACCAGATGAATTAGAACTTTACATTAAACTTCTATAAACTTACTCGTTTTATAAATATCAGGTTTGTAAGATTCACATCGAATAACTTTCGTTTGTAATCCTCTTTTCTTAATTTCTTCTTCCAACGTATCTGTAAATGCAGTTTGGTCATATCCTAAACACACAAAGTCTGGCTTTTCATCATTCAACACTTTAAATTTATCTTCCTTATCTCCCACTATTACTTTAGAAGCAACTTTTGCCATCTCCAACTGTTTCTTTCTCTGTTCAGCAGTATGCATCGGTTCTTTCCCTTTGATAGACTGAACCGTATCACTTCTACCCACTAAAATAATTAACTCATCACCATACTTCTTAGCTTGATTAAAGAAATACAAATGTCCAGGATGGACGATGTCATATGTTCCTGTTACAAGTACTTTTGCCATACTAATGCTATTCACCTCGTATTATTAAGTGTTGCCTTAAAAACAACAAAACTTATACAAAGCAAACAAGTTTGCAAGTATAAAACTTCCCACGAAAGTTTTATAAATCCAAAATTCAAAAAACAGTATACATGAAACTTGTAGCAGGTTTGGCAATTCTCTGTTTTCTATTAGTAGCATGTAGTTCTGGAGTATCTCAAACTTCTATAACAGGAAGTTCTGTGGCAGTAGAAGCTGTTGAAGAAGCTCAAGAAGAAGTTGTTGCTGATACACCCACTCCATCTGGATCCACAACCTGTGATGCTTACAACAACCAAGTTACAGAATTAAATAATGCAAAAAATGATTTAACAAGCTTTAAATCAGATATGATTGGCAAATTGAATGCACATGAATCAGCATCTGGTGCTCAAAAAACAGAGTTAGAAACTCAAGTAGACGAATTAACCAAAAAAATGAATGTTGCAAAAGACACAATCACCCTTCTTCAAAAACAAGTAGATGCTTTAAGTGTTGAATGTAGTTAACAATAACCTTTAAATAACCCCTTCTCATCATATAAAGTATGTCAGATGAACTGTTTTGGGCGGATCAAATAGCATCTTCTATCATTAATAGAAAGAAATTCTTCTACACAGATGATAAAATAAAACAACCTAAAGAATACACCGTAAAAACATCAGCTTCACTAAGTGGAGTCCTCCATATAGGAAGATTATCAGACACCATCAGATCAGAATCTGTCTATAGAGCACTAAAAGACGCTGGAAAGAAAGCAAGACTCATCTGGGTAGCAGAAGATATGGATCCTTTTAGAAAAGTCCCTAAAGGCGTTCCAGCATCCTATAAAAAATACCTAGGAATGCCTGTAACAGATATTCCAGACCCAGAAGGGTGTCATAAATCCTATGCTGATCATCACAGAGAAGAATATCTTAAAGTGATCCATGACTTTGTCTCCACAAAGATGAAAGTCTACTCTACAAGAGAAGAATATCTTAAAGGAACGTTTAAACCCTTCATAAAAAAAATAGTCAAACAAACAGAATTAACAAGGGACATCCAGAATAAATTTAGAAAAGAAAAACAATTAGATTGGAGTCCTTGGAGACCGATTTGTGATAAGTGTGGAAAATTATCAACTACAAAGTTAACAGATGTCCAAGACGGATTGTTCCACTATGTATGCCAAGATTACAAATTTGAAACAACAACCGCAACAGGATGTGGTCACAAAGGTATTTCTGACCCTATGAAAGGAAACGGAAAACTGATGTGGAAATCTGAATGGGCTGCAGAGTGGGCCATGTGGAATGTGGTAGCTGAAGGTGCTGGAAAAGAATATCAAGTTCCTGGATCAGCATTCTGGATTAATGGAGAGATAGCTGAAAAAGTACTCAAATTTCCTCAACCAGAACCTATTTTTTATGAACATTTAATGATTGACAATGAAAAAATGTCAGCATCATTAGGGAATGTCATCTACCCTAAGGATTGGATCCAAGTTGCCCCTCCAGAAATGCTTAGAATGTTTTATAATAAAAAAATAATGAAAACACGGAGTTTTAGCTGGCAAGATCTTCCCAGAATGTATGATGAATTCGATGATATGGCAAGAATCCAAACCGGTGAGAAAAAACTTGACAACAAAAAAGAAATTGCACATCATAAAAGATTGTTTGCCGTTACTGCATTAGACAAACCCAGAGTGCCTTTAAAGATGAGTTTCTCACATGCTATGATGGTAGCACAAGTTTTCAAGAAAGAAAAAGATATCATTAACGTATTAGAAAAAACTAATCATTGGGAGAAAGAAAAGAAGAAGGAAATATTAGAACGAATAAAATATGCACAAAAGTATTTAGATACCTACGTCCCAGATAACCAAAAATTCTCTGTACAAGAGGAACTTCCTCCAAACTTACAATTAGAAGATAAACAAAAAGAAGCACTCCACAGAATTGCTGATGCACTCCACAAAGAATCTTTTAATGAGGAATCATTGTATGCTGAATTTTTTAACATTTGCAAAGATATGGAACTTTCACCTAAAGAATTGTTCCAAGCAGGATATAAAGTTTTACTCAACCGAGAAAGAGGACCTAAACTGGCAACTTTAGTTATTAGTATTGGAACTGAAAAAGTGAGTAAATTGTTTAAGACTATATAGCTTCTAAAAGACGTAAATTCTGCCATTTTAACCCTTCTGCCACAGCACCAAAACACTTATATAATAGCCAAAGTCACTTAGTAGCATGGTTCCAAAAGACAAAACAGTCATAGGATTAGATGAAACAGTTACTATGATTGGACCAAAACAAGAACTACAAGTTCTTGCCAGAATTGATACAGGAGCTGTTACATCATCCATAGATAAAGCCTTAGCAGATAAATTAAGCCTAGGTCCCATTATTAAGTATGATGAAGTCAAGTCTGCTTCAGGGGCAAAACAAAGGCCTTTCATCAAAGCACGTGTAAAACTGAAAGGAAGAACATTTAATTTTTTATTCAACATTGCAGATAGATCAAAGATGAAATACAAAGCATTGATAGGACAAAACATCCTCAAAAGAGGATTCTTGATCGATCCTTTGTTGCATCACAAACCTACTAAAATAAAAAAATGAACAACACACTAACAGCGGCTATTTTTAGCCTAGGAAGCAAGAGTTCAGATATGTTAGCTGAAGCAATGAGAAAATACTTTTCTAAAGTAGAAATGATCGATATTCGGTTTATCGAAGTGAATGTTTCAGGAGATAAAGCTGAAGTATTATACAACGGTGAACCACTGAAAGCATTTGACTGTGCTTATATTAAAGGTTCATTCAGATACGCTGAATTGTTACAATCATTAACAACAGCCTATTGGGGAAGAACATACATGCCCATTTCACCCTCTGCATTTACCGATGGACATCATAAATTATTGACACAATTAAAATTGCAAGAAGCAAAAGTACCCATGCCTACAACATACATTGTTTCCAGTTCTAAAGCAGCTAAGAATTTGTTAGATAAAATTAACTATCCTATTATCATGAAGTTGCCACATGGAACACAAGGAAAAGGTGTGATGTTTGCAGATACCTTTGCAGCAGCCTCATCTATGTTAGATACCTTAGACTCACTCAGACAACCATTTATCATCCAAGAGTTCGTAGACACCGCTGGTGTCGATATACGAGCGATTGTAGTAGGAGATAAAGTGGTTGCTGGAATGAAAAGAAAAGCAGCTTCTGGCGAATCCCGATCAAATATCCACGCCGGTGGTAAAGGTGAGTCTGTTATACTTGATTATAACGCCCAAAAAACGGCTGTAGAATCAGCTAAGGCTCTCAATTTAGATATCTGTGGTGTGGACATGTTAGAAAGTCCCTCAGGATGTAAAGTAATAGAAGTAAACCTCTCTCCTGGACTCCAAGGAATTACCGATGCAACTAAAATTGATGTTGCCGATGAAATGGCTAAATATATGTTTATGAGATCAGAACAAATTGCAAATAAAGGATTAGCCAAAGAAAAATCTTCTGTATTAGGTCAACTAGGTATCAGAGATGAAGCTAATCCTACCGTTAAACAAATAATTACCAATGTTGACATGCGTGGAAACAGAATACTATTGCCAGAAATCGTAACAAGATTGACTAAATTCGATGAAAAGCAAGATCTAGTTATCAAAGCTGCCGATGGTAAGATGTCCATTACTAAGTTAATGTAACGAATTTCTTATTTACTACTTAAATAGAATGTGAAAATTTATTAATGGAGAATAATTCCTATAGATATGCAAGAGCACCCATTTATAGGCAAAATTCTTCCAGCAACGGTGTATGCTCTATCTCCAACATATGATCAAGCACTTTGGGCCAGTACTCCACAAGTAGAAACGATCTTTGATGTTTTTTCAGGATCTAGACAGACTGAGTATTTTGATTCAATAAAAGAAGATGTAGAACAGGGTCGACCAGTACACTGCAGTATTCGAATATCAACTCATGATACTGCAGTATTGGCTATTCCAGAAGATCCTCCACCTCAGAAAGATCTCTATTGGTTTGATATCAACCTACGAAAAAGATCCTTAAGGCACATTTTGGGAAGACATATTCAATCCAATAGTGGAGTGGTTCAGAGATCGATTCGTCATTTAGACTATAATCCAGATTATCCCATTTTAGCTTTAGAAGAAAATGCTCTTACTGCACATAAAAGAGGTTACCAACCCTTAGAAATCCTAGACCCTTCCGATGGAGTTAATTTCACATTGGATGATTTTACCACATCAATAATTGAATTTATGGAAGGAAAATATGACCATCCTGTAAAAGAAAGTTTAGTATTGATTAACTCTTCATCAAAACATCATAAAATTAGATAAACGATGCAAAGAAATGGTGTATGTATTCAATCAAAACATATTAAATAAAGAAACTTAAAACTTAACCTTACCCATACCTTTCTGTTGCATGCCACCTAATTTCTTCATCATCTTCTCAGGGTCGCCACCTTTCATCATCTTCAACATCTTTTTACTCTGTCTATATTGTTTAATCAATTCCCTCATCTCCTTAGTAGAACAACCAGAACCTTTGGCAATTCTATCTACCCTTTGAGAGGTAATAATTTCAGGATCTTCCAACTCTTCTCGAGTCATACTGTTCAACATAAATCTCCACTTATCAAGTTTAACATCTTGACCTTCTAACATTTCCTTGGGCATCTTCAATTGAGAAAAACCAGGAACCATCTCAACGATTTTATTCAAAGGACCCATTTTTCTCATAGCAGCCATCTGTTCATACAAATCAATAAGGTTAAATTCACCTTTTAACAATTTCTTCCCAAGATCTGCTGCGTCCTCTTCTGAGATAGCTTCTTTAGCTTTATCTAACAAAGCCTCAAGATCTCCCATACCAAGTAATCGTCCAATAAATCCAGCAGGGTTAAACGGTTCTAGATCGTTTACCTTTTCACCAATTCCTAAGAAGATAATAGGTGACTCAGTAACAGCACATGCACTTAACGCCCCACCAGCTTTAGCAGTTCCATCCATACGTGTAACAATAACTCCGGTTACTCCACATGTCTTATGGAACTCCTCAGCTTGCACTTGGGCAGCTTGCCCCACATCTGCACTCATCACTAAGAATTTTTCATCAGGTTGAACAACTTCAGTTATACCAGTTATTTCCGTAACTAATTCATCATCTAATGCATCTCGTCCAGCTGTATCTACAATAAGGACATCATAGTTAACATATTCAGCTTCAAACTCTTTGTATACTGTAACAGCATCCTTTTCATTTTTATTAACAAAAACAGGAACGTTAATTTGCTTTCCTAATTGCTCAACCTGCTCCATAGCTGCAGGTCGGAATGTATCCAATCCAATCATGGCAACTTTGAATCCTCTTTTAGCGTAATAATTAGCAAGTTTTCCTGAAGTGGTAGTTTTTCCTTGACCAAATAATCCTACCATCATAATTTTGAAAGGTTTTTTCTTGTTAAATGAGAGTTCTTTCTTTTCTCCACCCACAAAGTTGGTTAATTCTTCATAGACAATATTGATAAGATGTTCTTTCTTATCTAATCCTTTTGGAGGCTCTTCTTTAAGTCCTCTCTCTTTAATCTGTTTAGATAAAGTAAACACTAATTGAACATTAACATCTGCTTGAAGAAGAGCTTTCTGTATGTCTTTGACTAACTCATTCAAGAGTTTTTCATCTACAAACATACTCTTAGCTATTTTCGATAAAGTATCTTTTAACGAAGATCCTAATTTTTCTAATACCATAGAATGAGAGGACGTATTGACGTTTATAAATTATGCTGTTTCTAACTCCACTTCTTCATGGCCATCTGATATGCTTGCTTAATAACGGCCTCAGAATACCCCTGAGCTCTCATCATAGGGTATAATTGGTTAATGGCAAACCCATTCTTCAAATTGGTAGAAATATAGTAACTTAACAAATAAATCATTTGATTGTGATTCTTTGGTTGAGCGCTAGCCTCTTTATTTCTTCTATGTTCATGATGAAAATGTTGATGAGGAATATTTCCATGCACTTTCTCCATAATAAAATAGTAAGATGACCCCCCAGCTAATAAGGCAATAAGCAACATAAAAAAGATAATAGGTCCTGTATGGGATTTCTTGGTTTTATTAGCCAAAGCTTGAGTCTCCTTTAAAAATAAAACATTCTTTTCTTCATCACTGATAGTACTGGGTAAGGTTTCGGTATCAAACTCATCCCGAATATCACTATCTAGTCCAGCAGTATCACTTTGTGTTAAAGGAACGGTAGTTGCCTGACCAAAACTTGATGGTTGAGGAATTGGTTGTTGAACAGCAGGTTGACTCACAACAGGAATTGATTGAACAGGTTGTTGCACACTAGTAGGAGTAGGAATACTTGGAAAAGCATCAGGTATACTGGTATCTTGTAAATCATCAGTAAAACCACTAAAATCATTTTGATCGGGTTCAACGGGGGTCCCAATAGTTTCAGAAGGAATGGTAATAATACTTGGAGGATTTCCTACAGTAGTTAACTGTCCTTGAACTTCTCCAGCGCCTGTAACAACATAAGAAATTTCACTACTAGGGGCTTCTAAAATTACCCATTTAATCTCTCTTGAAGTAGGATTAAATACACCATCATGAGAAATAGCTGAAGCACTCATCCCAGAAGACAATTTTTCAGTTAAAATAAAAGATTCTGCATTTTCAATAAATACTTTTACAATACCACCAGTAACCTTTCTATTTACACTTGGTTCTAAAATAACATCTGTCTCTGTTATAGGCTCAGGAGTGTTCGTTTCAACAGTTGCAGTACTTCCCTCAGTTCCAGGAATTGCAGGAGATTCAGGTAAACTAATAGCAGAAACTACTACACTAAGCAAAATTACTACCAATACTACTAAAATCCCCTTTTTAACCATTGGTTTTACACTAATAATACCTTAATTCTGAGATTATGATATATAAATCTTACTCTTACAGGGATAGTTACACCAACTGTGTTTGTGATGTTACTGGCGCCAATGCAGCGCTTAAATTGTCCTTCAGCATCAAGAAGGACAATTTAATATAGCGCTGGGCCCAGTAGCATCACTCCAACACACAAGGTGTAACTTAATTTTTTTAGAGAAGATGAGTATTTACATACTGCAAAATCAAGATTATGAAATAGATACAAGAAAGGTAGCTTTATAAGCAACCTAATACCTCATAATACTATGACTGAGGAGAAAACATTCAAAGAATTGAAGCTCATGCCAGAGCTCTTTAGAGCTGTAGAGAAACAAGGATATACCATTTCAACACCTATTCAAGCTAAATCCATTCCTGATGCACTAGAAGGTCGAGATGTTATTGGTATTGCAAAAACAGGTACGGGTAAAACTGCTGCATTTATTCTTCCTATTTTACAAAGATTAAAAGAAAATTATCCTAGAAAAATAAAAGTGCTTGTTCTTGCACCAACAAGAGAACTTGCAGCTCAAATTGGAGAAAGTTTTCGGGAATATGGTGAATTTCTAAAATTTAAGCATACCGTAGTATTTGGGGGAGTAGGACAAGGTCCTCAAGTTAAAGCTCTACAAAGAGGGGTAGATATTTTAGTAGCAACTCCCGGTAGACTCTTAGACCTTATGAATCAAAGACGATTAAAATTAAGCGATGTTGAATTTTTTGTATTAGATGAAGCAGACAGAATGTTAGATATGGGATTTATTGATGATATTAAAAAATTAATCGCAACATTACCAGATAAAAAACAGACATTATTCTTTTCAGCAACCATGTCACCACCGATTAACAAATTGGCTGGAAGTCTCTTAAAAAATCCAATCCATGTTCAAGTAGCTTCTCAAGCAACTACAGTTGAACTTATAGAGCAAAAGATTCTTTTTGTAGACTCCCACTCAAAAGAAAAATTATTGTTAAAATTACTGAATCAAAAACACCTTACCAGTGTATTAGTTTTTACGAGAACTAAACATAAAGCAAACAAATTAGCTATCTTCCTCAGTAGAAATGGAATAGCAGCCGATGCCATTCATGGAAATAAATCTCAAGCTGCAAGAACCAAAGCAATTAGAGATTTTAAATCAGGAAGAACAAAAGTATTAGTTGCAACAGATATTGCAGCAAGAGGGATTGATATTGATAACATTTCTCACGTAATAAATTTTGAGCTTCCCAATGAAGCTCCAAGCTATGTCCACAGAATTGGACGAACTGCAAGAGCAGGAGCAGAAGGAACAGCTTATTCATTTTGTGCAGCTGATGAAAGAAACTATCTTAGAGATATTGAAAGATTAATTAAACAAAAAATAGAGGTTCTTGATCACGAATTTCACTCAGAAGCTGCTAAGAATGCAACGGGACAGGCTGCTAAACCTCCACCAAGAGGGGGAAGATTCTCTAGAGGAAGAAGACCTAAAGGCCGTGGTGGATACAAAGGTCCCTCTTCAGGTGGATATAAAGGTAAGAATAAAGGAAATAACAGACGAAGATTTGGAAGGAGACAATCATAGATCACCAATAACTATTTATAGAATTAGTTCTATAATATTACCATGCAAAACGATAAATATGCAGGATTTTGGTCTCGAGTGGGAGCTTCAATTCTCGATTCACTTATATTCGGTCTTGGTGGTTCTCTAATTGCTTTAATAGCAAGTTTACTCATAGGTTGGGAACTCGCATCAGGCATTATGCAGATTGCCGTTGTTGTACTCGTTATCTATATGGATGGAATGCTAGGGGGAACTCCTGGAAAATTAATCTTAGGAATGAAAATTGTCAAAGAAGACGGTTCTTATATTGGAATAGGTAAAGCAGTCATACGATACTTTGCAAAAATATTAAGCACTATACTATTATTCATTGGTCATTTTATGATTGCATGGGACGCAAGAAAACAAGGACTACATGATAAAATTGCAGGTACCTTTGTTGTCTGGAATACAGGACATACAACAGAAAATAGTACATCTTCAGCTAAGAATGTGACAAAACCTCCTAAAGTAAGTTAATTACAATCCAATTTCTATTGCTTTTCCAGATATATGTGCAAGCACCATTTGAATAAAGTCTGGAATTTTCATTCCATAACTCACCTTTCCATCCAAAGTTCGAACAGCCAATACTTGCTCAGTCACTTCTTTTTCACCAATAGTTATTACTAATGGAATCTTTTCCAACTGAGCATTCCGTACTTTCTTAGGAAGAGGATTAGGACTATTATCAAAATCAACTCGAATATCATGTTCTTCAAGTTTTTTAACGACATCTTCAGCAAAAGAATCGAATTTATTACTCACTGTTACCACTCGTACCTGTACGGGACTTAACCATAAAGGAAACTTACCTGTAAAATGTTCAATAAGGATAGCCATAAATCGTTCCATACTTCCCAGTACGGTTCTATGAAGCATGACAGCTCGATGTCTTTTACCATCATCACCTTCATATTGAATATCAAAGTTATCTGGCATCTGAAAATCTAATTGTTCAGTAGCACATTGCCAACTTCTTCCCAAACAATCTTTAATATGAAAGTCAATCTTAGGTCCATAGAATGCACCATCTCCTTCGTTTAGAGTGTACTTGCACTTTGCAGTCTCTAGAGCTTTCTTCAAAGACTCCTCTGCTTCATCCCATTGTTCCTTAGAACCCATACTTTTTTCAGGACGGGTGCTTAATTCAACACTAAATTCAAATCCAAAAATCTTTTCATAGATAAACCGAACGTGTTCAATATGACTTTTAATCTCTTCCTTTATCTGTTTAGGAGTACAAAAAACGTGACAATCATCTTGTGAAAACTTTCTCACTCGAGTTAATCCCCCTAAAGTGCCTCGAAGTTCATTTCTATGTAACGGTGCAAAATCAGTTAATCGTAAAGGAAGATCATTATAACTTCTTGTTTGCGATTTATAGATCAAAATATGTGAAGGACAATTCATCGGTTTCAAAGAAGCTTCCTTTCCATCCATCTTTAACAAAAACATATTCTCTTGATAGTTTTTCCAGTGTCCTGATTGCTCCCATAAAGATTTATCATAAATTAAAGGAGTAATCACTTCACTATATCCCCAATCCTTGTATAAACTTCGAAGATAGTTTTGTAATTCGATATAAATCAAAGCCCCTTTAGGATGAAAGAAGGGAGATCCAGGACTAATATCATTAAAACTAAACAAATCTAATTGTTGTCCCAGTTTTCTATGATCTCTTTTCTCAGCTTCTTCAAGATTCTTAACATATTCTTTCAATTGTTCTTTCTCTGGAAAACTTATTCCATAGATTCTTTGTAACTGTTTATTCTTAGCATCTGCCCTCCAATACGCTCCCGCTGCTTTTGTAAGTTTAAAGGCTTTGATTAATCCTAATCGTGGAAGATGTGGTCCTCTGCAAAGATCAAAAAATTCTCCTTGTTGGTAAATGGTTAGTTTTCCACCCTTTTTACTGTCTCCTTGATCATCTCCACCATGTTCTTTGATGAGTTCTAATTTGTATTTGTTATCTTTAAACATCTCTTGAGCTTCATCTAAAGTAATTTCTTTTCTTTCGATTACTTCATTTTTCTTTCTGATTTCATACATCTTTCTTTCGATAGCTTTGAAATCTTCAGGTTGGATAGTATCCATATCGACATCATAGTAGAATCCTTCTTCCACAACAGGTCCAATGGTTAATTTAGCCTTAGGATAGAGTTGCATGATCGCTTCTGCGAGTAAGTGGGCTGATGAATGTCTAAATACCTCTAACCCTTCAGGTTCATCTACGGTGATTAACTCAACTGTTGCATCTTTAGGGATAGTTCTGGATAAATCAACTATCTCTCCATTCACTCTAGCTGCAACTATCTGTTGCTTCTGATCAGGAAATTCCTTTTCCACAATCTCTAATCCTGTTTTCCCTGATTGCTTTGGTTTTAATGACATTATAGTTTCAAAATAGGAGTGTATATAATAAACTTTTCATTATTGTGTAAATATAGGTATGTAAAGAAATTAAATAACACAACTACAAGAACTAAATCCTTGATTACTTGCTTCCACACCTGTTTCAAATCTTCTTGGAAACTTTATGTTCTTAGCAAAAGGACAATTTGTTTTATGATACTTATCCCCTTTAGCTGAAGCCACAAAAACTTCTGTTTTAACAGGAACTTCAACTTTCTGCTCATTTCGTAATCGAGCATAAGCTTTCTCTAGAGAAAGTAATCTTTGAACGGTATAATTATAGTTAATAGTAAGCGTTCTCACATGTTCTCTTAATTGTTCCATATCATCTCGAACATACTTAAAAGACTTGATAGTGTTTTGTTTAAATTGACTTGGTATCATAAAAATCCTAAATCTAATCTCTTTTTTAAATGTATGTATTAATCCTTACTAAGAAGTAATGATATAGAATGTAAAGATTTAAGAATGAATGCCCAATTCCAATAAGTATGATTCCTGCATCCGCTTGTATAGCAGCATATAATGAAGAAAAAACGATTAAAATCCCATTAGAATACTTAACAAGTCTATCGCAAACACTAGTGGATGAAATTCTTGTATGTGCCAATGCGTGTGAAGACGATACTGAAAAAGTAGTACAAAGTTGGAGTAGAACAGATAAGAGAGTAAAATTACTAACAGATGATCGACCTGGAAAACCAAATGCTTGGAACACATTAGTACAAAATGCCAAATACAATACCTTATTTTTTCTTGATGCAGATATTGCACCTCAACAATGGGCATTAGAAAATATCATTAATGCATTTGATGATAACATTATAACAGTAGGGGGAAGAGCCAGAGCTACAGATTTTTCTGGATCTCTATCTTCAAAGTGTGCTGCCTTTATGTATGGTGGCACAAATCAACTTCATCTCGCAGGATCTATATACGCTACAAGAAAAGATAGATTACTTGAAAAAATGGACAGTTATGATTTCAAAGAAATGCCATCAAATATTTTTGCAGAAGATGGATGGCTATATATGATCCATAGCCCTGGAGAATTTAAAGTAGCAAATAATGCTGTAATTCATTACAATGTGGGTTCTCTTGCAGTAGTCATAAAGCAACGAGCCCGTGAACGAATTGCCGAAGATGAACTTAGAGAAAACTATCCAGAATTAAGCCACAATAAACTTGCAATAGATGATCAAATAGCAAAACATGACTCATTAGTAAACAGGTTTTCACAATTTTTTAATCAAGAAACATGGGGATTAGCTATTGAAAAAACTATGAGATATCTAGGTATGAGATTATTCTTTAAATTAACCGAAGGTAAAGTGGACAAAATATATGAGACATTAAAAGAAGAATACGATCAACAAGGTGGTGCATATATTCTGAGGTCAAGCGCAAGAATTCCTGCATCCAAAAACCTAACAACCTAACCATACTTCTTACATAACCAACAATATATACTCACAATAACTACAGCAACTAAAAAACTAACCCAGAATCTTCCTGTAGTTAATCCATGTAGAATATCATCAAGACCTGCTTCTCCAGCTATATGAGCATTAACAATATTAGAAAGACCTAACAAAACTAACAACCAAATTCGTTGTCGATAGGACACGCAGTTGATTTGGTCACCCCTTCAATAGCTCCAGGTTCACTTCCTGTTGCAATATAATCCATGACATCGGTTGTCTCCCATTCATGATGATGATTCCAACTCTCCCAATCATATCTCCATTCATTCCACCCTACGCCAAGATGTTGAACATAAATATCAAATTCAGATAACATTTTACCAATCTTCCGTCCTGTCATGCAAGGAATTGAATAACAATATACAATAATATCTTTTCCAGGATTTTCTGCTTTTAACTTTGCAAAAGAACTCACAATTCTCTCTACATCACCATATGCTGATGTATCTGGATCTTTGTAAGCAGGAATATTAATCGCAGTCACAATATGTTCCTCATTATATTCTTCATCACTCCGTAAATCAACAATAACGAAAGTATCATCACCTTTTGCCATATGCTTACGTAATCCATGAGGACTTACACTTACGGCAACTTCTGCCTTATACCACTCTTTAATCAAATGACCTTCATCAGGAACGTAATAATTAATCATTACAAGAGAAGCTAGCACTCCTGAAAGAGCACCAAAAATGAGGGACAATAGAATAATTTTGTAACCTTTACGCATTAACAACCACCAAGATTCCTCAACGTTTCAAAAGAAAGTTTTCCACTCTGTCTCGTACCATCAGGAAATACCCAAGTTGGATACCCTTCGATACCTTCATCTTCACAAATTCGAGTTTGACCACCATCTGAGGTAGCACATTCAACATACGGCACCAATCTCCAACTCTTGCCAAAATCTGCTTTCTGTTCTTGACAATGTGGACACCAATAAGTTCCATACATTCTAACTCCATTATCAGCCAAACATTGTGCTAATTCGTCATGTTGACCAGTAGAACTACAAGCAGTAAAGATAACAATACTTAATATAATTATTGTAAGTGCCCCCTTCATAGATATCTATCAACCATAGGTGATATTTAAAGATTGTTAAATTAAACGACCTCTTTAAGGTAAATGATTATCTGGGAATTGTATCGTATCAATAAATTCACTACTCTAAAGAGATAACTTTATAAAGATTTATACACCCCTTAATTCCATCGCAAATAAACGATTCACAAATAAGAATTACTAAAGTAAACATAGATTGGGTGAAAAAATGGTATTGTTTTCAAAAGAATACGCAGAAAAAGTAGAAAGTTTTCATGATAGCATATTGCATGAAAATAAAGATCAAGACTTATCTGTAATTGTAGTTGCCCATTTGGTTGCTGATAAAATTCCACTTTGTAGAGCATTACAAAAAAAGGATACAATATTGCAGGATTTATACCAAAAGGAATCAATCAACAAACAGATATTATCGATGAATTAGAAAAAGAAGGAATACCTATATCTGATGGAATTGACAAAGTTCAATTATTAGATAATCAAGTTGCTTTAGCATATGTTCAAGATGTAGTTTCAACAAGTAAATATGTAATTTTAGATATTGGCGGTTATTTTGCTGCCTCAGCTCCAAGTCTTTCTCAAACAAGCCAATCAAAAACACTTGTAGGGATAGTAGAAGATACAGAAAATGGACATAAAAAATATGAAAAAGTAGTTCAAGAAATAAAATGTCCCGTCTATTCAGTTGCTCGAAGTCCATTAAAAGAAACAGAAGATACAAATATCGGAACTGAAATTGTCCAAGCAACTGAAAGTATTCTAAAATCTGAAACATCTTTTTCTTGTCTATATATGGATTATGCAGGAGTTATTGGGTTAGGTAAAATTGGAAAGAGTATTGTACATACTTTACATGGAAATCGTGTACAAATGTTTTGTCATGATCGAGATCCTTTGCATATGGCACAAATGAGAACAAACGAAAATTTTCCATTAGCAACTAAAGATCAAGTGTTAGCCCATTGCGATATAATCTTTTCAGCAACGGGAAATAATGCAATAACAGAAAGTGACTTTCCCACTCTTAGAAACAATGTGTATATTGCAACAGCAACATCACCTGATGATGAGTTAGGATTTGATCCTACAAACTTTAAGCTAGTAGGTTCAACTGCAAATATTAATAGATATGAAATAGGGGAAGGAAAATATATCAATTTAATATGTAATGGTCATCCGCCTAATTTTGTATATGGATCATTCCCCGGCCCTGGACTATTTTTGACACAATCGGGTGTTTTAACATCACTCAATGAACTTCAAAAAGATCCAATTGTTAAACCTGGACAAATTCACACATTGAGAAGAGATAAATTGTATAAGAATTCTAAAATTTGGTTAGATTATTTTGCAAATATTATTGGCAAATAATAATGTAAGCAATAGATTTATTAATTTAAGTTTATTTTACACATCATGGATAACGATGAAATTATAGGAAAAACAGTAGAATTTGTAAAAAAAACATTATTTGGTACAGAAAGTGGACATGATTGGTGGCATGTACATAGAGTTTGGAAAACATCAAAACATATAGCAGAAAAAGAAAATGCAGATATGTTAGTTGTAGAACTTGGGGCATTGCTCCATGATATAGCTGACTCAAAATTTCATGATGGGGATGAAACAATTGGACCTAAAAAAGCAAAGGATTTCTTAGAATCATTACAGATAGCACCAGATATCAATCAACATGTTATACAAATAATAAATAATATTTCTTTTAAAGGTGGTAATTTTGATCAAAAATTTAAATCAAATGAGTTGGATATTGTACAAGACGCAGATAGGCTAGACGCACTAGGAGCAATAGGAATAGCAAGAGTTTTTAATTTTGGAGGATATAAAAATAGAGAAATATACAATCCAGAAATTAAACCTAAACTAGGAATGACAAAAGAAGAATATAAAAATCATGAATCTTCGTCAATCAACCATTTTTATGAAAAACTGCTTTTGCTCAAAGAGAGGATGAATACCAAGACTGGAAAATTCATGGCAAATAATAGACACAATGCTATGGAAGATTTTCTTAAACAGTTCTATGAAGAATGGGATGGTAATTTATAGTATTTAGTTTTGTGCCAAACTACTTAATTCACCAAAATTCATCATTTCATCACCAACAACAATAACCTTGAAATCAGAAATATCTTGTTTAAGATAAGGACTCAACACTTTCTCTTTTAGCATATCATGACCTTCTGTAACAAAATGAAAACTCGGCAAAACAATGAGTTTTTTATCTTTATACTTCCCAACAAGATAACATTTAAACAATTCTGAACGAGAATTGTCTCCAATCCGAACAGCAGGATGTTCATGACCAATTACTAAAGTATTTACTTCATCAGGAATATCTACAATCTTATTTCCATGGACATACATCACATCTCTATCGATAAAATGATCCACAACAAGAATCTCTCTTTTCTGAGCAATAGGACCTAAAATGGTATCATGATTTCCTTGCACTAAGATTACTTCTGCTTGAGAACTCAAAAAATCCAATACTTTCAAAGTATGTCTCCACTCTTGATTAGAAATCGTCCCAAATTCATGTTTAAGATCGCCATTAATGACAATACGTCTTAAATTTCCTGCTTTTTTTACTAAATCTTCTAACTCTTTCATAATTTCGTCAAATTGAAAACGAGGAATCATCACACCACCTTTATTCAAAGCTTCTTCATAACCGATATGGAGATCTGACAATACCAATGTGTCATATACTTTCATCCCTAATCCTAACATCTCTATATTGGGTGCAATCTTCATAGATTCCTAGAATACATAACCAATTATATAGGTTTCTAAAACAACTAAACTTTTAAAGGTCGTTTTGTTCCCTCAAGAAATGGAACAGAAATTGGACAAACCTGACATCGAAATAAAAGAACTCAAAGAAGTTGAGGATATTGCCCCTAAATCTTTAAAATCCATTAAAGATCTTTCTTCAAGTGAGATAGAATTGGTTCTTATACGACTAGTAGAGAATCTAAAATCACAAAAATCTCAGATTAAAATTGGTGAAGGCAAGGATGGTATTGATAATCTCCAAGAAGATCAACATAATGCTCTCACAGATAGTATAAAAGAACTCATAAACCTTCCCGATCCTATTAACAAAATAATCCATCAAAGGACTACAAAAAATGGAATGATAGCAAGAAAAATAAGAACCCCTATTGGAACCGTTCTGCTAAAGATAGAGTCGGCACCTCAATTAGTTGCATCAGCAGCTGCTATGTGTATTAAAACAGGAAACTCATTACACATTATGCCAGAAAAGTCCATACTAAATACAGCAGAAGCCTTCTACACCTGCGTTACAGAAGCTTTGGCTCATGAAAACGTTGCTCTAGATATCCAATTAGTAGAAGAAGAGACTGATGCAGACATTGTAATCCCTCAAGGAAGTATTACCTTTGTAGAAAAAGTAAAAGATGAATTTTCCAATGTGTTAGCAGGACATGCAGGAAATAACTCTATCTATGTCGATAGTGAAGCAGATCCCTATGTAGCTGTAGAAACAATAGCTGATGCTAAAAAAGAAAATGATGATAGTTCTATGGAAAATCTTTTAGTCCATAAAGATATGGCTGAATCTTTTCTTCCGATTGTCCAAAATAAACTTAAAGATATGGAAATTACATTAAAAGGGTGTCCAGAAACTAAAAAATGGCTTGAAATAGACGAAGCAACAGAAGCTGATTATAAAAAAGCTGCAAAGAATAACACGGTATGTGTAAAACAAGTTGCAGATGTTCAGGAAGCTATTGCTTTCATTAATGAATACGGAAATCAACACACAGAATCTATATTATCAGAAGATGATGAAAACATTAAAGCATTTTTTCATAACATTGAATCTTCATGTATCTTCAAAAATGCATCCACTCGATGCAATTCTGCTAAAGGCTTTGGATTAGGTCCTAGTTTAGGAGTTTCCACTCAAAATAATAAAGGACCTATAGATATGAAAGCATTAACTTCTTACAAATGGATAGTAGATGGAAATGGACAAGTAATTGATTAAGTAGAATATCTATTTTTAACCAGTTCATAATCATTATCCCGATAACCAGATCGATGTAATAAACCAATTACTGATTCTTGAATTTGGACAGGATCTCTGCCTTCGTTCACTCGAGCGGACATAACTTCAATCGAAATATCAGCTAAAGAAATCCGGTCACCAAACGTAACCTTCAATCTATTAGCTATATCACAAGATCTATCTGGTTTTGCAAAAACTAATTCATTAGCCATAAACATCCAAATCTGAGGCCCCTATATAAATCTACCTCAATCAAAAACAACTTATTCCACAAAACTTAAAAACAAATTCAATATTCAAACACAAATGTCAGAAACAATAATCCTAGTAGACAGAAACGATAATCAAATAGGCACTGCTGAAAAACTAAAAGCACATCAAGATAACGCTCTCCATAGAGCATTCTCAATCTACATTTTCAACGAAAAAGGAGAAATTCTTCTCCAAAAAAGAGCAAAAGGTAAATATCACTCTGGAGGATTATGGAGTAATACCTGTTGCTCACATCCGAGAGTGGAAGAAAAACTCAATGAAGCTATCCATAGACGCCTAGAAGAAGAGATGGGCTTTGATACGGCTCTACACAAATCACACGAAACTATCTATCAATGTAATTTTGACAATGGTATTAGCGAACATGAATTTCTCCATGTCTTTATGGGAACCTATAACGGAGACGTTATTATGAACCCAGAAGAAGGGGAAGACTTTAAATGGGCTAATCCTGAAGAAATTGTCCAAGATATGAAAACTAGTCCACAATTATACTCATTCTGGTTTAAAAAGTGTTTTGAGAAGGTTTTAAAAACCGCCCAAGACTCCCAACTGTATGATTGAATTAGGTAGGGGTAGATCTGCAGTTGTATACAAGAATGAAGAAGGAAATGCCGTTAAATACTTTGTTGGCTCAAAACTAGCAAGTGTTGCAAATTCTATTGTATATGGTAATCCTTTAGATTATCGTTCAAACGTAGACGCAGTAAAAACAGCAAGACATAGAAGAAATGTATTAGATGATTTATGTAATTTTTGGACACATGGAAAATTAAGGGTATCTCGAGCATTATCTGATGGATACGATGAAGAAAAAAAAGCTCATTATATCGAAACAGAATTTATTGATGGAAGATATCCAAGGTTTAACACTCCTCTAGGACTTGAAGATGAAGTAGAAGATCTCACCCATAAAAGAACCAGACTTATAGATCATCTTAGAGAATCTGGATTTTACGGCCTTGATTGGCAAGCAGGAGCTTGGAACCCAACAGGACAAAATAATTTTCTATTTACACCAGGAGAAAATGGCGATAAAAGGTGGACATGGATTGATCTAGAATCAGGGGTTCCTCCTTACGCAACAGGAAGCCTCAGAACAATATATACCACACTAAAAACTGGAGAATTAAATTTTGATAATATGGATCATACAAAATTAAGATCATTTATCTCCAATAATGAAAAAGACTTAAGAAAATTTTTAGGATCAGGAGGTTATGAAAATTTTAAAAATGAAGTGAACTTACTCACCACACATTATATTAACTGGAAAGCTCATACAAGAGTAGAAAAAGGTATTCATGATATGCTCCTCCAAGGAAATATTTCAGAAAAAACTGCTGAATTCTACAATAACCATCCATCACTCTGGATCATAAAAGCACCTTCAGTATATATTTCAAAAGGATTAAACTATGTCACTAAACCTGCACAATTCCTAGCAAAAGCTATTTTCTCTAGAAAATTCAAACAAGAATTAGGAGAAAAGTGGATTAACAATATGGTAAAATTTTGGAGTAACAGATTGAATGAAGAAGATACAAAAAGTTTGGAAGACGAAATTGAAAAATATTCCACTGCAGAATACATTGGAGATCAAGCAACCATGCTTGCCATAAAACCCTTTGAACAAGTATTAAGTTTCGTAGGAATTCCTGCACTAGCCCTAGCAGGTTATATCTCTCCACTTCAAATGACAATAGGTTTAGCAATTTCTGGGTCAGTAGAAAGACTTGCCTATACTGGATTACGTTGTGCTCAAAATCTCATACAAGGAAAACATGTGCCACTTAAAGCTTTAGCAACATCAACAATGCCGATTATAGGCAATTTTGCATTCTCTGTTGAAACATATATGGCAAATAGAGAAGACAAACTTCCCAAACTTATCTTTACAGATATTGGAAGTCTTATTGCAAGAAAAATCCCATTATATGGTGGAAGCAATACTCAAACTGAGCATGCCGTAGTGAATGCAGTAAATTATGTTGTTACAAAAGATTTACCCTTTAATGCAATTGACTTAGTTCCAGGAGTAGGTGCAATTACATTTGCATCTAGATCTAAAAATTCTAAAAAAGAATCAAGAAGAAAAGTAGCAGAAAAAAAGGACTGGAGATCTATTAGTGCAATGGCTGCGCATCATGTTACCTCCTGTACTGGACTGTATTTCTTAGGAAAAGCTATCCAAGAGAGATTGCCAGATATACTCTATCTAGGTTCACAATATGGCCACATGATAGAAAAATCAATAAGTAATTTATTCTAAATTACAACACGAATACAATAATATTTATATAGAACTACATCTAAGTTTGTTAATGCTTCCATTAATCTTATCAGCACCCCTTCGTTCTAGATTTGATCCACTAAAATTCTCAAGACCTAAAAGAGAAAAGGAAAAATTAGAGTCAACTGTAGCCTTTTTAGGAACGGGTGCTTTTGGAGCAGTAACACTACAACATCTTCTAAATAATAAAGTCTATGTAGCTATGGCAAGGTCTAATCACAAGGATCAAATTTCGGATATTTGTGATAAGTATAATATCGATCACCGAAACTCAGGATCTAGAGATATACACCTTGAACTAAGAGATTTCAATGTGGATATCGTTGTCACCAATATGTTCGAGCAATTATCTCAAAAAGCAATTAGAGAGTTCGACTGCATCGGTATTCATCCATCAGCAGTTCCTAAATACAGGGGAGGATGTCCAATCGAACATCAAATTGCAGATGGTACTCTTAGTGAGCAAAAATATATTGACCTTTCAGTTCTTCAACTCTCACCACAATTAGATAAAGGCAAAATACTACATCAAACCCAAGTGCACCTCACAAAGGAAGAAGCGAACGTTACTTACAAAACACTCAGAAAAATTGCAGGACCTGTTGCCAATGCACTATATCAAGCAATGTTGGCAATAGAAAATGGCAACCCTACACTCACACCTCAAGAAGGAAGGGCCTCTTATGCTAAGGCTATCAAATTTCCTGATAGATTTGATTTTCTCCGGATGAGAGCTAATGATATAATACCTTATATTAAGGTGTGGGGACCAGCTGGAGCATTTCCTATCTGTTAAAAACAATTTACATAACAGCACTTGCTGATCAAGATATGCGAACAATCAAACTTGCCAAATAATTAATCAAACATTCTGAATAACAAAACTATACACATCTTTCTCCCAATTCGCTTTAACTTCTTTCTTATATCTATCAAAATCTAATTTAAATCTATCACTAAGCTCATCTTGTAAACCATCAATAACGTCAACTAATTCTGCCTTCACCCATCTCGGAGTTTTCTTCAGATTCCATACTTTCATCTTCAACTCCCTTTTAGCAATATCTTTTTTATCACTTTTCAGCTCAGCAGCTTTATCCCATTCTTTTTCATAGTTAAAATATTCTAAATCTTCAAGTTCCTCTTTACCCTTACCCTTCAAAGCAATTTTTGCCAATACAGAATTATGCATCCTCTTCAAGAATTCATGTTTCTCTTCTAATCGTAGCACATCAGCTATCCCTTGACTAATAAGACTAAAAGCAAAAGGACTGGGTAAATCGGTAACAACCTCTTCAACTTTAATTCTTTTATCTTCAATACCTTTCAAAACCTCTTTGGTATGCTCAATATCCATTAAATCCTCCAACACTTCTCGTTTAGCTTCTTTAAGAATAGGAAAATCCTCAGATATTCGTCGAACTGCACTCAACAAAATCTGACTGCTTACTTGTTGTCTACCGACATTCTTAGTCCGACCTTTATAATTTCTCAAAATCATCAAAGATCGGCCTGCACACTGTCTAAATCGTCTCCGTAACACCTCAGATTTCTCCAAAGCTTTCTCTAACACCAAATCCAACTTTGAACTTTTCAAAATCTTAAACGCCTTCATCACCTTTATCCGTTTAGGACTGGTAATATAAAATCCATTATCATTAATTCCAATCTCCACATCATGATGTTCCATCCTATGGATAGCAAAAGCAATAGAACGACTTAAACAATCATTCACCCGACGTCCAAAGAGAGTATGAAACAAATAATAGGTTTGTTTTCCATCATTATAGACTTCAACAATAATTTTTTTATCAGTAGGAATTTCTAAAAATAATGTTTGTTCTTTGAAATACGTATACAAAGCCTGAGCAGCTTTTGAATCTACATAAAGATACTCATGCATCCAATCCATAATCTCTTTTTTACTCTGGCCTGCCATGAATTTCTCTTTAACTAACCTACGAAACTTCCCAATATTCATAGCTAAATCAAAACTGAGAGGCAACATCTCTGAAAACCAAGATGGTACAGTAGGCGGACGGTTAGCGCTAGAGGAAACTTGAGCTACCATCCCTCTTGCAAACTTAAACTGATACACTGCCCCTCCTAAAACAAAGACATCTCCGGGTCTCAACCGTTCTAGAAAAGCTTCTTCAATCATCCCAACCGTCTGAGTTCCCACTTTTACCAAAACACCTGTTGAATCAGGAATCGTACCCACATTAGTCATAAAAATAACTCGTCCCATCTTTCCTTTTTTACCAATCATTTTAGTATCTTTATCATGCCAAATCTTTGCATAAATATATCGATCCTCTAAAGAAACATACTCACCTGCCAAATAATCTATAACTGCCAAGAAATCTTTTTTAATTAAAGTTCGATAACAATAGCTCTCTTTAATCATTTTATACAAATCGGGAACATGAGTAATATCAGAAATAGCAATTCCATCTATTTGTTGAGCTAACACATCTAAACAATTCGTTGGAATATGAATTCTATCAATCTTCTTCTCCATAGCTGACTTTAACAACACACTACACTCAACAAGATCGTCTCTCCCCATCACAATCAATCTTCCTTTAGCTTTTGCATGCAATTGATGTCCTGCACGACCTACTCTTTGTAATGCTCGTGCAACTGACTTAGGACTACTAAGCAATATGACCAAATCAATGTAACCAATATCAATCCCTAATTCTAAAGAAGTACTACACACAACACATTTGAGCTTTCCTTTTCGTAAATTCTCCTCAATCATAATTCTATGCTCTTTACTTAAACTCCCATGGTGTGCTCCAATACCAGTAGGTTCATTAGAAGCTCCTGTTGCTAAATCTTCAGTATAATTTTTAGGAAACTTCTCTCTCAGATGATGGACAACTCTTTCTGTAGCACTTCGTGTATTTGTAAAAATTAAAGTAGTTTTATGTTTTTGAATCAAACCATCAATCATCTTATACAATTCCTTATGAAGATCTTCATGGCTCACATTAATCATATCTTTTACTGGGCTCATTACTTGTAAATCTAAATCTTTGATAAACTGTACATCGATTAACAAACAATCTCTATTAGTTCCCACTAAAAACTGTGCAATATCATCTAAAGGGGCCACAGTAGCCGATAATCCTACTCGACATAATCCAGGAGATAATAATTGCAATCGTTCCAGTGTCAAAGAAAGATGGACTCCTCGTTTGTTTTCAGCTAAAGCGTGAATTTCATCAATGATACACCACTGAACACCTCGCATATACTCTCTGAATTTTATTGTAGTAATCATTATCGCCATGCTCTCTGGCGTTGTAATCAAAATATGGGGGGGATTCTTGGCCATCTTTGCCCGTTCATAGGGGGTCGTATCTCCTGTTCTCACACCTACTTTAATTCCTAGCTTTTTCCCTGCAATTTTCTCCATCTCTTCTAACGGTTCAATTAAATTCTTTTGAATATCATTATTCAATGCCTTCAAAGGAGAAATATAGATTGCATAAATCTTTTCTTCAAGTATTCCTTTCTCTGCAGAATCAACCAATTCGTTGAGAATACTTAAGAAACCAGTAAGTGTCTTAGTAGCTCCAGTAGGAGCACTCACTAAGATATTATTACGAGAATGAATTTCCATAACACCATATAATTGAGGAAGAGAATAGGCTTTAAATCTACTAAAGAACCACTTTTTCACCAACGGGTGCAGTATATTATCTAACTGCTTTGGTGTATTCTCTTTTTTCTTCTCTTTTATCATGTCTATTAGAGTAGCTAGAAGGTTTAAATAGCTTTGGTGTGACTAGCTTTCACAACAATAATCCTTAAATAACAGTATTACCAATAAGTATCATTCGGAGGGATAATTATGACAAAAGCATTACCACTTATAGCAAGGATATTAATCGCACTGGTGTTTATACCCGGTGCACTCTTTAAACTCATGGCATTCGACCAAACAGCAGGTTGGATGACCTCTGTTGGATTTCCAGCAGCATCTGTATTCTTAGTAATTGGAATTGCAATCGAAATTATTGGTGGACTTTCAGTATTAGTAGGATATAAAGCTGAATGGGGTGCAGCCATCTTAGCAGTATTCTTATTGATAGCGACTATTGTTTTCCATAGGAATATTGGAGATCCTGAACAAATGGCTCACTTCACAAAAAATCTAGCTGTAATTGGTGGATTGCTTCTGATTATTCACTTTGGTTCTGGACCCTTATCTATGGACAGTAAATCAACTCCAAAAGTTGAAAAAATTTCCAAAGATGAAGGAGATTCTGACGCTGACTAATTTTTTTATATTCCTTTTTTTAATGTATCAACCACCACACTTGCAATCCGTTTAAGATTGATAATATCTTCTTCATTGTATTCAATCAACAAATTAAGATAATATTCATCTCCTGTATTTTTATAAATACGCCATAGGGCCAATGCATCACCTCCGTAGAGTCCCTCTACAATTTTATTTCGTCTAATGCCTAATTTGTTTTCCACCTCCTTTAATCCACCATTCAATCCCACTTTATCACACGCAAAGCGTAAGTCTAAATGAGGAATGTTAGGAATAACTCCAGGATATCTTTTTTCAAGAAAAGGGACATCAAAAACAGTCCCATTAAAGGTAACTAATAACTTATATTTTTTCAATTCTTCTTTTAATGCCTTAAAATCTAAATTAATATCTTTGATCATTAATTTGGTATGAGTCCCATCATACAACCCCACAACTGTAATATCATTGTATCTATCAATCCCATCTGTTTCTATATCAAGATAGACACATTCATCTTTGTAGAGCTCCCAGAAGCGCCAATGTTCAGATGTTGGGAGGTGCTGGACAAAGTAACTAAGCTTATCTTCAAAGAGTGCTTTCTTCGCTTCCAGGAGCTTTCTATTGTAGTAGGATTTTCTATTTGGAGAGATACCTTTAACAGATGATGCAGTAATAAAATCATTCCAATCTGTAATACCTTGGTCTCTAAAGTTGGATTCTGTTTTCCTCTGCACACCTTTTAACAGTTGAAATGATTGTGTTATCATAACACTTTCTTAGAATTAACCCTTTAAATACTCTAGGGGTGGTTGTCTTGTGCTTGTGGTACTAGTAAGTGTGCCTTGGTAAGGGACGCTTAAAACCACTCCCCGATTGATAGATTAATGTACTTGATGAAGATTCAGAAGGTGTACTCGTATCAGTGCCATTACCATTTCCACCATATTTGAGAAAAGCATCCACATAATTTTGAGCCCTATTACAAGAAATTAGTCTTGACAAAGGGACATTCATTACATCCAATTTCAACCAATCTTGTGTTTCAGAAGGAACTGAACTCTCCATTTTCTTACGAGACTCCACTAAACCACCTAATAATGTAACTAGTGGAGTTGTTGCACCCAAGAGATACCAATGTGCATTATTCGGCGTATACTCGTCCATTTCATGATCTCGTCTTAACCAGATTCCACTGTCTGTCCCATCCATGCCATGTACTCTCATTGGTAAACAACTAGAATAAAATGAAGTACTACGATTTCCGTGCATAAATTTTTTTGGAATAGCTAATTGACTTGGAAGATGATTATTTCCCACAGGATCTATATGAACAGTTATATCACATGGATAATGTAATGCATGTTTTTTTTCATATTCGATATTCTGAACATCAAATGAAGAAGCTTGACCAACAACTCGAAACCTACCATCCACAAAATTAATTTGATATATGGGAAAAGACTCTCTACCTAATAATGTACACAATTGACTTAAATCATTTCCTTGTATTTTTGTAGTATCCATAAGAAATAAAACTTAGAAGCCATTTAAAAATCTATGCTTTTAACCCTTCCAACAACTTTCTCTGTTGCAAAATACCTTTCATATCCAACCTATTCACTTCACAAGTCAAGAACTTTTTCTTAAAATATCCTTTAGGAAAATCAGAAAAGAACTTCAAATTAGGAACTTTTGCATGTGCATCTCGATTAAACCCTTTATGGATATGAAATGCAAAGATCTTCTTCAGTAAAGGAGTAATATACTCTTTTGGAGTCATCTTATACAAATGCATATTACCATAACTATGACCAAAATCAAATAATATTCCTAGATTTTTATTCTTCACTTCTTTAAACAATCGAGTAAACTCTTCAGGTTTACTTCCAAGCATATATCCTTTCGTATTAAACTGAGTCTCCACCCCAATTTTTATCCCATACTTCTGAGCTCTATCTGCAATCTTCTGTATTGATTGTGTGAAGGTATTCCATCCCACCTCATAGTCATGCGGAGCATTTGTTGCACTCACATCATACTTTCCTTTAACATCTGCAAGAAACCCAGGGTGCATGGTATAAATCGGCGTATCGGTCTTTCTACAAAAATCAATTGCAGTATAAACAATCTTCATAGACATTTTATGAATCTTTGCAGTTTGCGATGCAATATTGACCCACATCTGTTCCTTTAACGGTGGAAAGAAAGTATGCACAATAAAATTAAGACTATGTTCCTTTTGAGCTTTGAATAATGGCTTTAAATCTTTAATATAATTATGGCAACTACCTAGTTCGATGTGATCAATACCTGCCTTAACATATTTATTAAAAACAGTGTAGAAGTTTCTCTCAAAATGTTTACCATTCTGTCCACCTAAACAAGCAGTTGAAACATATACCATACCTTAGTACTCAAATTAATCATTAATAAATGTAATGCACTATAGATAACAATAACGTTTATATATCACTAAATCCAAAATACCGTAGGTGATACTTATGAAAAAAGAACATGCAATTGTGGCATTCGCAATATTATTAGTGGGTGTAGTTTTAATTAATCCTGCACTTCCAAGTCCTTCTGGTGCAGTTGCAACAGAAACAACAAGATTTATCGAAACGTGTGATGAAGGTGATGGTGGTTTTGACCTCAACACCTACAGTATGGTCAAAGTTACAAAGAATAGTGGATTAACATCAACCGTAGAAGATTATTGTATATCAAACAAATTTCTTAGGGAATTTTCATGTACAGGGAATTTTCTTCTTGAACAAACAATAAGATGTGCAAACGGATGCCTTAACGGAGCATGTCAATGAAGCAACTGCACGTTGTTGCAATTGCTATTTTAATTTTGGCAGCGGCTGGAGCGTTTTTTACACCTCCAGCAACTGTTTCTGGTCAAGCGTATAAATTAGTTACAAGATATGCAGAAACCTGTTTAGATACCGATAGTGGAGATAATCCCTACGGGAAAGGAACTGCATTCATTACAAAAAATATGGGTTTTCAAGAATCATTAACTGATTATTGTAATTCTAGATATGAAGTCATTGAATATCAATGTTTAGGGAATACGTTAGTAGAGAAAGCCTATAGATGTTCTTCATTAAATGGTGACCCTAATTCAGAATGCGTAGAAGGCGGCTGTACGGTTTAACCCAACAATCTCTCTAAGAAACCTTTCTCTTTTCTAAATTCTTTATCTAATTCTTTACAAAGCTCTTTCTCTTTACGACTTAACTTATCAGGAATCTTAACAACAACTTTCACTTTCTGACTTCCTGTGCCATATCCATGTAAAGAAGGTAATCCTTTTCCTTTCATATTAAATATAGTCTCTGTCTGAGTTCCTGCTGGAATCTTCAACTTAGCAGTCCCTTCTAATGTAGGAACTTTTACTTCATCACCAAGCGCAGCTTGTGTAAAAGTAAGTGGAATTTCCATATACAAATCATTATCATGTCGCTCAAACAATTCATGAGCTGAAATATGAACAACAACAAATAAATCTCCAGGAGGTCCGCCTTTCACTCCAGCTTCTCCTTCTCCTTGTACTCGTAGTTTCATAATATCTTCTACACCTGCAGGAATCTTAATCTCTAATTCCTTTCGTTCTTCAACCCTTCCCGTTCCATCACAAGTGTCACAAGGATTCTTAATAATCTCTCCAGCGCCACCACAATGACTACAGCTTGTTGTTGTTGAAAACATACCAAACGGTGTTCTTCGTACTCTTTTCTCAACACCATGGCCTTGACAATTTCCACATTGTTCTTTATCAGCTTCTTTTTCTACACCTTTTCCACTGCATTTCTTACAAGTAGACAATCGTGGAACAATAATTTTCTTAGTAACACCTTCTGCAGCTTCCTCTAAGGTAATCTCTAAATCAAATCGTAGAGAAGCTCCTCTTTGTACACCTTCTCGTTGCACTCGATGGGGTCCTCCCCCACCAAAGAAACTATCAAAAATATCACCAAAATCAAAGTTTCCACCTTGATTCATATTGCTAAAATCGAATCCACCCATTCCAGGTTGTTCTCCTGTACTGCCATATTGATCATACTGTTGTCTTTTCTGATCATCTCCCAAAACAGATGCAGCCTCATTCACTTCTTTAAACTTTTCAGAAGCATTGGGATTATCTTTATTCAAATCAGGATGATATTTCTTAGCCATTTTCTTATAGGCTTTCTTAATCTCTCCTTTAGAAGCATCTTTAGAAATACCTAATGTTTCATAGTAATCTTTCTCACTCATTTAAGATCACCTGGTGAAATATCAAGTTGTTCAAAAAGATCTTCTTCCAGTGCTATCGTTAATTTTTCTTTCTCTGCCCAATATTCAGTATCACGTGAATCATCCTTTTCACTATATTTCTTTTTCCACTCTGAAAATCTTTTTTCCAATGGGATAGTTGCATACTTTGCCCGTTTATCAGCATAAAAGACAATCTTCTGTGCTGTTGAAATAGGTCCATTAGCCTCGCCAATAGATTCAAGACCATGACTCCTAACAATCAATCCAATTTCAGGATATCCCTCTTCAGTAAGCATTTTTTCAGCTGCCTCAGGATGACCTTTTCCAAACTTTTCAATTAAATCTTGATAAAAAGCTTGTTCTTCTTCATTAAAATTGTTATAATTGTTAAAATCAACACATTTCAGAACATCATGTAACAAACAAGCAGCCTCTACTGCTTCAACATTAACATCTTGACCTTTTGCAACAAAAGCTTCTGCTAACTGTCTACCGACTTTAGCAACCGCTGTGACATGGTCTACAATAGAGATAGGAGCTTTATATTTCTCCAACAGTGCATAACACTCCTCTTTTGTAGGTATGTTCATAATAAAGTGAAGAAAAAATTATTTCTTCTTCTCATCCTTTTTATCGTCTACAACTTCGGCATCGACAACTTTCTCTTCGTTGCCTTTAGCTTTAGGATCTCCAGCAGGAGCTCCTTGAGCTTTCTGTTGTTGTGCTGCAGCTTTTTCATACATTTCTGTACTCATTTTCTGGACAATTTCATTGACTTCGTCCATTTTCTTCTTCACTGCAGAGACATCTTTCTTCTCAGGCTTCATAAGCTCTTTGAGTTCCATGATTTTACCTTTCACAGTCTCAATTTGCTTTTTGTCCACCTTACCTTCAAAGTCTTTGAACATTTTCTCAGAGCTAAAGACTAAAGCATCCGCTTGATTGATGGTTTCAATCTCTTCACGCTTCTTCTTATCTTCGTCAGCATGGTCTTCAGCCTCTTTCTTCATCTTTTCGACATCTGCATCACTTAATTTATCGGACGCAGTAATCTTAATACTTTGTTCTTTTTCAGTACCCAGATCTTTTGCCTTAACATGAACGATTCCATTTGCATCAATGTCAAATGTAACCTCAATTTGAGGAACCCCTCTAGGAGCTGGTGGTAATCCAACCAAATCAAAGTTTCCTAAGGATTTGTTGTCAGCTGCCATAGGTCTCTCTCCTTGTAAGACATGGATAGTTACCGCTGGCTGATTATCAGCAGCAGTTGAGAAAACCTTACTCTTCTTAGTAGGAATAGTAGTATTACGAGCAATAAGCTCAGTGGTAACACCACCTAGAGTTTCAATACCTAAAGTTAGTGGAGTAACATCCAATAACAAAATATCTTTAACTTCTCCTGCTAAAACTCCAGCTTGTATGGAAGCTCCTTGAGCTACACATTCCATAGGATCAATTCCCCTTTCAGACTTTTTGCCAACAACTTCTTCGACAAACTTCTGAATAACTGGCATTCTTGTAGGTCCACCGACCATAACAATTTTATCAATCTCGCTTGAAGTAATTCCAGCATCCTTGATTGCTTGTTCTAATGGGTGTCTACATTTCTCAACAATATCTCCAACAAGACTCTCTAATTTTGCACGAGTTAAAGGAATACTCAAGTTTTTTGGTCCATCATCACTTTGTGCGATAAATGGCAAATTAACATCAGTTTCCATAGTTGTACTTAATTCAATCTTAGCCTTCTCTGCAGCTTCTCTAATACGCTCCATAGCATTGTCATCTTCAGTCAGATCAACACCTTCAGCTTTCTTGAATTCAGCAACAATATGATCTACTAATTCCTTATCCATATCAGTTCCACCCAGTTGAGTATCTCCTGATGTAGATTTAACTTCAAACACTCCATCTCCGAATTCCATGATAGTAACATCTAATGTTCCACCACCTAAATCGAAAACTAAGATTTTTAATTCTTTATCTGCTTTATCAAGACCAAAGGCCAATGAAGCAGCAGTAGGTTCGTTAATAATTCGAACAACTTCGAGTCCAGCAATACTTCCTGCATCCTTAGTAGCTTGTCTTTGATTATCATCAAAATAAGCCGGAACAGTAATAACTGCCTTCTCAACTTTTTCACCCAGAAATTCTTCAGCATCCTTTTTAATTTTTTGTAACAAATAAGCACTGATTTGTTGTGGTGTATATTCTTTATCGTTAATTTTATACTTAAAGTCTGTACCCATCTTTCGCTTTGCAGCTTGGATAGTTCCTTTCGGATTAGAAACAGCTTGTCTTCGAGCTGGTTCTCCTACTAAAAGTGCTCCATCTTTGTTGAAAGCAACAACGGATGGAAATGCTTTTCCATATTGAGTTGTTCCTTCTGCACTTGGAATAATAGTTGGCTTTCCACCTTGTAATACAGCAGCAGCAGAATTACTCGTACCAAGATCTATTCCGATAATCTTTTCTTTCTTTGTATTTGCTTTAGCATCAGTCTTTGTTTCTGTCTTTGTTTCCTTTTTACTTTCATTCTTTGTCATTTTCTTTCTCCCTCGACTTTTCTACCTCTTTTGAATCTTGAGTGTGATTCGGTAAAAGATCTCTTAATTCTTTTACTCTTTCTTCCTTCAATATTTTTCTTTCTTGTTTCATTCCGGTAACGTAGCTTACCACGTCAACCACTTCCAGCATTTTCACCAATCTATTAATGTGAAACTTATCATCTGCAACAATGCATCCCAAAGCTTCATACAGTGATTGATCGCTGGTTACTAAGTCAACCTGACCACCCTTACACATAATCAGAGTATCTAGTTTATCATCTCTTCCGAGAAGATATCGTAACAAAGCCTCAGCTTTGAGATACATTTTCTGTTTTCCTGTGTTGGGTAAGTTTGTCTTCATTTGATTATTAGGCACTAGCCTATCTGAGCATTTCATAGCTCAGTATTTTCTGTAATTTTTGATTATCAGGCACTAAATCCTTCAATTCCCCTCCGGGAATGGTAGGATGTGATTCGAGATATACAGCCCATTGTCGTATTGCTTCGGGATCACTTCGTTCAACCACATGATTCAGATAGAACCATGTGTTGAGTTGCTCTCCATATCCTTTGCAGCTCATAGCAATTTTACAGTGTAAAGGTTTGACTTGGTGCACTTTGCATCCAACTCCCTTCTCGAAAAAGACACATTCCCCATAGGGTTTGTCGCCTTTCTCCTGTTTAGGTCGCCACATGACTTTGTTGTACATCTCACGCTGTTCAAGATATTTCTTCTTAACATCGTCTTTAGTCATATTAAGATGCTTGGATATTTTATCTAAATCACCATCAGCGAGGAATCCAGATCCCATCTCACATGCGCTTGAGCATTTATCGCAAGCACACGCAGGAGCCATCTTAAAGATCTCTGCTTCTGGTGTTTTTTTGTGTATCCACACGTCTTTTACAACCATACTCTTTTTTTACCTCATTATTATGTAAAGTCTTCGGTTTTGAACAAATTCTTACTTCTTTTTCTTTTCTTTTCCGACTTTGACTTTACTTAATCGTAATACTTTATCACCAAGCATATATCCTTTCTGGATCTCATCCAATACCTTTCCAGGCTTATCTGATTCTTCTTGTAACATAACTTCATGATAATACGGATCAAAATCTTTTCCAACAGCCTCAATCGGCCGTAATCCATATCCTTCCATTAAGCCAAACAATTCAGCATAGATCATCTCAATTCCCTTATGGAATTCTTCACTATTACTTTTTTGTTCTAATGCAAGTTGAAAGTGATCGATATTAGGTAATAATTTACTCATCATATCTGCAACAAACATCATCTGATGTTGCTGAGCTGATTTATCACATTGTTTTTTATAGTTTTCAAAATCGGCTTGCAATCTCTGCAAAGTCTCAGTCAATTCAGCAATCTTGTCGTCTTTAGATTCCTTCTTGACTTTCTTTTCCGCTTTTGATTTTTTTTCTGTCATAGTATCATAAGTAATAAACCCCAGGAAAAGAGGTGCTCAAAACCCAAGGTTTATTACGGTAAGTTTGTGTTTTTAATAGTTGTGTTAATTCAATTCAATTCAATTTGAGTAACATAAGACACAACTGGGCTTGGTGGTGCTCACAGAGCACCTGCCTATCTACATTTCCACCCATTAAGTGGAAATGTAAAGGCAACGCCCAGTTCTGTCAAATAATAAGACTCAATTCCCACCATCACTACTGCTCACTGTGTGAGCCAGTAGTAGTGGTGGTGGGCTTATTGTCGTCAAATTAATAGTTACTCAATTGCAATTTCTTTCCGTTTAGCAATTTCTGCTTTAGGCATTTCGACACGGAGGATGCCGTTTTCATACTTAGCAGTTACCATATCAGGATTAACCCGAGCAGGTAATGCTAATCTTCTGTAAAATTTTATACTTTTACAGCTTTTAGTTTCTTTATCGTTAGTTTTAATATCTTTAATATCAGATTTATAAGCTTTCACTTCAATTGCCTTGTCTGTGACATTAATTTTAATGTCTTTTTTATTGACACCTGGCATTTCAAAGTTAGCTTTAACTGCAGTATCTGTTTGATTCATATCAGCCAAAGCTGATCTTGCAGGCATACATTGTTTAGTAGGAGCAACATGTGTTTGTCCATACCCTTCATTAAATGCTCTTTCTAGCATATACTGCATTTTTTCCATTTCATTAAATACATCTCTCATTTTTTCGCTCCGAGCACCCTTTTAGTGATTTTAGGTCTTGTTTACCTTAAATCAACCGTTTACCTTAGATAAACGTACTTATATATAAAGGTTTCGTAATTATACTCTAAAAACAAGTAATTCAATAATATTACCATATAGAAAATAAAAAAATTAATAGAAACTATTAAATATAATTAAATTATACATACATAAGGTGATAACAATGCAAACTTTCACAGCAAAACCAAGACAATGGGGAAATTCCTATGGAGTTACCATCCCTAAAAAAATTATTGAAGCAGAACACATAAAAGAAGATGAACCAATCGAAGTGTTCATCAGAAAAAAAGATCTAACCTTAAGAGATGTGTTTGGCACTATTCCAAACGATGGAATGAGTATGGAGGAAATCAATGCCATCATCGATGAAGGGTATGATTAAGTATCTAGGCGATACATGTGCTTTAGCAGGTATTATGAGGGGTGAAAAAAATTACAAGAAATATACAGATGATATTATTTTCACTACTGAGCAAAATGTCCAGGAACTCCATCATTTATTTATAAAAACGAATAAAAAAGAGTTTGCTCGAAGGTGTATGTTCTTTTGGTTACAGTTTATTACCCCTCTAACCGTAAAAAGTATAGAAAAAGCATCCTATCTAAAACTCCATAGAAAAAAAGACAAGTTATCCTACACAGATTGTATCGGATATGAAATGGCAAAAACTCTTGGAATAAAATTTCTCACCTCAGACACTAAATTCAAAAATATGGATCATGTTGAATTTGTCGAAATATAGTTTCTACAATATAATTACTTTTAAACTGTAAGATAATCATATCGCCTATGGACACAACTGTAATCGTTCTTGGAGCAAGTGGATTTGGATACCATCATCTTGTAAATATTGCAAAACTAAGTAAAACACACCCACGATTAGCTCCAGACCATATTGCATTTACAACAACCTCTCCTGAATCCTATCAAAGTACAATGGATAGATTTGGTAAAACTGTTTCCACCTTTGATTTTGAATACCCTTCAATTAGTGGACATACTGTCAAAAAACCTAATGACTTAGAACATCTATTTCAAGAACTAAGACATGATGATATCAAACTCATTACATCTGCAGTACCCTATGCTGTTCAATGTGAATATCTTAAAGATTGTGCACTTCGAGCTCCTACTATCCTGGAAAAGCCATCTGGCTCACCAACAGGAGGGCTTGTTGTTTCCGATTTTTTAAAAGAAATTCAAGCAGGTACCCAATATCATGATATTGGGCTTGAACTCCCTGTAGCACTTATAAGAGAACAAATGCCGGGTACTGAGGTACTAGAAACATATAGAAATTCTCATCGGGTAAAAGCTTGGTGGAGCTCAGTCGGTAAACTCGAAGATATATATGAAATAGTCAAAGCAGATCTAGGCCCTCATGCATTATCATGGTTACCCATAGGAAGTAAGATAGTAAAAGGAAAGAGGGAATCAAATTTTGGAATTGAATTTGAAGATACCTATAAAGATTTTGAAGTATATTTTGAACGTGTAAAAGAAGGAGAAGATGTATTCAAAGGAGTCCAGCTACACATTGGTCATAAAGTAGTAAATTATGTTATAGTAGACGGTCCTGATTATATTAATGAATTAAGAGTGTTACATGATGGTTACAAAATGGAATCAGTAAAAAACAATCCTGGTGATCTTGCTGCTAAATCAGATCCAACAGGGATTGAAGTTAAAAATCCACTCGGAGAAAATCTCATCAGAGCAATGGGAGGGGATATGGTAACTGATCTCGGACAAATGATTGTTGAACAAGATAACTTAGAGAAATTATTCAAATATGGTGCAAATAGAAAATACAAATAACTAAACTATTAAATAACTAATTATATTACCCATTCTATGTTAGAATTAGCTTGGAAGCGTGAATACTCCCTATTCTATGGAGTTTCCGCCTTAATCGGACTCAGAGAATGGATTCAAGAGGACCTACATATATTCATAGAAACAAAAGGAGAAGGAAAAGATGGCTGGTTCAGTTCATTTTGTACAGAAAACACATTAGAAAAAGCTGAAGTATATTTTCTTAAAGAATTTGAAAAAAATCCTGAATACATCCCAGCCATGAAAAAAGCAATTGCTTTCATCACCGATGAAGGTGGAATTACCTCTCACGCTGCAATAGTTGCAAGAGAAATGAACAAACCATGTATAGTAGGTTGTGGAAACGCAACTACTTCATTAAAAGATGGAGACAGTGTAGAAATTGATGGAAATACAGGTGTAGTAACTAAGCATACCTAATTCTAGGTCCCCTTTCTCTTTTAGGAGTTTCTTTCTTCTCTTGTTTTATAGGAGAAACAGATTTAACTTTGGAGTTATGTGTAGGAGAATAACTTTGTCTTACCATATACGTCAGACATGCAATCGCTAAAGCCAAAGGAATTGCTCGAATAGTCCTCCGAGTAGCAGAATCAGGATCATAAAATTGATCAAGAGTAGCACCTACTGCATGGTCTACTGACCCAATACCTTGATAAAATGACCTTTTAATGTAGTCTCTCATAGCTGTATAGAAAATTGGTTCTTATATAAATTTACCAATATACTATTCATCAAAAATACGAAATAATTCTATAACTTTACTTCATTAATCAATTCTTTCTTAGAACTAAATGCTTCAATATTATCCACTGTAGCTTGTAAAATTCGATCAATAGCCTCTTGTGAAAAGAACGCAATATGAGGGGTAAAAACAACATTAGGAAGATGAAATAACTTATGTTCTTTATGTAATAAAACCAACCGTTCAGCCTTCTCTTTTTTCAACAACGTAGGATCCATCTTAATCAAATCTTCACCCTCGATAACATCCAACCCAGCCCCACCCAATTTCCCAGATTTCAGAGCATTATACAGAGCATTAGTATCAATCAATTCTCCTCGAGCGGTATTCAATATAATCGCACCTTTCTTCATCAATGAAATCCGCCTAGCGTTAATAATATGATGTGTAGAAGGTAATGAAGGCATATGTAAGGTTACAATATCAGATTCTTTCAGAACCTCTTCAACAGTATCTCGATATTCAAAATTCATCTCCTCAGAAAGAAAATTATTAGGATTAACGTCAAAAGCAAGCACTTTCATCCCAAACCCTTCGGCTATCCGGATAATATGTAATCCGATATGTCCTGCACCTAAAACTCCTAGTGTTTTCCCTTTAAGATCAAAACCCATCAATCCATCCCAAGTATAATTATCAGAAATGGTATTGATATAACTTTTATGGACATTACGAGATAAATTCAATAACAAAGCAAACGCATGCTCAGCGACGGTATTCTCTCCATAGAAAGGAACATTGGCAACCTTAATCTTCCGCTTACCACATGCTTTCAGATCTATATGATCAAACCCTGTACTTCTTGTAGCAATAAACTTTAATTTTTTCAACTTAGATATAACTTTAGACGTTACATGGGATCCTACAAATACACAGGCAACTTCAATATTCTTAAATTCATCGACTGTTAATTCATTTAATCCTTCGTGAGAAAACACTAAAGAATGCTTTTTCAAATGTTTCTTCAAAAAAGGTTTATCCCACGCTTCAGCACCAAACACACCAATTTTCATATCATCTTTTCTAGAATACCATTATATAAATGTTATTAACAAAAAAAATCCCAAAATCAAAACATTAATAACAAATAAACAATTAATCACCTCTATGATCATAAAATCATTTCAAAAAATAACAATAATTAAAAGAAATAGACCTGAAGCTAAGGATCTTAATGAACAATTACAATGGCTAGGGTCATCATTAGGTTTATTCAACTTAAGAGATAAAGATAAATCTACATTTAGACTTTTCCTAGAATTATTAAAAGCTGCAAAAAGAAAAATTCCCATCTCCAGTGACGATTTAGCAACCAAACTAAAATTAACAAGAGGTACTGTTGTCCACCATCTACACAAACTTATAGACGCTGGTATTGTTATCAATAAAAACGGTAAATACATAATGAGAGTAGAAAACCTCCAGATCTTAATTACAGAACTCCAGAAAGATATTAACAAAACCACAGAAGAATTAAAAGGAATTGCTAAAGAAATTGACGAAGTTCTCGGACTGTAAACCTATATACTAAAACATATATTTTTAAAGAGCTATATACTCATTATTTGTATGTTAGAAACACTTAGTAGAATTTTTTTTGGATTTGTGGATACAATAGATGATAGTACAATAGTCCCTAGTGATATTAATATTCCTCCAGAAGCAATTGTAGATCGAATAGAACTTAGAGAAAGGTTTGAAGAAGAACACCCAATTAAAGAAAAAAGTATCGAATCCATTGAGTTTGAAGGACACACCTACCAAATCCCCATGTATCTATTAAGATCTGAAGATAAAAATACTGAACAATTTGACTGGAGATTGCTTCCTAAATATCAATCATGGGAGGAGGAATTACCCTATATGCTACCAGGATTTATGGGCATAGGAATTCCAGCGATGGGGTATGCAGTAATTGGAGGGAATAAATATAGAATAAGACAAAATAGAAAAAGAGAATTGATTCCATTTCTCAGAGGTGCTAGTGAAACTGAAAAGGACCAAACATATTTCAAATTAGGAATACTTCTAGGTCATACAGCTAATTCTCCAATTTACTTTGCAGGTTTATGCAATAAAACTAATTACTGTATAACAGAAAAAGGAGAAGTAAAAATGTGGTCTGGAGCATTTACAAACAGAAAAATAAACCATTCTCCGCAAGCTGCTGCTAAATCATTTTTACTACATGGAGATGTACTCAATGTATTAGATCAATTAACGTTTAGTAATCGAGACCACAAACAGACAGTTGAAGAGGGTATGTATTCAGTCTGTCCAAGAACTTAAGCTCTAATATTCAATCTATTACTGCCAACTACTCTCTCTCGGCCATTCTCTCCATACTTAAACCGAGCAACAGTAACAGGTAATGTTAAACTACCAAGAATACTAAGTCGTGTAACAACCTTGTAATGGATAATTCTCTCCTCTCCAGGCTCTAAAGTGGCAACATGCCATTTCATGATGGTTCCTTTCTTATCATGCTTCAGGATAGAACTAGGACGTAAAGTACCTTCTTCAAACTCCTTTTTCAAGTCAACTAAATTAGGCAATCTATCGGTGATTTTCACATCATGTACATTGTATTTTGAACGATTCACAACATTCATCCGTACACTCATCATGCTAATCCCACCATGTTTTCTACCTAAAATCACAGCTGATTTCTCAATGAGTAAAGGACTTCTGTAAATATAATAACCCACCAAAGATAACAGAACCAGAACCAAAGCAATAATCAAATACTGATAATTAGTCATAATTCTTAATTCAGAACTCTCTCCAGGACCAATCTGAGTCTCCCAAGCAAGATGCTTTTTACCATCAAATAACACTTTTGTCCCTCGAGGACTGGATCGAGTAAAAATATTACTAATGAGGCCTGCAGGAATTCTATAGGTATAATCCTGAAAAGCATTTCCTTCATTTTCTAAAACAACAACTTTAGTAGTCTGGAAAAATCCTCTTTTGGTTTCAATATTTTCCTTAACAGCTCCATAAGCAATAATAGTAAACGCTTGAGGTACGGGTTCAAATTTATGAGGTCCCACAATAACTCGTGTATACAAAATATCATCTTGTGGAGGTGTTAACGGATCAATCTTAATATTAAAATTAACAGTTTTTGTCTCCAAAGGATCCAATTTAGTAGCGTAGGTTTTCTGAATAATATTACTTCGTAACTCTAAGCTTAAAGCAGAAATATTAAGTGGATTTTGATTAATTAAATTTATTCGAATAGGAAACTCTTCCCGTGGATCAACATTAGGACTTACATGCACTTCAGTTCGCACTCCAGGCAAATATCTTCCTGAAGCTCCAGAGGTACTCTTAATCTCAACATTTGCAGGAACCGTTCGTAATTCTCCCGTATCTACATTTTTAATACTGATAGGTACATTAAAATATCCTGGTGTGATGTAACTTGTTGGTTTTACTTTAAGAGTTATAATACGACTGGTTTCAGGATACATCCTTGGATTCCTGCCCCCTTCTTCTACAGATGCTAAATCCCATTCAACTTGTGTTGTAAAAATAATAAAATTCTCAATAGTAGGAAGATCATTTCGTAAGGTCAACTCAAACTCAGCCGTCTCATTGAGCAAAATACTATTACGAATAGGTGTTAAAGAACTTTCAAACGTAAGCGCAGATACAGAGCCAGCTAATAAGATAATCGCTAATAAAAGAAGAATAGCTCTTTTTTCCATAAATGCACCTATATGATTTCTATCAATACCTATATATAAAGATATTGGTGGCAAAAGCTTTAAATACAACCTCAGAATCATATATACTATGAGTAATAGACTAAATCAACGAAGAGGAAAAGAACTTCAGAATAAACGTTCTCCTAGAAAGAAAAGAGCAAAATCTTTCAAATCTGAAGAATCTGCTAAAGCTCATGCTGAAAAATTAGGCTTTAAAGAATACACAATCAAAAATTTAAGAAATCCTGAAGCTAAAGTTAAGAAATTAATCGTTGTAAAAGCGTAATTCTTTCTAACACATACATAATTTTATAAATCAAATATATACTCTAGTATATGTATGAATCCAAAGAAAAAAGTTCCTTTCAAGCAATTCCTGAATCCATTCTATAGGGATCCCTCTAAGAGTTTATTTGATCATTGCATTCAATATATCAATTTAGTTTTCTACTCTGGATGTGCATTCTTAATTTCCAATTCAATACATAATGAATTAGATAAACGTCCAAAAGAAATCCAAAAAGCTGCTGATCTTTACGTGGAATGGGTAGACCCTACTTTACGTCCCAATAAAACCAAATATGAGAGAGCACCCTTTGAAAAATGGCATAACCAAACACTCTATGCTAAAGTTGATGGAGAATTGTATACAACAAAACAAGTAATTGCACAAAACGGAGAGGGTGTCATCAGTTTAATCCGTAGAGCAGGAAGAGAATTTCGATATTGGGAAGATGATGCATTAGTAAATTATGTTAAAGAAGCACATAAATTAGAAGTGGACAATAACAAAGACCCTATAATTCATGCAGGAGAAAAATATACAATACCTGTAGAAAAAGTTACGAGACTACTCAGAAGTTCAGATACAGAATCTTAATCTAATCCAAAGAATTTTCTAAAACTAATTCCAAGAGAAGCTACAACCCCTCCAGTAACTGCCAAGAAACTGTCTTTCTCTTCACTCACAATAACTTTACCTTGAATAAACTTAAAACTTGCATCAAAATATTCATACGTCCCCACTTCATTAAATACCGTACTAAATGCTTCATCAGGAACCATCCTTTCACTAATAAAACTTCTATCCTTAGAAACTAACTTATGTGCACGATTATCTTTATTTATCCACACCACCATGGTGCCTGGCTCAACAGTAACGACTTTAGGCTCTAATCTATTAGTGACAATCTGAATGACTACTCTTTTTTCAGGCTGAGTTGGTTCAAGGTCTAATACCTCTGGAGGTTCTTCAATAACTGCTGGTGTTTCAACAACAGGTGCTACTTCAGGCACAACAGCATTAAAATCCAATAAAACAGCCAATGTGAAAATGAGAACAACAATCAATAATCCTACAGTCTTCTGCCTCTCCATCTTTCATTTTCTAATAGCTTGCTATTTAAATTTTGTGGTACAACGTAAACTGAAAACATTTATATAATACGAAACCGAATTTCCAGTATGCATAAAGTAGGCTACAAAGTCAAAAAGAAAGTTATCATCAACAATATAATATCCATCGCACTTGCTTCTGCTTTACTTTTGTATGTATTCTACAAGATTGGAATTCAAGAGATTCTAACCAATATTGTGAACACACCCCTCTGGGCATTAGTCAGTGTTTTTCTACTCTACATGATAATGTATCATCTTCATGTACTCAAATGGAAATATGCTGTAGATACGATTGAAAAAGTTAAATTCCTAGATCTCATTCCCATATTTCTTGCAGGAGGATTGTTTAACCAACTCACCCCTGGCACAACATGTGGTGGCCAACCCTATCGTGCAGTCCACCTATCCAATATTAACAAAAAAGATTTTGCATTAAATTTGTCAACAACGATGTTTGACTTTGCAACAAATGCAATTCTTCACACTTTAATTTTAGTAGTCTCCTTTTTTATCCTATTTTCCTTCGATCTTCCCATGCATCTCTTTGCATCACTACTATTTGCTCTCCTATTAGCCATTAGCATAGTAATTATAACATCAGTCCTTATTATCAAATTTGAGCACAAAAGTAAATTCCTTTATGAAGTGTTAGCCATCATATACCATTTTAAATTATTTCACTCTATTCGAAAAAAATATCACAGCACAAGAGCATTCGCCACCGCCATATTCAAGGAAGTCCATCTTTTTGTTAAAGAGATGAATTTTTTCTTCCATGATAAGAAGCTACTCATAAAATCCGCATTGATAGATGTAATAATGAAGGCAATCGCAGTTCTTCAAATCTATCTGTTATTCTTAGCCTTAGGATTACAAGTAGGAATATTCCCCATCTTGGTAGTGTATAGTATTTCAGAATTAATCAACTTCCTCACCTTCACTCCTGGAGGGATTGGTGTGGTAGAAGCTTTAATGATTGGATTATACGGAGCCTTTGGCATACCTTTAGCAGCTGCAGCTGTTGTAACAGGATTTCAACGATTCTTCCTGTATATCTTTGAATTTGTATTTGGTTATATGAGTTATATTTATCTTAAAGAACAAAATTAACTAACACTACTCACGTGTTCTTCTTTCCTTACTTGAATAACATGATCTACAAAACTTTCTATCTTCCGTTCATGACTTACAATAATAATTTGTTCTAAAGCCAATTCATTCAAAACATCCCTAATTTTATCCAACTGTTCAGAACTAAATCCATCTGTAGGTTCATCCAATATCAAAACATCCTTAGTTTTTACTTCACCAATTAAATCATTAATAATTTGATTCAAGCTCAGCCGATAAGCAAGTGCACAACTCGTCTTCTCCCCTCCACTCATATGCTCTAAACTCACTTGGTATCCATTCTGTGTAATCTCAACACCAAATTCATCATCTAACGCTACCGTTAATGCCTGATCCTCAATTAAGACATTAAACCAATCTTGAAATAAAGCATTAAACTCATGATACAACTTTGCCATTACATGTTTTTCTATCTGGCTCATTAAATTAACAAACATCTTTCGTAACCATTCCTCTTTCTCCCTTGAAGCATCAATTTGTACCAAATAACTCTCCATCTTTACAACATCTTCTCTAATAACGGCAATCATTCGTTCAACACCTTCTTTCTCTTTCTGAGCAGATGCAACCTGTAATTCTTGTTGATGATACACTTGACGAAGGCCATCAACTTTTACTTGCAAAACTTTAAACTCTTCTTCAGAATCTTTGTGCAACTTCAATTCTTTCTGTAATGCTAATTTCTGAGTATTCAAAGCACCAATTTCCTGTTTAATCTGTTCCCTCCCCACAACCAATTGTTCCTTCTTCAGTTTTATATTTTCCAATTGTTGTTTTTTATGTTGCAAAAGAGTAACTTCTTTTTCCTGCACTCGCAATAATTCCATTTCTTTATGCTTCCCTTCAACTTGGGCCATTAAGGCTTGTTGATCTGCTTGAAACTTAGTAATATTTTTATCTTGATCAATGATAATTACACCCTCACGATCCTGTATCTTCTGTTTATACTCGGCTGAAACATTTTGTTCACAGGTGGGACAATGTGCCAAAGTATTAATTTTCTGTTGCACTTGCAATGCTTGGTCTTTTTTAACAGTGGCCTCATTGATGTGTTTCACCAAAGTAAATCGTTGTCCTTCCAACACTTGAGATTCTTTCATTTTCTCCTCGATCTGAGATGCAACATCAATAACTTCCTTCCCTTCCAATTCAACCTGTAATTTTTTCTCCTCTTCTACTAATTGTTCACTCTCCAACCCTTGACGGGTAAACATCTCTGTTTTCCCCACTAACTGATTATCTACAGCAGAATATTGCTGTTTTTTAATCTGCAAAGCCTGCACTTCTTGTTGCATTTTGATAAATGCTATCTGTCCTTCCTCAAATTGTTGTTTAGCCAACACTAATTTGGGTTGCATCTCTAAAATTCGTCCATCATGAGCAGAAATTTCTTTTTGTAAATGTTCTACCTGCAATTTTTTATCAGGCAACTGCTCAGTTTGCGCTACCAATATTTTCACTTGATCTCGTAATTCTTTAGCTATTAAATCACAGTTTTCTCTAATCAATCGATATTTATCAATCCCAAACACTTTTCTTAGCGTATCAATCCTAAACTCTTTATTATCAAGCAAAATCTGTTTCATAGACTCTTGAGGTGTATACACCGTATATCTATACACTAAATTCTTCTTAGTCAACAATTCCTTAGGATAATTTAAAATATCTAGAATATCAGATTTAAGCTCAACAGCTGTCCCTTCTTTCTTAACACCATCAGTAATAATATATCCTGCATCTTGAGTCACACTTGCAGCTCTTTTTAATTTTCTCATGACAATATACTCTTTGTCATCGATGGCAAACGTTAACTCAACACTTCCCTCATGTTTACCTTGTCTTAACAAAGCATTTCCTTCCCCTCTTGCCATCCCAAATAAAGCAAACTCTATAGCAAACAAGATAGTAGATTTTCCAGAACCTATATCTCCACTTAACAAAATACTCCCATTTGGAAAAATAATAGTTTCATCTAGATAACTTCTAATATTTTGTAATTTTAGGGAAATAATTTTCATAGAATATCTTAGTTCCAAAAGTATTTAAGGATTTAGATGATAAAAATTATAGGCGGCACGAGCGGGACTTTCCAACCTCACTAGATTCACTGAACCAGCAGGTTCTTTGAACCTGCGTGGGACTTGGATGAGACCCACCAAGACATCAACCTGGCGCATTTACCAAGCTCTGCCACCGTGCCATTACCTACAATGCATAAAGTTTTTATACTTCGTGCAATAAGTTCCTAGTGGATGAGACCCACCAAGATATTAACTTGGTGCATTTACTTCTTTTTATGTTGTTCTAAGAAAAATCATTAATATTTTCAATACATTCGTAAAATCTATCAACCTTAATATGAAAAATTGTAGAATAAAGTACACCCAATACAAAAATTAAGATATATCCAGAATAAAATATTATTATAGACGACAAATCACTTCATCAATCTAACCATCAAGCCAGCATACAAAAATAAAAATCCTGCTCCAATGAACATATACTCGATTAAAAAATAATTACTAAGGATTAAAATACCCCCCCATACTAAAAAAACTAAAGATAAAAGAAAAAATACCATCTCAAAAAGAGATTTCATAATTTGTTTTTTAAAATGGGTAATCTGTTGGTCAACTTTTTTCTCAAGACCTTTAACAGCTTCGGAGAGTGCTCCTTCTACAAATTTACTCACACTATCTCCAATTCCATCTAAAAATCCCATATGATTACTTATTACAGCCTCTTCCTGCCATTGCACACAATAAAGCGCCACAAGCAACTCCTACACCAAAAGTTATTGCTAACGATTGAATAGGATGCTCCCCTACTTTACCTTCAAACTTTTTTTCTAGTGCTACCACTTTATCACGTGCCTCTTCAAGCTTGTGATGTAATTGTTCAATTTTTGTTTCCTCTTTTGCCATATAAACCACCTCTGATTATGAATAGATGATTCACTCATGTATTATTAAAGATTTATGTGATGCGGTACCACCATCAACATTTATATAACTGCTATTATTAATTCCTTTATTTGCAGGTTTTGTAGGGCAGATACTATTCTATATTCTATAAAGTCATCCATAAATCTTAACCAATTCTCTATAACTCTCTCTAAGAACTATTTTATAAATCAAATACACAGGAACTGCAAATACCATCCCCATAGGGCCTAATAATTGGGCTCCTACTAATATCAAGATAATACTCAATAAACTATCTATCTTCACCTTAGAAGAAATCATAAACGGAATTAAATACAAATTATCAACAAGCTGAGCAATCAATATGGTAACGACTACAATTGCAGCTACAATCGGAGCATCCAAAGCTGCAAATAACAAAGGAGGGATAGCTCCAATGATCGGTCCAATAAAAGGGACTATATTCAAAAAACCTGCTAACAATCCCAGTATCAACCACCCTTTTAATCCTGCAACATAGAATCCAAGACAACAGATAGCCCCAATGATCGTACTCTCAATGACTTTAGCTGCAAAAAAATCGTGCAATTGTCTACTAATCTCAGAGGTAGCCCTTAAAAATCCTCCTTGCCATTCTTTAGGAACAGCTGCATAGATATCCTTCTTCAATCGATTCCAACGACTAAAGTACAAATAGAATAATAAAGGAATAATGAGCACACCATTAGCGACAAAAAATGATAATTGTGATATCACTCCACTAAAAAAACCAATGACACCTTGCTCAAATTTCCTAAACTCCTCGTGACTTACATGTTGTTGAATATATCCAGGAATTTTATCTTTCACCTTAGAAAACAAAAGACCCGTCACACTCTCCCCTTCTGCAAATTGCTCAACCGCAGAAGCTAATTGTCCCACACTCTGTCCGACAAGAAGCAATGCAACTATAAGCCAAAATAACACCAGCCCAAAACCCACTAACTTTCGCAACCATAATTTAAATTGATACTTTGCAATACTTTTCTGGTATTCTTTCATCAATTTCTCTGCAATAAATATGAGAGCAAATCCAACAATAATTGTTACAAAAATTCCACTAAAATAAAAAAAGAGTCCAAACAAAACCGATAATGCCACAAATATTGCAATTATAATTTTCCAAACAATAGTATTAGTTGTGGCAGCCATTATGACTTCACCCGCCCAAGTGTAATAATTCCTTTTAAAATCATGATAGTAACAATACCAATAAAGGTTTCATACAATAATCCCATCCAAAACTGACCATCAGCAACAAGGGATATAGGCAATAAAGAAAACAAAACAAACATAATAATATTCAACAAATGTCCTATAAATAATGTGCAAGCAACGATAGGGGTGGGTGCTTTATCTTTGAAATATCCAGCCAAAAATCCCATAATACTATGAGGAATAATGGCAGCAATCTCAAAAGCACTCCCTATGGGACTAAATGCAGCCAATAACGTTCCAAAAAAACCCACCAATAATCCTTGACCCCTTCCATACAAAATACCTGCCAAGACAGGAACGACCATATTAACGGCAATTACTGCTCCTGGAACAACTGGATTCTCTTGGACACTCCTTGCATTACCTAGTAACACATACAAAGCTACAAAAATAACTGTCTTAAAGAGTTCATTTTTGTATTTGAATGCCATTTAGAATTAATTAATTTAAAAATTTATAAAGATTTGTAGCCTACAACCCAAAATTCTCAACAAACTCTAATATTACTTTATACTTTTCTAAAAAAGAACAACCCTTCACCATCAAAATAAACACAACTTTTCCTTTCCCTGTATCCTTCTCCTCTAAAAATCCCTTCTCAAGCATCTCTTCTTTATAATCTCTAAACATCTGGGGAGATAAATTAGAGCTATACAAAAGCCGAGTGGGTCCAATCTCTTTTTGGGACTCTACCGATTTAAGCATATCATAGATAACTTCCAACCGTTCTCTTTTTTTGCTCATCGTATTTTTGCTACACCATAAAAGAATGACCCAAATACAGTCCAAGTAATCAAATAAACATACCACTTAAAGGGAGGATAGAAAGGAATAACAAATTGTGCTAGAAAATTAGCACCCCACCCCACAAAAGCTAATACCATTACAATATAATAGAGACGAAGAAAATAATGTCTTCCTGCATCTTCAACATAGTTTCCATAACTAATAATTATTGCATAGGCCAATATACCTAGCATCGTAAAAAACATAAAGTTATCCGTTGATCCAATAAAATTGAGAATAGCTATGGCAACTCCTAAAAAATGCAGAGTGTATTCTTTCTCCACAACTCCCGTTAATCGTTTCCAGATAAGGCTCAACACTAAATAAAACCCAGACATGGACATGGTATAATGAAATAAGGCCTCAATGGCGGTCATAATCCAAGGAAATTCTATACCATACGATCCCCCTAACCAATTAAGAACAAACCTAAGTATAAAACCAAAAGCAAAGAACACGAAAGCATTTCTAAAGTATTTTATCCCCTTATGGCTACTCAGCTCATACAGACTGTGCGCCTTAATAGAAATATACAAGCATATGGCAACAATTACAAAATTATATACTACTTCTGTGGCAAAAACCTGGCTATTTAGGAAAGTTAGTAGGCTCATACCAGTAATAATCTTTTTTTATATATAAACGTTTAGGGAGGAATCCTCCATATCAATTCTACTGAGAGTATATAAAGGATCTATCCAATACAATGATATAACAAAAAAGGTGATAAACAAAATGAAACAAGAAAAAAACGAAACAAAAAACAAATTGTATAGATCAAAAAACGACAAAGTGGTCGCTGGAGTATGTGGCGGAATAGCTGAACATTTTGATGTCGATCCTATCTGGATTAGACTAGCAGCAATTCTACTTGTACTAGCTGACGGTGTCGGATTGATTCTCTACATAGCAGCATGGGTTCTAGTCCCTGAAAACCCCAACCACTCTTCAACCAAAAAGTCCAAAGTTGAAGAAGTGTTATCCAAAAACAAAAAAAACAAACCTGCCCTCCTTGGGGCAGGTCTTGTTGCATTAGGAATCTTACTATTGCTTAAGAATGTATTACACATCACCCATGCCATACTCTGGCCAGGAATCATCATCTTAATTGGAATTTACTTAGTTTCAAGGAGGAAAGCAAAATGACTAAAAATGGAAAAAGCATCATTGGAGTACTCTTAATTGCATTTGGACTCCTCTTTTTATTAAAAACATTAGGAGTAATTAGTTTCCCTATAATGGCTTCAGCCCTACCCTACTGGCCTATTGGCTTAATATTGGCAGGAATAGCCATTATCTATAAACAAAGAGCCCTAGGGATAACCGTAATTATCCTCACACTTGTCTTTATCTGTGTGGCCAGTATTCAAGGACTTGTAGATATCTCGGGAGAATCAGGACCCTACAGGGAATTGACCCAAACCGTCCCATTTGATGAGTCTATCGATTCAATTGAACTAGAGTTAGGATTTGGAACAGGAGAGTTGACCATAAAAGCGGGAAACATCAGTAATCTTGTAGAAAATTCCATAAATACCTACAACCTTGAAGATCCAAGGATTGAATTTGAAAAAGAAGGATCAACAATGGATGTTGAAATCACCAAACATGGAAACAAGATATTCGGTCAAAAATCTGATGAGTGGAGTATTGAACTCATGCCAGGCATTAAATCTGAACTCAACCTCCACTATGGAGCTGCAGAAGCTCAGATTGACTTAACTGACCTAGAAGTGGATGAACTACACATCTCCTCTGGAGCAACTGAATCCACAATAATCTTTGCAACATACCCCACAAAAACAGAGATAGAAACAGGGGCAAGTAGCCTCAATCTTTTATTCCCTGAAGATGTAGGAGTAGCTATAGATATTGATGGAGGCACTGTCTCAAAAACACTAACTGGTTTTACCAAAAAAGGTGGAACCTATTTTAGTGAAGGATATGACAACTCAGAAGTTAAAATATCTGTAGACATAAACGCAGGAGCAACATCAGTAACAGCCCAAATGTTCTCACAAATGGGTTAATTTTTTTTCTTTTTTTATTCTACCAATTTACCCTTAAAATCTTCAACTAATTTAACAGGTGTTGGATCCAATTTCTTTCTAATAGCTAAGAAAAAGCTTACCCAATCTCCAATATAGATTGCAGACATAATCTTTGCCAAACGATTAGGGCCAGATAGACCAATTTCAGTCACTTCAACACCTCGTTGTTTAACAAGCTCTTTGAAAATATCCATTCTTTTTTTAATCCGTTCATGGTCATTCTCATCTTTGATAATAATAACGTGATAATTTCCATTAAGATTAACAAATCCGTTCATCTCATTATGATTTAATTCTGGAAATACATTGTAAAAAGCAGGTATCTTAGTATTTTCATTAAAATTAATCTTCCATTTGTAGGCTACAGCCTTCATCCGATCAGAAGTATATATGATGGGAATTTTATCCAATAATTTCTCACTTAAATCTTCTGCACGTTCTTTAAAGATATCTTTACGAACAACTTCTGCAGTTTTACTCACCCAGTCATCTTGTGAGTCAACTAAATTACTATTTTGTAAAATCCTAAGTAATATCAAAAATAAATATCCATAAGCAAATCGTGGTTGTAATCCAGAGGGCACTTCAATATAAGTCAATTCCATTTCCTCTGCCAATTTCTTCATCTTTCCACCAGAAGCAACCACAATAATTCGAGCATTCTTCTTTTTAGCAGCTCGTAGAGCATCAACCGTCTCCTCAGTATTCCCACTATAGGAAATTGCAAAAAATAACGTTTCATCATCGATAAAACCAGGAATGGAATAATCACGATTTAGAAATATAGGAATTGAAAAATCTTCGACATAACTTTGCAAAATTTCTCCAGGAAGACAACTTCCCCCCATACCAGCAACAACAATCTTACTGATTTTATCCGTGATTTTAATATTTTCAGCCAACTGCCATCCCTTTTGAATCTGGATAGGAAACTCTTTGAGTACTTGGTGCATATTCTCTTTGTCCACCTCTTTGATTCTAGCCTCTTCCATATGAATATCCAACCTCCTTTTCTATATAAGATTTTCCGTGTTGGACTATATATACTCGATGAAGGAAACTTTTATTAATAAAGTATTATTCTCCCAATCTTATGCAAGGAAGACCTAACAAACTGGACAAAGGATCACAACGGTTTAGACAACAATTCGGATTTCAGCTAGGTGTAACAAAAGTAAAACCAAAGAAAAAACCAATTTCTATCCAACAGTATCCTGGGCTACAAGTAATGACACCTGGAGATTTTGAAACCTATTCTGCCTCAGCTCAATGGATTAATCGTTTTATAGGACCTAGTCAAGACATTGCACAAGCAGTTAATACGATTATGAGAAAGACGATAACTAACGTACCAACAGCTGAACTTAACAAAGCATCAAAAGCCTACCTCGGAGCTCATATGACTAGATATAGGGAAAGTGTAAGCGCACTAGAAATCGGAGACCTTACTGTTGGCTCTTTTCCTGGAAAAGAAAAATTCGTTTTTGGTGAAAAAGGTTGGGAACCTATAATAATTCAAGGACATAAAGCAGGCACGAGAACAACATATTTTAATTCTCAAGTTTTAGAAGAAAAACTAAAAGAAGGTAGAATGTATGACATCGTTGGAGTTGCAGAGCCTCCTGAGAGTTTTTATCCTGGTGAAAATGATGGGGAATTAACATTTGAATATCTAGGAATGACTAAAAAAGAGTTAGAACAAAAAGAGAAAGAGTTTGAAAGAAAATTACCAGGCTATATGACTCCTGGAGAGAAGACGCAGTTATGGAATGTAACAAAAGATCATATGTATACAGACGACTT
>CAYLOA010000001.1:0-113140 GCA_964385185.1 uncultured Methanosarcinales archaeon | reverse complement strand
ATTGTGCCATAACCCTGTGAGGAGGTTAGCAGTTGCCCTCATTTAAGCTATTTTCGCTCTAAATTCAGAAAGTTTGATTTCCTTAGAGGATATATCAAATTTCAAATCACTAATCTGATTATTTAGCGCATTGATTTCATCCTGTTTCCCGCCTATATTTTGAAATGCAGACAGAACAACTACAAGAAAAACAAGAAGAATCGGTATGGTAATAATTAACCCAATTAAACCTTCAAAATCAAAATCTGCCATATTATGTTTACACCTCACTAAAAAACTTTACAGCAAATTCACAAAAATCGATTATCACATCCTTGTCCAACTCAAATTCCTTTCTTCTTCCCAAATAATTTTGTGATTTTGGACTTATTACTTTCCCTTCAACCAATTCTCCATATGTTATGCATTTAATGTGCTTTTTGGAAACAACAATAAAATAGCAATTTTTGTAAGGATAATCAGAAGGCAAATCACTTTTCCCAAATTTTTCATCTTTTTTGAAATCTTCAGGAGTATCAATTTTACCAAGAAGATGTATTAATTGAAGATTTAGTGGATTCTTTTGTTACTCTTTTAGACCCAGAAGAGGAGGGAAGATTTTATTATTTTCATGCACATTCATTACATCGGCCTTATGTTAACTCCCAAGGATTGTATAATACCACGAAGGCCATGCAGTATATAGGAAATAGCAATAATATTACTCGAGAATTGCATAATGTAAACTTAAGACACCAATTTAAACGGAAGTATAATAGCAGTAAAATACAAGAAAATTTTGAAAAGGTCTTATTTAATGTAACCGCTGGAGGTATTAAGAAAAATTTTACTATTCAAGATGTTGAGGAATTACATGAGCGATATCAGAGACAAGTCGAGTATGTAGACGGTGCTCATGCTCCTTTGTATGCTTACTTGAAGGAGCATTTTTGGGATAACTCTATTATTGTATTTTATTCTAATCATGGGGATGGATTATTTGATAATGGAATTATTGGACACGGGGTAGGGTATCAATTTAATTCACATGTTCCTTTGCTTATGCATCACCCTTATTATGAATCGCCTTTGGTGATCGATACGCCGGTGAGTTTAATCGATCTGGCTCCTAGTGTATATGATATTTTGGGAATTTCTCTTGATCATTACATTGGTGGCACCACTTTTATCCCTTTGATTGTTCCTGAAGAAGGTAGAGAGTATGATCGAGAATATGTTTTTGGGAGGGATTTCCAAGATTCCTATGTCCGAGATAGAGGATGGAAATTAATGGTTTTTGGGAGTAAATTTATGGAATTGTACAATTTAACTATAGATCCCAAAGAGCATACTATTGTTACTCAAGATCATCAAGAGATAGCCGATCGATTATTTCAAATTCATAACACTAAGAAAAGAGAAGTCTTGAATCAGGCACAGTTGTTTAACGAAACCCATGGTTCTGATTAGATTTTAACAAAGTTTTTATACTCATTTCAGGGAGAAAGAGATATGGGATTAAAAAAAGAGGTTAGAGATATAGCTCGAGCTTCTCATGTTCTAGAAGTGGCGTTTAAGTATGGCCTTGGATATCTTATTGAAGAGGCTGGGTTAAAGATGCACTTGCCTTTTCATAAGAAAGTGCGTCCGGGAAAGTTTGCTCATCCTTTAACTCCTGAGGTAAAATTACGAGAGGCATTTGAAGAGTTAGGGGGGACGTATATTAAATTAGGACAGTTGCTCAGTATTCGTCCTGATTTGGTTCCTGCTCATGTAAGCAATGAACTTAAGAAATTGCAGGATGATGTTAAGCCTGTTTCTTATGTAGAGATTAAAACTCTCGTTGAGAAGGAATTAGGAAAACCATTAGATAAAGTGTACAAACATTTTGATATTACACCTATAGCTGCTGCTTCTATTGGCCAAGTGCATAGAGCTGTGCTTCTGAATGGTAAACAAGTGTGTGTGAAGGTACAACGTCCCAATATTGACAAAATAATGCATTCTGATATTGACATTATGACTTATTTTGCTCGACGGTATGATAAGAAAAATAGTGATCGGATGTTTAGTGCTACACGAATTGTCGAAGAGTTTCAAGAATATACTGAGGATGAACTGAATTATTTAGTTGAATCTAAAAATATGAAAGTATTTCATAAGAATTTTGAAAAAGATGACCATATTGTATTTCCCAGGCCTTTCATGGCGTATACTACTAAAAAAGTGTTGACCATGGAGTATATTGAGGGAGAGAAGTTATCTGATTTATTAAAATCTAAGAAAAAATTTAATCGTAAAAAAATAGGGATGCGGATGGCCAATGCTGTCATGAAAATGATTTATATTGATGGATTTTTTCATTCAGATATTCATCCTGGAAATATTTTTATTTTGCCTAAGGATAAGATTGCATTTCTAGATTTCGGTATTGTGGGTAGTATTAATGCAAATATGAAGAAACATGTTGTAGACATGTTAGTGGCTCTTGCCGAACGAGATACAGAACGAGTTACAGGATTATTAGTAAAGATTGGAGAAAGGACTGATAAAACGGATATGGAGAAATATAGACGTGAGGTTGACAATATTTTAGGTGCTTGGCACGGATCAGCACTTCAAGAAGTTAAGGTAAGTCGGATGTTACATTTGTTGTTTGATGCTACTACTGAAAATCATATTCGATTGCCTGAATTTTTGATACTGTATGGAAAGGCATTTGTTACTTTGGAGGCAACTGGACATCAGCTGTATCCTGCTTTTGACCCTGTGAAGTTTGTTACACCGTATGTTACGAAAGTTGTTAAGGATCGTTATCGGGTGAAGAATGTTCTTCATGATCTTGCTAAGAAAACTCGAAGAGCTGCTGATATGATGGAAGAATTTCCAGCAGATGCTATGAGTATTGTAGATAAATTGAAATCTGGGAAGTTTAAGATAGACGTTGAAGATATTGAGCTTAAGAAAATTGGGTTGGACATTGATACCAGTAGTAATCGGTTGGCGTTTGGTATGATTGCTTCAGCCTTTATTTTGGCTAGCGCTGTTATTTTTGGGACAAGTTTGGGTCCAACGTATTACGCTTATCCAATCATAAGTATTATAATGTTCGGAATTGGAATGCTATTTTTAGGATTGGTATTAATATCAGTTTTTAGAGAAGAGACACTTTAGGAGGATACTATGGGAAAAATTAGAAGAATAGGAAAGAAAGTGGTGAAGAAAGGAGTTAAAGCTGGAAAAAAAGCTGCTAAAGTAGGTAAGGCTGTTGCTAAACGTGGAGGACCTATTGCTCGAAGATTAGCTAAGGTAGGTGCACGAGTTGGCATTGCTGTTGGTTCTGCTGCAATTCGAAGAGGGAAACCACTTGTAAAGAAGGCTGTTAAGAAAGGTAAGCCATTAGCTCGAAAGGCTGGAAAGAAGGCTGCTAAGGTGGGTAGAAAGGTTGTTCGGAAGGCTTCTAAGACTCGAGTGGGTAAGAAAGCTAGACGAGTTGTTAAAAAGGTTGTTCGACGAGCTGCTAAGACTGGAGCTGGAAAAAAAGCTAAAAAATTAGGTAAGAAAGCAGTTGCTCGTGGAAAGAAAGTTCTGAAAAGAGGGAAAGCTCGATTGAGAGTTAGGAGTGCTAGGAAGAAGTAATTTATTTTATTTTATTTTTTATAATTGTTTATACAATTCATCGATTCTTTCTTCTGATGGTGAATCTTCCCATAGGTTATCAAATTCTTCACCAAAGCCATATAGATTTTTAATTTTTTCAATTTCTTCTTCTGCTTTTTTTTGTTGGTCTTTTCTTCTTATTTCCATTTTTTTATGGCGTTTTTCAATTTCAATTTCGTTAAGTTCCTTGATTAACCTAGCTTTTTCCTTTTCCTTTCTCTCTTTCTTTAATTTTTCTTTTAAAGTTTCGGATTTTTTAGCTTTATATTTTGGTTTATCTTTTGATTGTGGTGGTTTTTGATATTGTCTTCTATTTGGCGATCTTCTTGTTTCATAATTTATTTTCGCTCTATCGTATAATGCTCTATTTTCTGGATCTACTAAGACTTCCATACCTCCTAGAAAGTCTCCAAACCATCTTTTTGAGGCTGGATTTACATCGGGGTGATATTTTCTGACAATTGTTCGATATACTTTCTTAATTTGTTGATCTGAATAGCTTGGAGAAAGTGGTCCTTGTCTAATTCTAATGTTGTTTTCTTTGAGAACTGCATTTACTTTACTATACAAATCTTTCCCTGGTTCATATATTGGAGATCTTGTTCGAGTCATATTTTCACCTTATCTGTCACATTGCATTTATGCTATGTTTTCAAACTGCTCGGCAAGAACCTCAAGTTTTCTTAGTTCAGGGTATTGGAGTGTATATTCGCCAAAGGACGCCATTGTTCTATATCCTAGACTTTTTTTAAGAGGATCAGATATGCAGTGTACACCTGCTTGGACTACTTCTATTGCTTTTTCAGTATTCCCAGCATTGTTTAGGCATTCTCCTAAATATAGGCTATTAATGAATCGGTCATCACTAGTTCTTGATTTTTGAAATAATGATTCATACGCTTTAATCGCATTATTGTAGAAAGTTTTTTTGTCTTTAGGATTAGCCGTCAATTCTGCTATGAGTTCTGCTCCAGCTGCTTGTAGATATCCTACTTCTTGTCTATTTCTTTTTGTAATAGTAATTTTTTTCAGATATCTTATAGTTTTTTTACTGTGTGTTATTGCTTCATCTATATTACCATTTAAATTTAAATATCTGGTTTTTGCTTGTGCAATTTCTGCTTGAACAATATGTGTTTCATTGGGAACATCTGTATTGTTTACTATATCTTCAGCTACATTTAATATTTTCATGGTGGCTGAGAAATTATTTTCTGATGGATTGGTATCTTCATTATGGCTATAGGTTTTTCTTGCTATTGCCACTATATTATGTGCAGCATACACTTTTGCAGCATTTGGTGAGGCAAGATCATCTAATCTTTGATATATATCTTCTTTGAATACTCCTGATTGTGTGATGGGGTGACAATCTTTCTTGATTTCTTTGATTGTATTTTTTTCTTTATCGTCTACATTCTTTACAGCATGTTGTAGTGCTCTTCCCACTATAGATTCTGCGTTAGTTTGGAAATCTAGGTTGTTGCCATATAGGAGTTCATCTAGATCTTTGTGTAGAGTATATGTTCTCACATTTTCTCTAGCTTTTTTGTGATTTTTCATTTTCTTCCACTTTGTCTGATTAATCTCACTTCTCCTAAGTATTGTTTTTCAATACCTTCTGGAGCGAGAATATGGTAGGTTCCTACGTCTTCTACAACTTTGTATTTATCTAATGTTGATTGGAAGATGGGTAGGATTACTGGAATGTCCATGTCTTGTTCTGTTTGATTTCCTAAAGAATCTGCAACTGCATCTTCTAATGCTCTTGGTTCGTTAACTTTAGTAAATGCAAACTCATTTTTCCTTTTACCTGGACCTCTGAGTATACCTGTTTGCATAGATGATTCATACTCTGTTATAGTAGTTCCATGATATCCTACAATTTCTTCTGTTTCATGATGTTTTATTCCTACAGTACCTGGAATGGGTACTAATCTTCCATCTTTAATTTCATAGACAGGAGTGTGGATAATTGTTGGCATTTTTGCCATATTTTGATACTTAAACATCTCGTCAACTGTTTGAGCACCTTTTATTGTACTCATTGACTTTTTTGCTTTTTCTATTGCTTCCAGGAAATCAGATTTCATATAATTATATTTTGCAACATCTTCTGCAGTCGGTCTTGGCGTCTGCTTTAATGCTTCTTCAAACCATTCTGGAGGTTGTTCTCCTGGTAATTCTTGATTTTTATTATTGTTATTTGTCATTTTCATTCACCTTGTTGTGTTATATAGTATATAGAATCAGATATAGATTAAGAAGATTGCAATATAATCTATGTAGAAAATATGTTTAAATTTCAGAGAATTTAGAACTTATTTTGTAATCAAAATTTTATTTGCTTTTATTTCTAAAACTGACAGATTTACTACATTTCCATGATCATCCATAACATGTCCTGGAGGTAATTTTTTTGATCCATAATCATTAGGAATTGTATTCGAAGAGTGTAAATGAGGTACTCGAATTCCTGTAAGGGAAATTCCTCTTAGTTGAGAACCAAGATCAAAATGGGATATATATGGAGATTTTTCATATTGGTACATTTTATTCCTCATTATTTAATATGATAAATTGATCCAATTTATAAAGTTTTGTAGTAGCAAAGGCTTAAATACATCCTCCAACATACAAAAAATTCTATAGCCCATAATATGGGTGTTGTAGACGAGGTATAATTATGACAATAGATTTAGGAAAGACATTTGAAAAACAAGAATTTGACTCAATTTTAGGTCAAAAAGTGATAAAAGCAGGTTTAAAATCAGCAATACTTGCTGGAAGAAACTTAGCTATTGTAGGTCCACCGGGTGTGGGTAAAACATCACTTGCAAAGACTTTGGCTGATGCATTACCTCAGAAAAAGGGTGTGGAGAATTTTGTTCGTGTACAAGGAAGTCCTGATTTGACTGCAGAAGATCTTATTGGAGATATTGATCCGATGAAAGCTCTCAAGTTTGGACCGTTATCCAAGGAAGCGTTTGTTGAAGGAAAGATTTTCAAGGCAAATGGTGGAGTTTTGTTTTTTGATGAGCTTAATAGATGTCCTGAAAAACTACAAAATGCATTATTGCAAGTTCTTGAAGAGAAAAAAGCAACTATTGGGAGTTATGATGTCGATATTGATGCTAATTTTATCTTTATTGCTACCATGAATCCAGAGGATAGCAGTACAGAAAAATTGTCTGATGTACTTTTGGATAGATTTGACGTATTGTATATGAGTTATCCTGAAAGTTTGGAGATTGAAAAAGATATTGTTTTGAGTAAAAAACCAGATTTTAAGGTTGCATTTCCTGATAATCTGTTAACACTTGCAGTAGACTTTGTTAGGAGATTGCGAGAGAGTGATAAGATTGAGAAAAAACCTTCCGTGAGAGCAAGTATAGGACTCTATGAACGAGCATTAGCTAATGCACATCTTGCTGGAAAGAAAAAAGTAGACTTTAAGCATATCAAGGATGCTGTGAATAGTGTTATTAGTCACAGAATTCGATTAAAACCCTCAATTAAATATTTAGAGAGTGCTGAGGATTTTGTTGCTGAAGAGTTTAAGCAGTTTGTTTCTTCGTACAAGGATTTGTCGGGTAAAAAAGAGGACGAAGGAGACGTCCCCTGATATAGGCGTACCTGAGTTTTCAGAAGGGAGTGATACTCGAGGTAATTTGAAGTTTGATGAGGTAGAAGAGAAGGTAATGCGTTCTGTTGTTGAGCATGATAAAAATGAAGTAGGTAAGGGAAAGATGATGAGTCAGGCGATTAATCAAGGATTTAGTTCTTTCCATCCTGATTTAATGATGGACCATTTGAAAAAAGATTATGCTCAAGCTCATCGATTATATGGTGAAGGGCTTTTAAGATTGGTGAGTGGATATGAACCGAGTGTAATTAAAAGAAATATTAACATTCCTGAGTTTCGACGAGAATTAAAACAAAAGATAGATGAAAAATTACTAGAGTTACGACAAGAAGGATATTTAGAAAAAGACGGAGAGATTACAGAAAAAGGGTATGAGATGGCTTCTTTAGTTTTGTATACAGAGGAGTTAAATCATTTAGTTCCTGAGGGTATTGGAGGATCTAAATTACACAAAGAAGTTGCTCATTATGGGGACAAGTCTGATGTTAAAGGATATAAAAAAGGAGATCGATATCGAGATATTGCTTTGAAAAAGAGTGTAAAAAAAGCATTGCGTCGAGGTCATTCTGCACTGAGTAAGACAGATTTACAAGTTTTTGAGCGAGAGGCTAAGGGGAGTGTCTATGTAGTGTATGGAATGGACGCTTCAGGAAGTATGAAGGGGAATAAACTCGAGATGGCAAAAAAAGCTGGAATTGCTTTAAGTTTTCAAGCTATTGAAGAGAGAGATTATGCAGGATTACTTGTGTTTGGTCGGGAAGTTCGTGAAGAGATTGCCCCTACACAAGATTTTGGTCAATTGCTAAAGACGATTACAAGAGTTCATGCTAATCAAGAGACTCATTTTGTTAAAATGATTCATGAATCTGTAAAGATGTTCCCTCCTGGTAAAGTTACTAAACATTTGGTTGTGTTAACAGACGCATTACCTACCATTGGAAAAGATCCTGAAAAGGAGACACTTGCAGCTGTAGGTGTTGCAAGAGGCGCAGGGATTACCATATCTGTAGTAGGTATTAATTTGGATCAGAATGGGAGAGAATTTGCTGAGAAAATAGCTAGTTTAGGTCAGGGAAGATTATATGACGTTAAACACTTAGAAGATATGGATACTTTGATATTGCAGGATTATTATAGTGTTAAGTAATTATTTTTTATGTATAGTGAAATAATTTGCATGACCTTCAAGTGTTACTGGTAGGGGGGCTTCCCAACCTAATTCTTGTCTTAGCCCTGTACTGATTCCTATTCTTCCCGATGTATCTATAGATGTTATGTATTTTTGAGATCCTGTGTTAACTCCTCTTACAGGTTTTAAAATGTGATTACATTCTGGAGGATTTGCAATATATACCTGGATATGAGGATTTTCATGATCAGTTATAGGTGTAACAAGGAATTGATTTTCATATCCACCAATATTTTGGAATTTATTTACCCACTGAGATGGAAGATTAATTCTACCTCTTTCTCCTAGTTTTACTTGGAATTGATGATAGAATATTTGTGCATCGAGATATTCAGGATGAGATTCTTGGACTGGATTTTGTGTATTTCGCATTTCTGCTTGTAAATTCTGTACCCTTCTTCCTTGTTCTCTTGCGTGATGTGATCCTTCACTCTCAAGCGTATTTTGAATACCTTTTTCTTTTACTAACCCTAACAAAGAAAAGAATGTGTCTGCTATTTCATCTCTTGTTGATCTTTCAGCAGCAGTTTCTAGATATCCTTGATGAGGTGATCTAAGCCCACTATCATCTATCTCAACAATATGTCCATCTGTTGTCTTAATTATAGGATCTGTCATATATATTGGGAATGTTATTTCATTTAAAAGACTTTGGATTGCGTAAGATTTAAATAACGTCTTTAATCTTGTATAGTTATGAAAATATTAGCATTTGGCGATAGTCATGGGAGTATGAAGGCTTTGAAACAGCTTAAAGAGAAAGCTAAGAAAGCAGATCTTATTATTTGTATAGGAGATGTGACTGTTTTTGAGCAGAATTTCAGGGGCGTTATGAAAGATTTAGATGGATTGGGTAAACCTATTCTTATGATACATGGAAATCATGAAGAAGAGGATACTATGCAAAAGCAATGTGAAGATACTAAGAATATTATTTTTGCCCATGAAGCTTTAGTTGAAGTTGATGATGTTATCTTTAGTGGATTTGGTGGCGGAGGTTTTAGCGTAACAGATAAATGGATGAAGGCTTATTATCAAACGGTGAAAGGGAAGTTATCAGGTAAGAAATGGATATTTTTAACACATGCTCCCCCTGTTCATACTACATTAGATAATGTTCATGGTGCTGATGCAGGTTGTAAGACTGTTAGGGATGTTATTGAGAAATTACAACCCGAATATGCTTTTGCAGGACATTTACATGAGAATTTTGGGAAGAAAGATAAGATTAAGAAAACTATTTGTGTTAATCCAGGACCTTTTGGAATGTTTTTTGATATATGAAGTTGAATTAGACAAAGGTAATGGCTTGCACAGCAAGCCGACTCTCGCGCGACCATTAGCGCGCGAGTTTGGTGTTAATTTCTAAAGAATTACTTTCTTGGTATGATTTTTCTATATATTTTCCTTCTTATTTGGGCATTTCAATATAGAAAAAAGGCTATCAGTTACTACTATTCAGTTAGAATTTCGTAAGATTTATATAGTCAAATCGCTTGTTTATTCATATGGTGGCTAGTAATTTAGATAGCATACTTGCAAATAGTACTTTTCCTAGAGTAGATTTTTCATTACATCAATCACCTGAAGAGAGATTTCAACCACTCGGTGGTCATTATTCAGCTATATCTGGTGAATCATTTAAGAACGTAGATCATACTATTAGTAGCAAACTTATTTTGAATATGTTGTTACAACAAGGAAGAATAAGTCAAGCAGATTATTCACATGCAATGGATCAGGGAGATTCTTACTCGCCTGAAAAACCACCCATTGTTTCTACTCATGGAGTTTGCAAATTTACGTATGAAAAAGCTAATGGTCAACAAGAAACCGTTATTCTGAAAGCTTATGATCATGGTAAGGAATTAAAGAATGAAATTAAAGTGAGTGAGGTATTTGGTGAACATATTCCTGTTGCTGGCTATATTGGATCAGCCATAAAGATGAGAGACAATGAAGGAAAAACACTCCATTTTGGTATAAAAGATTATGACGCTTCCGGAGATCAAACAAGTATTGATGCTAGTCAAGGTTCATTGGACGTTTTTGTTAATACTGTAGAGAATGTATTAGTTCCTGCAGCTATGAACAGTGACGCTATACGATTTGGATTAGGTAAAAAAGGAATTAAGATTCGAGAAGCTAAAGATGGAAATACCTTACGAAGACGATTTTACGATGAGATTGGTAATTTTTCAAAAGATGATAAAAAAGCTGTAACAGGTTTTATTGATTTAATTGATACTGCATTAGCAAAGTATGGTGAGTCTAAGTTTGTCTCAATGGGAGACGTACGAGATGCAAACGTTTCTGTTTCAGGACAAATGTTAGATCTAGAACCAAGATCTTCACGTTATGCAGGAATTGATATGGAACTGAGGTCTGAAGCTCACGATTTAACCTTTTATATGGTTTCTTTGATGACTCATGCTGATAGAGAGTTTAGCTCAGAACGAAGAGAACAGATTAGAACTGAGTTAGTAGGTGCTTATCAACAGAGAACAGGAAAAAATATGGATTATTTGAATGAGATCGTAGATTTAGAGTTAATTAAAAATTCTGTTACTAAAGTAGGAGATCACGTTCAACGAGCACTGAGTGGTGAAGATGATGTTGAAACAAGACTTACTCGAGCTCAAAAGTCACTTGAGATTGCTTTAGAGACTATGGATGAAAGAATCGCTTCAGGATATGAGGGAAGTGAACAATTAGAAGCTATGAAATCCTCTGTATTGAATCAAATTATGTCTAGTCAAGATGAAAGGATGAAATCATTACAAGATTATGTAAGTGGATATCTGAATCCTGTACAGCCTTTAGGACAACAAGGATTAGAGCAAGTATCTCCTTTTGTATTGTATGCATTACCTACTATTCAAAGAAATCAACCTTTAGAGTATAGAATGCCCATTATATTTTTTAATCAGAATCTCGCTTCATAATAAATATTAACCGTTTCTCGTGTAAAATTAATAATATTGATTAAATGATGGAGAAATTTTGCTCCATACACATCTTGTTTTAGGAATAATTCATTTGCTTTATCATATAACTCATTTCTCATTTTTATGATATCAATTTGTTTATCTTTTTCAAACTTGTAAAAAATATCATAGAACTCTTGAAAAAATTCATTTGTTTGTTTTAATACTTGATTAAGATCTTTGTCTATGACTATTTTCTTTTTATTATCAGCAATAAAGTTTGCTAAGTATTTGTATTCATCTCCAATCATTTCTAGATTTTCGATAATAGCATAGTAAATGTTAGTTTTCTTCTGTGAATCTTTGTAGCCATGCTTGTTTAGAACTCTCAAACAGAAGGAAATGAATTTAACATTGTTATCTTCCATAGATGCAACGCTTTTTATTTTGTCATAATTTTTATTTTGGACAAATTCTTCAAGTTGTAACCCAATATCTTTAGTGACTAAGAATATTTTTCTTAATATTGTGTTAAACTCTGACTCCATCGGACCCGCACTTAGATTTTTAATTACTATTTTGTCCATGGTTTGGTCAACGATTTCAAATCCGATGCATCCCCCAATGTGTTTTTTAATTAAGTCGACTACTTTTTGATCTTGATAGAGAATTTCTACTTCATCAAATCCTAAATGATAGAATGTATGTAAATATTGTTTTTCAAATGACTGTGTTTTGGTGTCAAGTGTTAGTTTTTCTAGTCCATCTTTATTTTCCGTGCTAATAACAATATCTTTTCCTTCAACATTAAGATTAACTTCATCACCTTTAACTAGGTTGTTTTCCTTAATCCATTTAGAAGGAAGTGATAGTGTTAATGTTGCGTTTCCTTGAGCTACGAGTCGTTTTTGCATTTTTTTAGGATAATTCGTTTCTTATTAGTATATAGATATTGTTCTAATATATATAAATGTATCTATATTCTATATAGATTTGGGAATGGTATATATTTACTTATTTGAGGAGATTTTGGGCGTAAACAAGTTTTAAATAGTCTAGCATTATCCAATTTTTATGCAATTACTACGTTTTATTGAAGCTGTTGAGGGTGCTGAGGCATTTAAAGAGTGGAAGAAAACACATTCTGAGAGTTACTTAGTTCATTTATTCTTTCAAGAGGAAAATCGAGAGATTGGATTTTACAATGTGGATGATACTATAACTGCAATGCATTTTGAAAAAGATACATTGATTGTAGGGGATGAAGATAAAATCTTCAAAAAAGATGAAAATAAAATTTTACCCTTGAATAAACAAGAAATAAAGATTGAATATGAAGCTGCCTTAGAATCTGCAACAGAACTTCAGAAAAAAACGTATTCTGCTCATGATCCTATAAAGACTATGTGTGTCTTACAACATTTAGAGCAAGGGCAAGTCTATAACTTTACCATGATTACTCAGAGTTTTCAAACATTAAATGTTAAAGTTGACGCTCAATCCGGTGAAGTGTTAGAACATAAGTTATATAGTTTAATGGATTTAGGATCAGTAGAGCCTGGAAAAGGTAAAGCATAATGGTATACAAAATAGTAGATAAAGCGGCTGAGAAGGCACTTATTTTAGGCAATCCTGATTCTGATACGGCAATTATTACTCTTTGGACTATGAAAGATGCTGTTGCTAAGAAGATTGATAAAAAAGAGTATGCTGTTATCGGTCAATTGTATAATGCTGAAAGAGGTATTGATGTTTTAGTTCGAAGTTTATTGGCTAATCCTCAAATTAAGATTTTAGTGGTTACTGGAAATGATCTTTCCAAGTCTGGAATTGTTTTGCATGATTTTTTTAACAAAGGGTTTGAAAAAGGCAAGACAAAATCAACACAAAGAGATTGTTGGGTTGTTAAGGGAGAGTTTGATGGTTTTATCGGATTAGATATTGATGAAAAAGATTTGGATGCCTTACGTGAGAGTATTACTTGTGTTAAAGTTGAAGATATTGCAGATTTTGATAAGAGCATGGTCACCATTCCTGAGGCTGATCGAAAAGAAAAGATCTATGAGCGAGTGGAAGAAGATTTTAATGAATATGCAACGTTAGAGAATGCATTTGTCATGCGAAGTGAGAAAGTTGTTGAATCTTGGTTGAAAGTGCTTGATTTTATCTTGAAATTTGGAAGAACCACTGAAAACCCTGATGGGACCAAAGTAAAAGAGTTGATCAATCTTGTAACTGTTATTACTGATGAAGATCCAAATAAGTTATTTTTACCTGATGCGTTTCCTTATGATTTAAATCATATCAAAGAGTATACTAAAACGATTACTACCGACTTTAAACCTAAAGATGTAAGTTATACCTATGGTATGCGGATTAGAAGTCATTTTGGATTTGACCAAGTGGAGAAAGTTGTTGAAAAATTGAAGAATAATATTCATGAACGACAAGCTGTTATTGTACTTTGGGATCCTAAAAAGGATATTAATAGTGATGTCCCTCCTTGTTTGAATCATATTTGGGTGCGAGTTCGGGAAGGTAAGTTGTTTATGACGGTAACATTTAGGTCAAATGACATGTTTATGGCTTACCCTCAGAACGTGATGGCACTGCGTTGTCTTCAGGAAGTGATACGAAAAGATTTAATAGGGGCACTTGGTAAAAAAGTTGAAATTAAGATTGGGGATTTGATTATCAATTCAGAATCTGCCCATTTGTATGAAAATACTTGGGAAAGTTGCAAGGATATTATTGAAAAATACTATACAGAGCATGTTCAAACTGATCCTTCCTTAATTTACGATCCACGAGGAAACTTTGTGGTGAGTCTTGAAGGAAAGAAGATTGTTGTGAAGTATACTTCGCCTAATGGCGAGCAATTGAAGAAATTTGAAGGGTTAAATGCGTATCAATTGAGAAAACAAATCGTGCGAGAAGGTTTGTTAAGTATTCCAGAGCACGGTTATTATATGGGTCATGAGTTGACCAAAGCAGAGATTGCATTAAAGCAAGGAAATACGTATAAACAAGATCAACCATTTCAATACAAATAGGATGTTTGAAAGGTGTCATTTGACGCCAGTAATACTTAAAAAGAGAGGTGCATTCATGGTAGTTAGTTATGACGCAAGTAGGCGTACAAAAAAATTGAAGGACTTTTTCGATACAGATGGAAAAGAAACAGAGGGTGATACATAATGGACGATAAATTATATCCAAAATTGACAAGAACATTACAACATGTTAATTTGAGTCTTCTTAATAATACTGGAGTACAGGAATTTATTGAGGAATATATGTATTCAGGATTATTGTGTGCTATGTGAGATTATTTCAACAATTTCTTTTTTAGTATCTTCTGGTGTTTTAGGTGGATTAGTGTTTAGGGAGATTATTTTTGTTCCTTTGCTTTCGAATATGTGAGTTATCCAGTCAGATTGATAAGCTGCTTGGGCCTTAATGAGGAATTCTTCATTTTCGAAGATGGCATCATCTTTTTTTTCATGTCTTGCATTGATTCTTTCTATGGCAACTTTAGGATCTACTGTTGTTAATATGAGTAAGTCTGGAGCGTGATTTAGACAGAATTGATTTCCTTCCAATGCTAGGACTTCTTCTTTGCTTAGATTATCCATTAAGGGTTGATATGCTAAAGAGGTGATCACTCCACGCTCTTGGATGACGATTTTATGTTGTTCTTTTGCTGGAATGACTATTTTTTCATACAATTCTTTTCTATCTTCTGAGAATGCTTTAGCTATTTCTTTAGGAGAATGTTTTGTTTTGTTTTTTATGAGTACTTCTCGTATTTCTTTTCCGATATGTGTGAATGTAGGTTCTGTTGCAATTATTACGTCGAAATTTGCTATATCTGGAAATCCTTCATTTTCTTTCCAATATTCTCTTAGATCTAAGACTTTCTTATCTTTTTCATAGAATTCTTTTAAGGCTGTAGTGGCTGTGCCTTTACCACTAGAATCAATACCGTCAATCATGATGTGCATGATTTTAGGAAGAATGAGATGTTTAAAAGGTTTGTTACTTGATGAATTCTACATTTGGGAGATCTTTGAATCCTTCATCACCAGTTACAAAGAATACTCCGTTTTTCAATGCCACGATATACCCTAAGCAGTCAACATAGGATAAACCTTTTATTTTTCTCTTTAACTGATTTGCGAGTTTTATGTGTTCAAAATCAAATTCAACAATAAAATTTTTAAGATTGTCTACTTTTTGATTAGCTTCAGTTTTTTCGAAATCTTTAAGCAATCCATAATGGAATTCCATTACATTCATTTTGGTTGTTATTATTGCGGCTCCATTAAATTTATTATATTCAGGATTAGCATTATGAAGTTCGAAAAGTGCATATGTATCGAAGAAATAAGATTGAATCAATTCCAACCCTCTTTAATTTCTTTCATTATTTCTTTAGTAGATCTTTTTAATTTTAGGGAACCAAATATTTTGTCAAATTGAGTTGGATTTACCACTTCTACTAGGATTTCTACTCCATTTTTTAGTTCTCTTTTTTCTACCAATTCCTTTGGAAGTAGTATTCCTAATGAATTTCCCCATTTTCGTACTTTTACTTTATGTGCCATTTTAGCAAAATTGTTATACTTTAGTATAACCTTTGTATAACTTCTATTTAAACTTTGTGTTGTCATTGTATCACCTATAATAATTGATAAACCATTTCTTTTTTTCAAGAAATTTGAGAATATCGTCTTTCAATTCTTTTAATCCGAATGTAGATTGTGAGAAGAAGAGCATCCTCAGATTGAAGTCGATAATGACATATCCCCCACATAATCCTGGTTTTTGAAGGGGTAATCTTTTTAGAGTGTTGATCCCTCTGAATAGATTATTGATCAATGAGATGATCATTTTATGATTGAGTTGGGTGTTGTAGATGGTGTCTTTTTCAATTACGATTAAGTTCATGTTTGTCATGAATTATAGTAGTCTTTGTCTTTAATATGTCTTTAGACTTTTTTTTGGTAATATTTTTGGGATGTTTGGAGGATTTTGGGGTTCGTTGAGTGGTATTTTCGAAACCTATAAGTAGATTTGAAGATTTTGTGGAAAGTATGAATAAAATATTTTGTCTCGTCGGTATGCCTGGTAGTGGAAAATCAGCTGTGGCTAGAATACTTGCTGCTGAGGGATATCATGTTGTTCGGACGGGTGATGTTACTGAAGAGGAGATAGCTAAGCAGGGAATGGAACCTGGAGAAGAGAGTGAACGTGTTGTGAGGGAAGGGTTACGGAAGTTACATGGTAATGATGTGTATGCTCTCAGGAGTCATGGTAAGATTTTGGATAAGAATAAGGTAGTTATTGAAGGTGTATACCATGAGGCTGAGTGGAAGTATTGGTTAGATCAGTTTCCTATGGCACAGTTAGTTGCTATTATTAGTGATACTTCTAACAGACATGATCGTTTGGTGAGTAGGAAAGTTCGGCCACTTGATTTTGAAACTGCAAAATCACGTGATGAAGCTCAATTAGTTCATCTAGGTATTGGGAAAGTGTTAGAGAAAGCTCATCAAGTTGTTGATAATAATGGTAGTTATGATGAATTGAAGGATAAAGTGTTGAGATTGTTGGATGTTTAAAGTGTTACATAATATTAAAAAAAGTTACATTTATATAACAATATGAATTCCTTATGTATATGAAATCAACTATTAATACACTACTTGCAAAGGATCAACCTGTATCACCTAGTTGGGTGGAAGGTGTTATTGATCGTATTCATGGTGTAGCTTTTCCTTCTGAAACTTTAGGGAGCAAAATTTTTGCAGAGCTTGGTGGGAAAAATGTAAGTAGAGCTGATATTTTAAATTCAATTAAAAAGCATGGAAATACATTGCAAGGAGCTGCCGCTTATCCTATTTTTCTCCAAGGATTGTACTTGGGTCTACAGAATAATAAGAATTTTGGTTGCCCATTTATAGGAGATAGAATGGAAGTAGTTAGTTTTGGATCTAATTCTAATGGAACTTATGAAGTATTCGAAGATTATGAGTTAGAAGGTTATTAAATTATCACTACTTATTTCCTGAATTAATTTTAATATAAATTATATAAGTTTTGATTATAAAACGTAAGCTTTTTAAATAGTTCTGGTTTCCAATGAGGTATGACATTCATAGGAATTCGTAATAGCAATAAATCTACTTATGGGGGGAGAAGTCAAGATTCTAATCTTAAACGAGCAGGATCGGCAGTATATTTGTTCTTAAAGGAAAATAAATACGATGCTTCTCAACTCCAGAATTTAGATGAAGATGATTTAGTGGCTGCAGTAAAAATTTGGGTAGATAAAACTCCAGAAATAAATTCCGCAGGATTAGAAAATGGATTGCAAATTTTACAATCACAAGGTTCTCTAGCTTCCTACGTGCAAAATTATTTAGTAGATACTGGGCAATTATCTCCCCCAAAATCTCATAGACCTTCAAGAATTAAGAATCCAGCATATCAGTAAATTACAATTTATTTCTAAGTGTCACTTATAAATAGAAACATTTTTAAATGGTATATTGAACCTTGACCATGGGGGGGTTGTTTATTGGTATGCCGTATTATTCGGAAAAATCCATTAAATTTCCAAAATTATTTTGCATAAGCTGCTATTTCACAGCCTTCTGGATTATTTATGTCAAGTGAAAAATCAGATAATTCAAGGCATCGAATTCATTTTTATGTAGATCATAATAGTTTTCCACAAATTTGGCAATCTCAAGAGGATGGTGAGGTGGTTTGTCATTCCCAAGAGGATATTTCTAATTTATTAGGTTCTGTTGGTCGATCTCAATTTTTCCCAAGACTTGCATTGCAAAAAACATTGGAAGAAACTTGTGTAGGTGATTCAAATTTCCCCCATGCAGTTGTAAGTACAACAGGTGATGGTAAAGATATGGTGGAAACATATAAACAAGTGAGACAAATAGCAGCTCAATTCAAAAAAAGAATTAATTTTCTAGGTTTAGTAAATGTTGATGAAGAAAGATTCCAGATGCCTGGAGCTTTTCGAGATTGCAATAGAACTAATAGAGATGAGTATGTTACGTTTCCCGATCCTTCATTATTGAATACTGTTGTAAGTTTAATAACAACAATGAAGGGACAAAATCACAGGTCTCCACATGTATTGGTGTTTGATACTCCTCAACATGAATCGATGTATACCTCAATTTGTACACAGACAGATCTTTCAGTACACATGGTTAATGATTATGACAGTGCTTTGGATTCATATCTTTTTGCTATACCTACAGGTGCTGTATTGAATATTAATTCAGGGACTCGACGATCTATTGAGGCTTCAAATATATTACATCTTATTTTGAAGCATAATGAAGATGCAGTCAAAAAAGAAGACCCTCTAGCATATGTCCCTATTTTATGTTATTATGGACATTCTTCTATGCGAAATAATCGTATCTTATTATTGGGAATGAATGAAGGACTTATCACTTTTCGAAAATATGATGCTAAGCATTTTCCAGGTCATCTTCATGATTTTGTAAATGCAATTTCAGATGATTTTGAACATGATCCTGCTTATTTTTCGATGCAAGATCAAAGAAAGTATATCCAAGAACATAAATTTCGAGAAATGGAACTCCCTCTTTTATTATCAAGTGATGATCAATTTCATCAAATATATGGGCAAGCTCAATTGGCTCTTCAGAGGGCTAAAGGTGGCGATTTGTCGTATAGGAAAAATATTCAAAATATCGTTTTCAAATATCTAGGATCTTCAAATGAGGAAGTTTCTGTTTTTGCTTCTAATCAACTTATGGATATTATGCATAATCTTCCTGGAGATCAGAGAGAAAGATCAAGTCAAAATTTAAAATTTGCATTAGATGATGCGACATTGGGAAATGTTCAAACAAATCCACTGCATTTTCAAATTTTAACTGAATTAAGAAGATTAGTTGATGAGACTCGAGAATCTCACAGACCTAGTAGTCCTCATCGAACTTCAACTTATATTATGGAAGCGGGAGAGGTTTTGGCATTGCTCAAGTTAGGAGAACCAGATTTAATTAAAAAGAGTGGGATCACTTGGCAAGCTATGAATCGATTAAATAGATGGGCCCAAGATAGTGCATTCGCTCATCAATTACCTGATGTATATGAAGCGCCATTGTTTACTAATTTGTCAGGATTTAGGGGAGATGCATTAATCGAAGATGGAGATGGATCAGTGGGAACGTTGTTGGAAATTGAAAAATTTAACCCCACACTTTTAACTGATTATTTGTTAGACAAGGAGATTCCTACTTCTGAACGACTTGAAAAATTTGAAGAAGGTTATACTGCTTCAGCATATTTATTGGCTAATGGACCTATACATGGTAATTTTCATGAAGATATTGGTACACTGTCTGATTTTTTCTCTAGTCGTCTCATAGATAGAATAATACCTTCATTTGAATGGCTATTTGGATTTGCTAAAGAATCATATGAATCTACAGATTTACAGTTTTTATATCATCATCGAGATGCATTAAATACTTTAATGTTGGAAACTGTTGAGAATGATCCAAATTCTTTCCCCATAGTTTTCTCTCCTGATAATTATGATGGAAATATGGCCATTGATGCAAAGGATGATTTTATATATAAATTTGATTGGGTATCAAGATTATTTCCTATCAATATCGAAATGGCTAACATGTGGCAATTAGGTACTATGTGGAAGCAACATTTGGAAACAAAAAATCTTGATCCTTGGATATTTGAATCTGATAGAGATCCACAAACATTATCTCAAGATTATGAATCTCTAAAAGATTCGTTTGTTGGTTATTTGGATGCTCAGGCTATATCTTTTCTCCAAGATTATGATCATGCATTGAGTCTAACTTTTAATCGATTGGCTTCAGCATATGGGGACGATTATGTTTCGTTTGTAGCTGATCAAATGAAAAGAGACCTTATAGATTTAAGAAGATATTCAACAACCTCTAAAGAGCACGCAGGAAAGGATTCTACCTTATTTTATGATGCAGAAGGAGCACTTAAAGCATTTAGCTATGCAGGAGGTTATCCATCATTTGATCAAATAGAAGCTGAGATAAAGAATATTTCACAATGTAAAGCACGATCACACGGAGACGCTAACAAAGGAATAATTAGATATTTGGAATTACGAAAACAAAAATCTGCAGATAGTCCAGCTTTAGTTAAGTATCTTGACGGACTACAGCAATTTTGCCACATGATTCAAGCACCTAAGAATAATTATCCTGGTGCAATGGATCCACAGTTTGGAGAACAATTGGAAAAATCATTTTTGCCCCTCTATCACGATTCAATCAGTCTTAAAGCATTGACGAGTTATGCTACATTTGTTAGTTATTTAAGGAATATGAATGAGGCTGGAGAATTGATTACTCCTGCTCAGTCAAATACAATACTTAGAAGAGGATTAGCACAGATGGATATGGCAATAATTGGAGCTGAACAGTATTCTCGAAGAATGGGATCTTTAGATATATCTTCTAAGTGTAATTCACTTATTCAAGTTTATTCTTCTATAAAAGAACATACTAAGAATATAATAGTAAGAAATGTTAGCTTTTAAGGGCAATTAAGCATCCAGTCATGTTATAGATCATTTGAGAAATATTAATAAAATGATGTATCATCTTTATTTCATTATTTTTTTTAGATGACATTAATGTATTGCAATCACCAATTACTTTTTTTCTAATGTCGTTTAATTCATTTAATAATGTAGAATCATATCGATAATATACTTCGTAGAATTTATCAATAAGTTGTAATACAGATTCATATGTTTGTAATGTTTCTTTTGACACACTTTTAGTTAATTTAGATTCTTCAATGAATAAAGCCATATATTTTAGTTCGTCTGCAACCTTTTCTAATTCCCATACAATGGTATAAATAAGATTACTATTTTTGTATGAATCAAGGCCATGTTTATTTAAGAGTCTTTCACAAAAGTTCGTAAACCTATTATTTGTTTGTTCTAATACTAAGAATTGTTTTGGGTCATTTTCTTTAGGATTTTTTAAAGTTTCTAACATGTTTTTCGCCATGGTGATTGTTATTAAGAATACTCTCCTTAAGGAAGCTTCAAATTCAACTACATGTTCTTCTGATATGGATTTAATTAAACAGTGTGATTTTGTTTGATCTAGGATTTCAAATCCCGGCATATGTTTTTTTAATTCATCGGCAATTCTTTCTGTAGGAAATGTGCCATTAAATCTTAATTCAACTTCGTCATATCCTGCTTTGTAGTATGCAGATAACATTCTGATTAACAGGTTATCAATTTTTTTAACATCTAATTGTACTTTTTTTACTTCTAAAACTTTGTTAGTAGAAATAACAATCTTATCACCGTCTTCAACGACGTCTATTTCATCACCCTTTTGTATGCCTTGTTTAATGGCCCATTTTCTAGGAAGAGAAACTAGTTGTGTAGATCCTGCAATTTGAATTACTCGTCTTTTCATTTACACCCCATTATAATTTACATAAAAAAATATAATTATATCAATTAATTGATAGAGATTATAACTTATTTATAAATATTGTGATTTATATAAAATTTATAATGTATTAGCCATAACTATATAAGAATTCTTCCCTTTACAGTATTTATTACTCACAAGACTGTGGTTGCTAACAAAAAAATGGGGTGAATATCGGATTTATTCCGAAAAAAAGAACATGAATGAGTTATCATTCGGGGGTGTCAGCATGTATGACGAAGAAGATTGGAGTGAAGAAGGTAAAGATGCAGGAGTATATTCTCAGGCAGAAAGAGATAGTTTAGTTGAAGATGATATTATTTCAGCTGAAGAAGAAGCATTTATGCGAGGCTGGGAAGAAGCAATGGAGGAGCCTGAAGAAACCGAAATAGAACTGTAATATGGCGAGCGAAGCAATGGAAATTGATATGGCGTGTGATCCAATAGGCATTATATTAGAGAAACCGCTATTACTCTGTGGAAATTGCATTGAAGAGATGGTTCCTATTAATACGATAACTAAACAGTGTCCTAAATGTGGCGCTAAATTTGAAGAAAAAAATTAGAGGTGCACCCAGACATAGTCTGTGGCACCATCAAAAATAAAATTTTGAGGTGAACTTATGGAATTTTACAAACCAAAGTATAACAGACTATTAGTTGGAGACTTTTATGATTTCGATGAAATTGTAGATGGGACTGATCTAAGAGATCTAGAAATGGCTTAAACTTCTTAATTGCTTTTCCCATCTCTTACGGGAGATGGGGCTTTTTAATTATATTAACTGAGAAAAATTAATTATAATCTCGCCAAGTATGCTTACACTTCTCACATCTGAAGAATTTAGTTTCAGGTTCGTCTGCAGCTCTTGTTTGAACCGTCCAGAATCGTGCCATTTCATGTTCACATTCAGGACATTTCTCTTCCACCTGAGGTAATGATTGCATATCTTGATTTTCATTAACCACTTCTACTTTAGGTTCTGCAGAATGATCAACCGCTTCTTTAATAGTTGCATCTTTTGTATCTTTATCTTTAAAACCACAGCTACAAGCCATTATTTTCTTACTTCCTACTGTTGATGGTTTTAGTAAACTTCCGCATTTTGGGCAAAATATCATGTTATCACCTGAATATACTGATTGCATTAACAAACAGTATCTTTATCCATCCGAGGTACGGTACCCTTAAAAAAGCTTTCCCTATTATCTGTTTATCTTCAATTGCCATTTCGTCACTGTTTGATGCGATATTATGATCTCCTTTTGTTTGGAGTGTATCTCCTAGTTTAATCGTACGGTGAATTATAGGATCTGACCTTCCAGACCAAAAAACTACGACATCTCCCCTCTTTGTATTCTCTACAGAAGTTCCTTTCAGGATTATAATATCTCCTGTGTTAAAACCGTTTTTGAAGGTGTATGTTTGGAATTCCTCTTTAGTTATTCCAAGATCTTCATAGAACGTATGATGTATTGACCACCAATCTTCAAACGATCCGTCATGTTCCATTGAACCAGAAACTACGGCTACTATAGGATGTGATGTTCCAAATACAGCTCCTAAACCTGGATAGACTGCATATTTTATGATGATGAATGCTAATAGAATATTTACCATCCAAGAAGCAAATGAATCTTCATGCCAAATAAAATGCCATGCTTTTTTTGCAACAACCTTTAGATCCATGCATATTATGTTTCAGAATTGTTTAAAAACCTTATGTTTTAATCGATAACTTCCCCATATTCTTAGAGTATTGCGTCAATATGTTTTTCTACCGAATAATATAATTATTGGAAAGGAATTAATTTATATACTTTTGAACATTTCCTTTTGTAGTGAAATCACAAAAAGAGCTTTCAGATACAATCGGAGAGTTGTTCAACTTAGAATCCGAGGAGTTTGATGCAAACTTACACTTTTCTAAGGCTGATTCAATAGTTGAATGTATTGGTGTGGATAGTCCATATATTGCTAGATTTTCCGATTTGTTTCATCTAGATGCTGGTTCAGTTCAACTTGAGGATGAAAAGATACCAAAGACTGGAGAGTATATTGTAAGAAATTTAGGGAGGTTAGTGTGCTTCGTATATCTTGGATTATCTCCAAAATTACATATAGTTCATTGGAAATCACATATTTTTAAATCACAAGGGGACGAATATGATGTTATGGAGATTTCATATGAAGGTACTCGTGCATTAGGAATTAGGAAATATATAGAACAGGAAAAAGGAGTAACAATTGGTAGATTCACTTTAGGATATCCTAGCCATTCAGAACTTTGGACCTATTTTCGTTAGTGGAGATTTCTTTTTTTAATATTGTTTAAATAAGTTGTGATTTATTTTTGTAGATAGGATAAATGTATTATTACAAATCTTTATATATGCAACTCTAATCCTATCTATATACAAACAACAGCTGAAATACTAAATTTAGGTGGTAGGGAATATGATCTTTCCGATGCATATAACATCAATCCTGAATATATTTCTAGTGAATTGAGAAGAGTTCCTCATTGGCATGATTTGTTTCTTCGTCAAGATCCTTTGGGATTACAAGTTCAACCCGATGAACCGAGTTTAATTTTCTTTGCAAAGCCAACAACAGCTAGATTTCGTACTCACAACAAAGCTATTGATATTCTTACTGGTGGAGAATCTTTAGCTATTGCATTTGATGATCATGGAGATGAAGTTCCTAGAATGAGTGTATATGTAGTTCAAGGATTAGATCCACAAAGAGAACCTTCCACAAGGTCTTGGGCAGGAATTCAAGACAATCACTCTATTTCGAAAGCTGAAAATTTTCAAGCTAAGGAAGTTTTATCATTTTTATCTCTATATAATGCTAATGGTACTCTTTATCAAATAGTTGATGCTAGACTTTGTGATCTAAATGCTAGAACTATTTTTAAGTATGAGAAAGGCATTAATCTTCAGCAAGGTGAACCAGTTAAAGATAGTTTACATCGGCCAAGTTGGCAAAAAAGTGGTTTTGAAAATGTGGAGTTGGAATTACACACTGCACCTGCTCGTGCAGGTTATGCACCTGGTAGGCAGCATCCAGAATCAATAGGGGCTTTAGGGGACGAAATGGTTGATAAGGGATGGATGGCGCATTTAGATATAACAACTGATTTGAGTGAAGTTTTTTTTGTTCAAAGTGTTGCTGCAACTATGCAGCACAATCATAATAGTGCCAAAAACCAATATTTAGACACTACTAGAATTTGTGATGGTTAATTCTTATTCAATACCAACCTTTTATATATCAAGAAATACTTTATTCTTTGTGAAGAAACATGCCAGAAATTGTAAGACACTCACAATACTTTGAAGCAATATTGCAATTGCGGAATCCTAATGATGAATTGATTAATTTTGTTAGGAATCAAGTTAAGAAACGAGGAGCTACCATTGCTAAAGTTAAGACTCTTAAGAATGGAGTAGACATGTATATTTCAGATCAGAGATTTACTCGAGCTATGGGTAATAAGATGAAGAAAGCTTTCAAAGGAGAGTTAAAAATGTCTAGAAAGATTTTTACTAGGAATAAACAAACTTCTAAAGATGTGTATAGAGTTACTGTATTGTTTAGGATGGCAGATGATGAGCCGAAGGAAGAGTTAGATTAATACAATTATGTTTCCACGGCCTTTTTTAATCTTTTTAATTTTGTCTTCACTTTCTAATTGAGTAATAATTAAAGAAATCTTACCTTCAGAAAGGGGCATTTGTTTTCTAATGTCTTTTTGAGTGCAACGACCACCTTCTTTTTTAATTATGGAAATCACTTTTGCAACATCATCTTCCTCTACTTGTGGAACAATTACCACAGCCTTTTCTTTCTTCTCCGTTTTTTTACTTTTCAAATAGAATGCTATTAATATCAATAATATGAGTAAGATAAATCCAATGAACATCGGTGTAGCGTTAGGTTCATCTATATTTACATCAACAATGGGTTCTTCTAACAGTTTTTCTTCTTCATCAAGGGCAGGAAATAAGATTAAATCTACTGTAAATGCTCCATCATCTACAACTGAGATGTTTTCCCTGGCTGATGCTGCAATTATACCATTATTTTGTTGTGTTGCAGTTAAGATATACTCTCCATTAGGCACGGAGAAGCTATATGAGCCTTCTTTAGCAACGATTATCTGTCTAGGAGCTGTATTTACCTCAATTTTAACATCATTTGTGATGGATAACATATAGTCATAGACATTTCCAGAAATGGTTGCTGCAGAGACACCACAAGAAAGTGTGAGTAATAATAACAAATAGACAGATACTTTAGACATATCTCCTTTTTATGACGTTATTATAAAAATGTTTCTGTAAAGGGTTACAGGAGAAAATAAAGCTTTGTAAAGTGTTAGAAGGCCTAATTGGCCTTCTTTTTTTCATGATAAATAAGTTTCTTTATAAGTAAAATAGTTCCTTAGATGGTTAGGAAATTCAAAAAAAAACATTGGAGGATGTAATATGAAAAAAATATTAGGAATGTTCATTATGATGTTAATGGTGGTGAGTGCTTTTAGCATTACTGCTTTAGCAGATGATGAAGAGAGGAGTTTTGAAGACAGAAAAGGCCCAAGGTTGCAAAGATTTGGGGAAGACAGAAATTCTGATGGATTAAGTGATGAAGAAATTGCAGACCTAGAAAATCTACGGGCAGAACGTAAAGCTGCTATGGATGAAAAAGCTGCTGAACGTGAAGAAGCTTTAAGAGAAAAATTATCTGAAGAAGGTCTTTCAGATGATGAGATTGATGAGAAAGTAGAAAAAAGGATGGACAATGCTCGAAGAAAAATCGGACATCGTATCAGCCAATTCTCTACTGCTGCATTTCGAGCTGAAGATCTTTCAGAAGAAGAGATTGACAAGTTTAAGAAAATGCGAAGAGATCAAATTAAAGATGTTCTTGGACAAGATGATGTAGAGGATGCTCGAGCAAAATTGGCACGATTTAAAGAACAACGAATCGATTTTGTTAAAAGAGATGTTTCTGATCGAGTTCGTGGACAATCTGAAGAAAGATTCGATGTTGCAAGAGATCGTTTCAAAGAAGTTGATGAGGAAACTCAAGAGAGACGAGATGCTTTTCAAGAAGCAAGAGAATTGCTCAGAACTTGTGAAGAGGATTGTGAAGATGAAGAAGCAGATGTGTTAGCACGTGCTAAAGAATTTGTTCTTAATGCAGGTGAAAAAGTAGTTACACATATCGAAAAAGTCATTGCTAAGATTGAAGGTAATGAAAACATCGATCCAGAACGAGCAGAAGAAATTCTGGAAAAATTAAATGCTGCAACTGAAGAAGTTAAATCTGCAATGGATGCGGCTGAAGCTGCAACTACAAAAGAAGAGTTAAGAGCTGCTGGAAAGGATATTAACTCTATTTGGAGCAGGGTAAAACACACTGCGCAGGCTGCTACTGCAAGACACCTTAACGGTAGGTTACATGGTATGATTAAACACTCTGAAGCTTTAGAGAATAAGTTTGATCGTGTTATTGCTGCTATCGAGGATAAAGGTATCGAAGTAGAAGATCTAGACAGCAAAGTAGAAGATTTTGGTAACCATCTTGCAACAGCTACTGAATTGTATGAAAAATCTGAGGCCCTTTTAGATGAAGCAAAAGAATTAAAAGGAGCTGATGGAGAAAAAGATGCAATGAGAGCTCTTATAGATGAAGCTAAAGATCTTGGTAAACAAAGTCATGATGCATTAAAAGATGCTCATGAGATTGTTGTTGAGTTAGTCAAACAAATCAAGGCAGTAGATTCAACTGCAGATTTAGAGACTCAAGACAGTGATGAAGTGGAGTTGGTGATTTAAGATGAGGTACATCGCTCTCTTGTTTATCGTAGGATTAGTGCTTGTAGGTTGTTCAGAGCAGGAAACTGCTCCTTCTGAAGGTATTTCAGAACCTACCCTAGTCGAAGTAACTCCGGATGCGTTTGATGATGCAGAACTTGATGATTCAAGTCTGGATGATCTTGAGCTGGATTTAGCTGACCTGGACTGGTAACAAACCTTAAAAACTCTTTTTCTTTTTTTCTTTTTTATGATTGAAATTAATGGCAATTTTCTTGAAGGCGGTGGACAGATTGTTCGAACGGCATTAGCATTAAGTGTTCACACCGGTAAAGCGTTTTCTGTTATTGATATTCGAAAAGGTCGTGACAAGCCCGGATTAAAGGCACAGCATTTACATGGAGTTAAGGCGATGCAAGAATTAAGTAATGCCAAAGTGGCCGATGCTCATTTGGGAAGTGACAAACTCACTTTTATTCCAGAGAAGTTTACACCTAAAGGATTAACTATTGATATTGGTACTGCTGGGAGTGTTACGTTACTCTTACAAGCTGTTTTGTTACCTTGTTTATTTACAGAAAAAGGAATGAAGATTAAGTTGATCGGAGGTACGGATGTTAACTGGAGTCCTAGTTTTGATTATTTTGATAAAGTGATTGTACCTCAGTTAAGAAGATATGCAGATTTGGAAGTTATTCTTGAGAGAAGAGGATACTATCCTAAAGGTGGTGGAAAAGTAGAGATTAAGATTAAACCTAAGAAAGTTGATCATATTCCCAAATTGCATTTGGTGGAACAAGGAGGATTAGCTAAAATTGAAGGGGTTGTGCATTGTGCTCAAGCCTTAGCTGACAAACAAGTAGGTGAGCGTATGGCTCAATCTGCTAAAATGCATATCAGTGGATTAGAAGTTCCTACTGATATTAAAGTGGAATATGTAGATACTATGAGTATAGGGACAGGGATTACATTGGTTGCTAAATATAGTTCTGATGATACGTTTACAGATGAATTCAATCCCGTAGTGTTAGGTGCTGATAGATTAGGTGAGAAGAGTGTTGTAGCTGAAGATGTAGGGAAGGAAGTTGCCAATTCTTTGTTAACAACTCATAATTTTGGAGCTCCAGTGGATGAACATCTAGCCGATATGCTTATTCCTTTTTTAGGATTATTTGGTGGAGAAATACATGTTGAGAAGATTACTGATCATGTTAAAACTAATATCTATGTTGTTGAGAAGTTTTTAGGGAAGAAGTTTGTTGTTGATGAGAGGAATATGGTTATTCGTAGTTAGCATTCCGTCTTTGAATTTCACAAAATACTGTACCTATAATTCCTAAAACTCCAACTTGTGCTGCCTGAAATACAGAACCCCGTTCTAATAAACTTTTGACATAATGCGCAGTTATACCAATACACATATTTCTACAACTTCTATTTGATTTGGCAATAATGGTTTTATCTCTTAAGGATTCTACCCCCGTATATAATCCCGCACCATACATTGCTGTATCGGAAAGTTCAGGTAAAATTGGTATTTTTTCTCCTGCAGAGATGAGTCCTACAGCTCCAGATGTAAATACATCTGAATTTCTGAGATAATCATTGAAGGATTCATTTAAAATTTTTTTAACTCTATCTTCTATTTTACAGTAGTCTTGGTAAAAAAGTTCTCGATTATCCAATCTTCCTAATTGTGTATTTCCCATAATTTTTAGAAATAATCTAAGATTTATAAGTTTAACTCATCAGAGTAGCTAACTTCAAATCTGTTTTCAATTCAAGAATATCATATCCTACTTTACGTTTAAGAGCTTCTTTCTTTATAGCTGCATATTTCTTTTCAATCTTTCTTACCATATTACTTGCTTCAGCAATTTGTTGCTGCTGGATGAGTGATTTTGTTTGTGAAACTAATTCATCTACTTCAGGACTATCAGATATTTTTGGTACACCTCGTTTAATCGGTTCTTTGTTAAGCTCTTGTTTGATGTATTCTTCCGTCATTCCTTTCTTTAGAGCTTGGGAGACATTTACAATATCATACTCTTCTCTAATGATATCATCTTCTTTTTGAGAGAGTGCATTATCTTTTCTTCTTAATCTTGTTTCAATTTCTTTGAGATCTTTCTCAGTATTGAATAAGTCTACTTCTTTGTCCTTGAGTAATTCTCGTTTTGCTAATGCTTCTCTGTTTAATGTTGCCATTTCTTTTTGCATTCGTTTTAAGGAAGCTTCAAGTTTTGGTAGCATCGTTTTTAGTTGTTTTGCTCTGCTAATTTTTCTTAGATCTTCTTGGATTACTTTCTCTCTCTTATGTACTACTTTTTCATGTTGAGTAAGTGCTGTCTCTCTTTGTTTGAATTCAGCGTTGAGAGTTTCAAGGTCTTCTATTTTATCTGTAATTTTATTTTCTTCTTGATCTAACATATCCTTGGTATGTGCAAGGCTGTTGATACTTTCAACAATTTCATCTTCTTTCTCTTTTAATTTTTGAACGTTATCTTCAATCTTTTCTAAGAATGGCTCTACTTGGCTTTTGTATTGTTTTAAGAAGGATAATTTTTCATCAAATCTCGTCGTTTCTGTATCCCTTTGTACTTGGAATTCTTGTAATTTCTCTTGAAGCATAGGGATAATGTTCGTGTATTGTTCTTTCTTTTGATCTAATTCTAACATGATATCTTCTATCTGTCTTCTTCGTTCTAGCCATGCAACTTCTCTTTGTACTACTTCTCTCTCTTTTACTGAGGAATCTTGCTGAGCGTCTTCTAATCCTTTTTCACGTCTATTGATTTCTTGTTCTTTGTCCCATAATTTTTCTTCGAAATGTTTGAGTAGTTGATCTTTTTGTACTAATTCTTTTTCTAGTTTTGTTGCTTTTCTGAGTAATGAGGAAGCAGATTTATCTTTTTCAGTAATTGATGACTCTTGTTCAGCAATATCACTCTCAAGAGCTTGTTTTTTCTCGGTAAGTGATGCCAAAGTAATATGGGTTTTGGTAATCTTTTTGCTAATCAGTTCTTCTGTTTTCAGAATTTTAGCTTCTTTCTTTTCTAACGTTTTATTCTTTTTTGATAAATCATCTTTGATTTCATCTAATGCATGTTCAGCGTCATGAAGTTTTGATTTTCTTTTATGATGAGCATCAATTTTGGCCTGAATCTTTTCAGTTAATTGAGATAATTTTTCTTTTTTGGATGCTAATTCCTTAGGAGAGTGTTCTTTAGTTTCTCTTGCAAGTTCTACAATTTTTTGTTTATGTTCTCCAATTAATTCTTTTTGGACTTCTAGGTCTTTTTCATATGAATCTTTCTTTTTATGTAGTTTGTGAACAAAGGAAGACCACCATTTCTCTCTCTTTGCATGAGATTTTACTTTTTTAGTAACTTCAGATTCTTTAGTTTTGAGATCTTTTTCTTTGAGAGCTAGTTCTCTTTCATATTCTTTTAATTTTGCATCAAGAGTATCTAGTTTTTTCTCTTTTACTTTTAATTGCGCTACCTTCTTGTCCATTTTGGATCCTTTTTTGAGTGCATCCAATTCTTTTTTTCTTTGTTCAATTTGAGCTTGCATATCTCTTTCAGCATTAGCCATTTGATTTATTTTTTCTTTTATTGCAGTAACTTCAGCGAATGTTGTTGCTTTTTTCTTACTCCAAGATTCTTGTTCATTTTCTATTGATTTCTTTTCTTTTTCTATTAATTTTTCCTTGTAGTGTAATTCTTTTTCTTTTTCCTTTAATGCTTTTTTGAGTGATTTAGAAAGTGAAGTTTTCTTCATTTTGGCAATTCTTGTTTGTTCTTCATCTATTTCTTGTTCTCTTTGCCTAACTTGTTCTTGTCGTTCTCTGGTATCATGGTCTAGCCTTCTTTTAAGATTGTCTAAATTAGCATATTCCTTTTCAATTCGATCTTTTTTTGAGGATTTGGATTTTTTTGATTTTTTAAATAGCTTGGAGAAAAATGATTCCTGATTAAGTTGGTCAGGAGGTGTAGGTGGCTCTATTTTACGTGGCATTGTTACTCCTCTTCTGAAGGTATTTCCTGAAGTAGGTATAAAAAGGTTTGTCGTAACTGGGAGAGGGTACCTGAGGCTGTTAGGTTAGGAATTCAGTGAAATAGGGAAACCTTTTTAAAAGACCTCTTTATTCTAGTATCTATGGAAAAAATAGTAAAATGTATGAGTTGTAATGTAGCTATTACTAATGCATCAGGGAATGTTACTTTTAACTGTCCTTCATGTGGTAAAGGCGAAATTATTCGATGTAAACATTGTAGACAGATAGCTTCAAAATATAGTTGTCCTCAATGCAAGTTTACAGGACCTAACTAAGATGGCAGATGTTGTAGTTACTTTGAAATTGATGCCTTCTGGTACTGATGTGAATTTTGATACTATTACTGAGAAAAGTTCTACTCAGATTAAGCAATTTTCTGGAAGTGATGATATTAAAGTTGAAAAGGAACCGATTGCATTTGGTCTTGAGGCTTTGAAATTAACTTTTATCATGGATGAAGAAAAGGGTTCTACTGAAGATTTAGAAAAAAGTCTTACTGAAGTTGATGGTGTTCAATCTGTGGATGTTATTGATGTTCGAAGAACTATTGGATAGATTATTCTTAATTTTTAAAAATAAAAAGTTATTAAATACATCTACCAGTTTCAACATTACAATCAGTATCACAAGCTTTTGGTGCTGAGAAGTATTCTTGTTGGCAGTTGTTATATTGATACAATCTTTGTTCTCTTCCTGTTGGAGATCCATCCAGGAACGTTTCACATTGGTAATTGTCGAGATAACCTTGCTTGCAAGTTCCTCCTTCTCTATATGCATCTGCTCCTTCTACTACATTTCCCGTAGGAGTAAGTTCTGCATTATTGGTAAGAACTAAAGCAGCTACAACTAACACTGCTACTAAAACAATTTTATGATTTTGAGATAGAGATGAACTTTTCTTAACTGGTTGTTTCTTATTTTTCTTTGCCATCCTTCTTTTTTAGGAGATGAGTATTTAAGTTTTTCTACTTCTTTTAATCAAAACATACATAAAGCCGCTCGAAACATTTAGGGTATGGAGACCCTACTTGAAGGTAAAGTGAAGATTAAGGTAGAGATATCAAAAATAGTTTCTAAACAGATGCCTGTTTTTTATAATCCTGTTATGAAGTTTAATCGAGATATGAGTCTATTGTTTTTATCTTGTGTTTCTGGGACTAATTTAGATATTAGTTTGCCACTTTCTGGTTCAGGAGTTCGTGGAGTTAGGATTTTGGCTGAACTTTCTAAACGTAAAATTGGAAGTGTGATGATGAATGATTTAAATCCTACAGCGGTGAAGAGTATCAAGGCCAATCTTAAAAGAAATAAAGTTAAGGCTGACGTTGAGCAAAAGAATGCCAATGTGTTTATGTTAGAGCATAGTTGTAAAGATTATATTGATATTGATCCTTTTGGACCTCCTACTCCTTTTTTGTATGCTGCAATTGAGAAGGTGAAACATAATGGATATTTGGCAGTTACAGCAACGGATACTTCAGCACTTGCTGGAACGTATCCTCAAGCTTGTCAGAGGAAGTATTGGGCAGAACCTAAACGAGACAGTAATATGCATGAGACAGGATTGAGGATTTTGATTAGAAGGGTACAGTTAATTGGGGCTGAAGCTGAGAAAGGATTAATTCCTTGGTTTACCTATGCTAAAGATCATTATTATCGAGTATTTTTTCATTGTTCTCGAGGAAAGAAGTTTGCAGATCAAGTTGTGGGACAACATGCCATGGTAGATGGAGCTGGACCGTTATGGACGGGAAGTTTATGGAATGCTCCTTTTGTTGCCAAGATGGCTAAGAAAAATACTGTTGAGGAGAATCAATCTTTTCTTGACAAAATTGCAGCTGAGGCTAAAGTTGATGCGTATGGCATCTATCATATTCATGCTCTTGCAAAGAAACATAATTTGGCTTCTTTACCTAAGCAAGCTGCAGTTATTGAAAAGATTTTGAAAAAGAAGAAAAAAGTAAGTGCGACTCATCTAGATCCTGTTGCTTTGAGATCTACAATGAGTGAAGAAGAGTTTGTTAAGGTGTTGAAGGATTAAGGATAAATTTATAAATGGTATTAAAATTCTTATATTTACATGATATGTGATAAATGTGATGGTGATGTTGAGCCTCAGAATAATGCTAAATTGTATGATGCTGCATTATCAGCTTTAGTTGGAAATAAATCAATTAGGCAACCTCCTACTGTAGATATTGAAGGAAATGAACTTAAGATTGAAATATATAATATAGGTTATCAACCTGTTGTTGATGCAGTTTGGGCTGAATTGCCTCAATTTCGAAAGGAGGAAATAGTCCATGATGATCCTGTTCAAAGTGTACAGAATGTTATGAAAAGGGTCAGAAGGGGAAGGCACTTGTATGCTACTGGCGAATGTGAAGGAAGTCCATCAAGAAGGCGTAATATTGAAGAAGGTGTTTGGGGAGATGGAAGGCCTATGGGTGAATTTGCAGATTTAGCTACTCGTGCATATCAAGTTATTCAAGAAATAGAAGTTCCTATCATTTCTGGAAAGTAATATTTTGATTAAACAATTGTAATTTCTCTAAATGTGTGTCTTTTGAATTCTTCATTACTTAAAGTGACTTTTATCCAATAGTTTCCTGGTTGGACATTATTAGGTACGTCCAGAAATAATGCTTTGGTAACTCTTTCTTTACCTCTCAGATCAAAGTTGGTTCTAAATCCATAGATATCTATGTCTAAACCAATAACAGATACTTGGAGATCTTCTAATTCTCCTCCGAGATCATTTCCTACACCCACTCTTGCGAGTACAAATCCACCTGGAGTGCCATCATCTGTGAAAATACTTTTCAAAGGATTAACTTGGATAATAGAGAATCCAAATAAGAATAATACAACAGGTATAAAGAAAATGTATAGTGTAGAACCTCTCTTTTGCATTCTTCGTCTGAAGATTAGCACTATTTAAATATTTATATTGTAGAATTTGTGGTATTACAGAATAGTAATATATCTATGTTTTACTCTTCGATGTGTATCTGTAGATGCGGTGATTCTTACTAAGTAATCTCCAGGAGGAGCATCTGCAGGAATTTCTAGAAATATGTTTTTAAGCATCTCTCCATTTCGAGTTTCGAATGGTCCTCTTCTGTTAAAGATACCTAATTCAGGAATGGTCATTTGTACTTTTAATCTTTCATTTGTATGAGGATCTAGAATAGTTCTAGCAAATAAAATGTCATCTGCATAGAGTTGAGTTTCATCAAAACTAATTCTACTAATACCTGTTCTGTCTGTGTTGGTTGCAGCATGCGCTGTAGTTGCAATCAGTAACAATATAATTAGATATGGAATTAGTTTCATATTTCCCCCAGTTACTTGTTTTCAGAAGATGTTTTTAAACATTTATGAGGAGAAATGTGTATGTTCGAGTTTGGGTAGCGGTACCTTTAAATATAGTTTCTTGCCTCTTTAGTTTATGGCAAATGATATCCGTAGTTTGATCTGCACCACATTAGGACATGTTGATCATGGAAAGTCCAGTATCTTAGATAGCATTAGAGGGACTGCTGTGGTGAATGGTGAAGCAGGTGCTATTACTCAAGCTATTGGAGCTTCCATTATTCCTCTAGAAACTATTCGTGGTATTTGTGGAGATTTATTGGGTAAATTAGGGATGGAGTTAACGATTCCCGGTTTATTGTTTATTGATACTCCTGGACACGAAGCTTTTGCCTCTTTGAGAAAACGAGGGGGAAATTTAGCTGATATTGCGATCGTTGTTATTGACATTAACGACGGATTTAAACCACAAACGATTGAAAGTCTAGAATTGTTAAAAGCATCCAAAACTCCTTTTATTATTGCTGCAAATAAAATCGATTTGATTAATGGATGGCAAACTCAAGAAGGAACTTTGTTGGAAAAAGTAGAGAAACAATCAGAAGGTGTTCGAAAGCAGTTAGATGAGAAATTGTATACTCTTGTAGGAAGTTTGGCTGAACATGGATTCAATGGAGATAGATTTGATCGAGTTTCTGATTTTACTAATCAAATTGGTATCGTTCCGGTAAGTGCACATACTAAGGACGGAATGAGTGAGTTATTAATGGTTATTACAGGTTTAGCTCAGAAATTTTTAGAGAAAGGATTAGAATTTACTAAGGATGGTCCTGCAAAAGGATCCATAATGGAAGTTAAAGAAGTTAAAGGGATTGGAAAAGCTTTAGATGTGATTATCTACGATGGAACCTTACGAAAAGGAGATGAAATTGTTATTGGTGGTGTTGATGGTGCTATTGTTCGACGGGTAAAGGCACTATTAGAACCTGATGCTCTTGGAGAGATGAGAGATAGTAAAACTGGATTTAAACAGGTAGAATCTGTTGTAGCTGCTACAGGAGTTAGGATTAGTGCACAAGATGTTGATGAAGTTACCAGTGGCATGCCCATACAAGGAGTAGTTGGAGATGTTGAAACGGTAAAGAATGCTATTCAAGAAGAAGTTGATGAAGTCGTTATTGAAACTGAGGGTCAAGGCGTTGTTGTCAAGGCTGATAGCTTAGGAAGTTTGGAAGCTTTGATTACTTTGCTTAAAGAACAAGGGATTACTATTAAGAGAGCTTCAGTTGGAAATATTACTAAAAAAGATTTAGCGGATGCTGAAGCGAATAGGGAGGATGAACCTTTATTTGCTGCAGTTTTAGGATTTAATGTAGAATCTGTTGAGCATCCATCAGTTGAAGTTATTGTTCGAGATGTTATCTATAAAATTATTGAAGATTTTGCTACTTGGCAAAAAGAGACTAAGGCAAAATTGGAGACTGGAAAGTTAGGTGAGGTTGTTCGTCCTTGTAAATTAGAGGTGCTTAAAGGATATGTGTTCAGACAGAGTGGTCCTGCTGTATGTGGTGTGAGTATTGAAGCAGGAACTTTGCATAATAATATTCCAGTTATGAAAGAGCAAGGAGTTGCGTTAACTAAGGTCAATGGAATTCAACACGAGCAGAAAAATATTGAAAAAGCTGAACGTGGAAAACAAGTTGCCATTAGTATGGATGGGATAACTATTGGTAGACAGATTAGTGAAGGAGATATTTTGTTTAGTGCTGTTCCTGAAGATGATTTTAAGAAAATGAAAGATTTGAAAGAATATTTATCAGTTGAAGAGAAAGAAATTATGAAAGAGATTGGAGTTATTATGCGTAAGTCAAATCCTGTTTGGGGAGTATAATTTGAAACTAACAATACTAAACACAAGGGAACAAAAAGAAATCTATGGTTTTCTTAAAGAGCAATGGGGATTTGCTGAGAAGTTAGATTATGTGTTTCTATTATCTGCTAAGGATAAAATCTACATTTCTAAGAAAAGTGTATTTGATGTAGATTTGGATAAGTTAAACATTAGTTCGGTGGGGATGTATTTTGGAGAGATTGACAAAGGTGGATTACGGTTGAGTATTGAAGGGAGTCAAATGATTGGTCCTAAGGCGAGTAAAGGTATTGTTGATGTTGAAGAATTTTCAGATTGGATGAGTGGCGATCAAATTCCTTGTGATGAGAAATTGCATAGTTATGTTATTGTTCGATGTAAAAAGGATTTCTTAGGCTGTGGTAAAGCTAAAGAAGGCAAAGTATTGAATTATGTAGGTAAAGTAAGAAGGTTACATTAAAAAAAAGAAATTATTTAACTAAATCTTCAATAGGAGCTTTAGTATTACTTGCTTTTTGAGCTTCTTTTGCAGCTTTTTCTAGGTCTACACCAAGATCTTTTAATGCTTTTATGTGCATCTGCATTAGTTGTTCAACAATTTGCAATATTCTTCCCATTTCTTCTCTTTCTTTAGCTAATGTTGCTAGTGCTCCTTTATGGAACCCTATCTGTTCATCAGCTGATCCTTGTGCTTCTGCTTTCTTTGCCATATGTATCACCAAATACCCTTGTTTTATATTGATTTATAAGGTTTTGGTTTGAGAATGGGTCTATTTTAGGTGTATTTCTAATACATCTTTGTCTTGGAGTTGTTTGTCTAGTTTTCTAAACATCTGTCCCGGGAATTTTGCTGAAGGTCCCCAGAGTCTGACATATTTGAATTTGTTTTTGAAATCTTTATGGAGTCTTGCACAGACATCTCCTACTTTAAAATGCGATTGGACAATTAAGGGTTCTTCCATATCGGCCTTTTTATTTACTTCTTTTAGATAAATTCTCATAAAGTCTAACTTTTCAAAAATTACATCTTTTAATTTTTCAGTATTTATTTTATTGTGAGCTGAGATAAATAAATCTGGATGTATTTTTTTCTTTAGTTTATTGATTTGTGGTTTTGAAAGTAAATCTACTTTGTTAACAATAGTTACTGCTGGAATATATGATCTGTTTCCTTCGATTACATCGATTAATTGATCTTCGTCAATTTTATCTCTGATTAAAATATCAGCATTGTTTAATCTAAATTCTTTCATCATGGCGATGATGGTCTCATCTTTCATATCTAATTTTACAGTTTTACCAATTCTAATTCCTCCTCTGGAGGTTTTGGTAATCCTTACATCTGGCTTTCTTTGATTGATTCTTACTTTGGTATCAAATACTTCCTTGAGAATTTTTTCATATTGTTGAGGTTGGAGTGCATCTACTACTACTAGGATAAGATCTGCATTTCTGATAACAGCCAGAACTTCTTTTCCTCTTCCTCTTCCCGAAGCAGCTCCTGAAACAATTCCTGGAACATCTAAGATTTGAATTTTAGCATGTTTATGATGGAGTGTACCTGGGATAACCGTTAGTGTTGTGAATTCATATGCTCCTACAGGTGAGTTTGCATTGGTTAAAATGTTCAACATGGATGATTTTCCTACAGAGGGAAATCCTAATAAGATTACTGTTGCGTCACCCGATTTTTTAACAGAATATCCATCTCCACCGCCTCCACCGCCTGATCTTGCCTCTTGTTTTTCTTTTAATTTGGCAATTTTAGCTTTGATTAAACCAACGTGGTGTTGAGTAGCTTTATTGTATTTTGTGTTAGCTATCTCTGTTTCTAATTCTTTGATTTTATCATTATTTGAGACTTTATCCATGTGTGTATTAATAGGGGTGTGTTTAAAAGGGTTTGTGTCTTAGATACATTTATATAACTGTTTGACCCTATATAATTTATGGCAGATCCTATTGAAACGGTGCAAGCAGTTCAGGCTATTATTGATCCAGTAGTTACACGATTATTGTTGGCAGTTATTTTGTTACTGATTGGTTTTGTGCTTGGAAGGGTTGCTGGTAAGGTTTTACATAAAGTTCTGAAAGAAATTGAATTTGATAAGATCCTTAAGAAAGCAACCACTGTTGATTATGGCTATGGAGAGTTAATTAGCAGGATTGTGACGTATTTGATCTATTTCATTTTTATTATCACAGCATTGGATCGATTAGGTATTCAGACGGTTGCATTTAACATCTTATTAGGTGGATTTATTATTTTAATATTTTTGATGGTGATATTGGGTGTGAAGGATTTTGTACCTAATTTTATTGCAGGCATTGTTGTTCATAAAAAAGGATTTATAGCTGTTGGCGATAAAATTAAGGTGGGAGATATCGAAGGGAAGATTGTGGAGATTAATACGATAGAGACTACCATTACCACTAAGAAAGGAGATACTTTGTTTATCCCTAATTCATTTCTTACTAAGAATACAGTTTTGAAATTGAAGTAAACTACTGTAATTGAGAAAGCATACTGGTTACGTTTAAAATTTCTTCTCTTACAAATGAAGGCATATTGGGATCTTCATTTACTTCTTCTAATTCACTTAATGCTCTGTTGGCATTCACTGAATCTGATTCTTCTGTGATAAGACTTTTAACAGTGGTTAATCTTGCTTTGACATTTTTTGTGATCAGTTCATCTTCAAGAAGTTCATCAATTTTAGCTACGATATGTTCTGCACTCACTTTTTGCTCTCCATATCTTTTAGAACTTCATCTTGTAATTTTTTAGCTTTTTCCTTGACATCTTCTTCTTGTTTTTCTAATGTTTTGATTCTGAGTTCAGTAGTTTCTTTTTTTTGTTTTAAGTCTTTTTTTAGATCTTCTTTTTCAGTTGCTACCATAATATTTCCAATAATTTTGTAGGCTTCTTTTGTTTTATCTAATTCACCTAATGCAGAATCAACTTCTAGTAAACTTTGTTGAAATTGTTGTCTTTGTGCCAGCAATTGCTGAGCATTTTGTTCCAATAATTGTAATTTTTGAACTTTTGCGTCACTCATTTGTTATTTTCTCCATCTTGTTAAAGATTGTTTGTGCTTTTTTCCAGGCAACGTCTGCAATTTTTTGTGCAGTTTTATCTTTGCCTTTTGCAATTACCTTATTTTTTTGAATATGTAATTTTGTTCTTGCAGTAGTGAAGGATTCTTGATGAAGTGCTTTATGCATTTCAGGATTGATCATCTTGCCTTAACTTTAGTTATGGTTGATCTTGGTTTGAATAACATTTTAGATCCACAGTATGGACATCGTACTCTTTTCTTTAGATAGTCGTCTCCGACCTTTTTATTACATTGAAAACATTTGTATCGTACCATGTTTATACCCTCTTACTGGATGTTGGTGAGTATGCTCTTCCTGCGAATGTTGATTCGCATTTTCCACAGTTCCAGATTCCTGCAGATTGTCTTTTTACTTGGCTATAACTACAATAAGGACATTTATGTTTTGATCTTGCAGAAGTTTCTAATTTAGCAACTTTAATTTTATTAATTCTACCGTATCTTACACCGTATCTTTTTACTGATCCGAATTTTTCTTTTTCTGCCATTTTAGTTTGTTGCTTGAAATATATGGGCCTGCCCGGATTTGAACCGGGGTCGCCGGCTCCCAAAGCCGGAAGGATTATTCCAAGCTACCCTACAGGCCCTCTAATACCTTTTAGGGCATATCGTAATGAGTATAGGAGACGGGGGCTATTTAAAAAGGTTTTGTTTCTTTAGGTGTGTTTCAATGGTATCGACACCTTTAAATAAATATAATCATTTCTTAAACTATGGACAAGTTGGAATTTTTATTCGAAAAAAAACATCAATTGTTTTTTAATTTTATTGATCATACCACGCAAGACAAAAATGCTGTAGAATATATTAACCGTACTCTTGCTACTCATTTTCATGGAAGGCCTAAATCAGATATTTCTCTTTTAGATATTGGGTGTGGTTACGGGATTAAGACGATTCCCATAATAGGGCAGCTAGAAAATTACGGAGTGGTACATACTGTTGCACTTGATCCTTCAGAGGAGCTTTTAGATTATTTTAAACAGTCTATATCTAATGAGGATGTGAAATTTGTTAATGATACGTGGGAAGGGAATACTCCAGATGAGGATTATGATTGCATTCTATCTATCCATACTTTTTACTATATTCAAGATTGGAAAGAATCACTTACCAAAATGGTTGATAATTTAACTCAAAATGGAGTTTTGTGTTTGAGTTTACGATCAAAGGGCGATGTCTATCGATTTAAAGATTATTTTTTACCTAAATTAAATGATGAGTATAGTTCTGAGAGACATCATGAAGAAGTTTGTTCCACATTGGACAAATTGGAGATTAAGTATCGTGCTGAGATTGTTGAATCTAAGTTAGATATATCAGATTGTTTACAATTGAACGACAAAGGAAAAATGCTCATAGAGTTTATGCTTAGGAAACCTTATGGTGAGATCCCTCAACCTGTTCGAGAAGAGATTCAGACATATTTAACAAAAAATAGTACAGATGGCACCCTAACACATAAAGATGGTTTCATTTGGATTCAAAAGAAATAACATATTATTTTCTTCATCGACACCTTTAATAATAAGTATGGTTTCTAACTGAATATGGAATTAACTGCAAAGCAACAGCATGATATTAAGAAATTTGTGAAAGAATTAGATAGTCATAGGGCTCGACATACAGAGTTTATTTCTGTCTATGTTCCACAAGGATATGATCTTACTAAAATCATTCAACATTTAGCGCAAGAGCAAGGGACAGCTACTAATATTAAATCAGCTTCTACGAGGAAAAATGTTATTGATGCTTTAGAGAAGATGATTCAGCATTTACGATTGTTTAAGCGAAACCCAGAACATGGCTTGGCTGTATTTAGTGGTAATGTTTCTGCAAGAGAAGGTCAACAAGATTTTCAAGTGTGGAGTTTAGAGCCACCTATTCCCATTAAGACTCGTATGTATCGATGTGATAAAGATTTTAAGACTGAGATTTTGGCAAATATGTTGGCTGTTAAGGAAGTCTATGGATTAATTGTTTTGGATAGAAGAGATGGAGACATTGCTTATCTTAAAGGAAAAACTATTATTCCTCTTTTAGCTACGCATTCTCAAGTTCCTGGAAAGTTTAAGGCAGGAGGTCAGTCAGCTCAACGATTTGAGAGACAGAGAAGTGATGCTGCTAAAGATCATCTTAAGAAAGTGGCTGCTCATGCTAAGGATCAATTTTTAGAAAACAAATCTCTCAAAGGAATTATTGTGGGTGGTCCTGGACCTACTAAATATGATTTTGTTGAAGGTGGTTTCTTGACCGGAGATCTCAATAAAAAAGTGATTGGGATTAAGGATATTGGCGATACCGGAGAATATGGATTGCAACAATTAGTAAATTTAAGTGAAGATCTTCTTGCTCATGAATCTATCATGACTGAAAAGAAAATTATGGGCGAATTTTTCGATTATCTCAATAAAAAACCTGGAAAGGTTACATATGGTGAAGCAGCTGTTCGTGAGAAAATAAGTCAAGGAGTTGTGGATAAAGTATTAGTGAGTGAAAGTTATGGAGATGAAAAAATAGAGGCTTTGGAGATAGAAGCAGAGAAATTTAGTTCTGAAATTGTGATTATTTCAACTGAGACGAGTGAAGGTGTCCAATTGGAGAAAATCGGGAAAATAGCAGCTATTCTTCGGTATGAGATGTAATATTGTTATATGAGGTCGTCAAAGCAAAAGCCTTATAAATGGTTTCTGAATCCTTAATATAATGGCAACTGAGAGTATTGATGCACTGGTAAATGGTGGAAAAGCTAGCGCTGCACCTCCATTAGGACCTGCTTTAGGACCGCTAGGAGTTAATATTGGAGAAGTTATTAGTGCCATAAATGAAAAGACAAAGAGTTTTGATGGAATGCAAGTTCCTATTAAGTTACATGTTGATACCGATTCTAAAGAATTTGAAATTGAAGTGGGGACTCCTCCTTGTAGTGCCTTAATTAAAAAAGAAGCACATTTAGAAAAAGGTTCAGGAAATCCACTTGCAGATAAAGTTGCAGATCTTCTTATAGAGCAAATCATTAAAGTTGCAATGATGAAAAAAGAAGATTTACTAGGTAAGACACTTCAAGACAGAGTTAAGGAAGTTATAGGCACTTGTAATAGTATGGGTGTTATGGTTGAAGGTATTCAAGCTAAAGATGCTATTAAATTAGTTAATGAAGGTAAATTCGAAGAAGAAATTCGAACTGAGAAAACTGAACTTAGTGCAGAAGAACAGAAGAAACTTGAAGAAGAGAGAAAGAAACTGGCTGCTGACATTGAGAAAAGAAGAGCTCACTTCGAAAGTGTTGCTAAGAAGACTATCGAACAACTTAAAGGTAAATCTCGAGGAGAGATTAAGACCAAATTGGTTGAGCTTAAGGTTCCACTTACAATTATTGAAGAATTACTTCCAGTTGAAGGTGTAGCTGATCCAGATGCAAAACCTGCTGAAGGTGACGCTCCAGCTGATGCTCCAGCAGAAGAAAAGAAGGAATAATTTAAATAGTTTAATTTCTTATTTATTATATGTATAGAAAAGCAGGCTTAAAGATGGCTTTGTTGTTTATTGTTATAGTTGCTTTGTTTATTATATTTATATTATGGCAAAAAGGTGCACTATGAATAAAGAAGTTGTTTATATCTTAGGGGCAGTTGTTGTTGTAATTTTAGGTGGAGTTCTTTTTTCTACAACTCCTGGTGTTGAAAATGAAGTTACAGGATTTAGCGCTTTTGAAGAAATGTTCGACGATCAGGTTAATTATTTGAATGCATGTTATCAATGTCAGGATGGAACACAAGTATGTGATAGTGAAACAATTTGTAGAAATGAAAAACAATTATATGTTATTGGAGAGACTTTTTGTAATGGTCATGGTGGATTAGAAATGTTTGATTCTTCAGGTGCTTGTTAATTCTTTTGTTCGTTTAATTTCAATGTTTAGATTGCTTGTTAATTCTTTTATTTTCTCTTTATGGGGTCCTAATCCTTTCCAGTCTAAGATGATGTAGTCTACTTTTTCTTTGGTTCTCTCTATAGCTTGTTTTAATGTTGTGATGTTAAGATGTTCTAGATTATGTTTAGGACAGATATGTGATAGGGCAATATCTTCATGTAAGAGTTTGTTAAAGTTAGCACAATAATGATTGCCGCCAATTCCAATTCCAATTTTTTGGTTTTCAAGTTCTAAGGTTGAAGTGATGTCTAAGATTGTTTTTGCCATAATTTCTCCTGCATCTTCATTATTCCATTCTTTTTCTGTTGAGCCGATTTCGATGAAGATACATGGTGTTTTTATCATGGGGCCATGGTGTGTAGCTTCCATGGATATTTCCCATTCTAAATTATTGTTATTTTCTAATGTTAGGAAAGCTTTTTTTATTAATAATGCTGATGTGTAATTGAGTTGTTGGTTTTCTCCTCCGTATTGTGCTTCGTCCCAATTTCCTGGAGCATGACAAGAGAACGTAGGTGTTCCTGATGCTGCTTTATGTCTTGTAGCGAATATGATGAATTCTGCTTTTAATTCGTCTAGATGGTTTGCTTCTATTGTTTCTTCATCTATGGTGTAGAGTGAAATATTATTCTTTTTGTAGATGGGATGGTTATTGTAGGATTCTTTTGTTTTTTCTAGTTTTTGCATTAATTTATCTCTGATATTCATACCTGCTAGGTCTTTAGTTGAGGTTACAATTGCGTATTTCACTTTCCTAGAACTAGTTTTTCATCATTCCATTCCGTCATAGATTGTACTTTCATGGTGCAGAATTTTTTATTGTCCCAGAATACTGAACACTTATCTTGGAATTGATCATATTTTAGACAGTGTTTGCAACAGTGTTGATCTTCTAGTTTATGGGAATGTGGTTTTTCCATGATAAGAATTATTCTTTATTGTATTTATAGTTTTTGGTGTTTGATTAGATAAGATCAGTCATCATATCAAACTTATATTCTTGGATGACTGGAGTAACTGTAATGTCTTTTATGACATTGATGAATTTTTGTCGTATTGATCTGATGATTTCATCAAATTCTCTATAGTCTTTGGCACAAATACCAATTGTAAAGTCATACTGGCCAGAGTTTTTTGCTACATATACAATATGTTTTTGTGAGGTGAGATATTTAATAAATGCATTTTCAGTCTCAACTTTTAAGTTGTATGTGGAGAAGAAAACGTATGAGTATAGGGGATGGCCAATTTTCCCTGGGTTAATCATAGTATGATGTCCCCTAATCACTTTAGAGGTTTCCATTTTTTTAATTCTATACATGACTACATCTCTTGGTAGTTTTGTAATTTTAGCTATTTCTGCAATAGTGAGTCTTGCGTTTAATTGGAGTTGTTCTAGGATGAGTTTGTCCTTATTATCTACTTTTATCTTCTTACCATGTTCAAGTAACATATTGCTTATAATGTGGAAGTATTTATAAAAGTTTCCTTATTTTAAGGGTTTTTTGGTAAATAAGTATTTATAATACATATATAACCTTTTGATAGTAGTAAATATGGAAGGTGAATAAACATGAGAATGGGAATGACTCAATCAATAACACAACAAATGTCGTTAAAAAAAGACACTAAGTTAAGCCAAGAAATGTGGCCTGGATTTTCATTTTACTATAGAGAATCTGAAGTGAGCTTAATGAATGAATGGCTTAAATGTATCCAAGAACGTGTAGTGGAAAAGAAGCAGTTAAGATATATAGGAAATTGTGATGAGGACGAGATATTAGATTTTGTATTGAATACAATGGTTACTGATCCTGCTATTACCAAGTTAAATCAGAATACCTATGATCTCCTTTCCGAATCTCACTTTTATCCAACTACAAAAGTAGGGGTAAAAATTTATGATGAGCAGTTAAAATTACTCCATATAGCAAGATATCATGTTGAAGGGTTAACAGCTAGTCCGGGTATTGTGGGCATAGAACAATTTTTGAAAGAGAAGGGTTATTGGAGTGATTTTCATAAAAAAGAAAAGAAAAAAAGTCGGGAAAGGAAACTTCAAGATCATTATGAAAATTAATCAACAACTTCAGTTTTGATTTTGCCAAGTCCACAGAAGTCTGTTGCGAAGTTATATGCACCTGCATTTTTGAATATGATATTGTCTCCTGGTTTGGGATCTTTTAGATATACTCTGTATCTGTAGATGTCTAAAGAACAAGGAGTTGCGCCTTTGATTGTCCAGGCAGGAGCTTTTGTTTGTTCTAGTTCTCCTTCAACCTTTAATCTAATATGGGCACCAAATGTATCTAGGGCTGTATTGTAGACAGAAGCGTCCACTATAATATTATCTTCATAAATATTTTTTATGGTTGTGTGGAGATCAATACAGGGAGCTGATAGGAATCTTCCTGGTTCAATAATTAAATGAATATTGTAGTTTGTTAACCATTCTTTTAGTTTTGTTATTTCATTTAAGATTGGTTGTAGTTGTGGATGGGAATTTTTGTATTCAACTGGTAATCCTCCACCAATGTTTAGGATTTGGATGTTTTTTAGGGTGTTATCTGTTAATGCTTCTAGCAATTCTTCTTTGAGAGACCATTCAGAAATATTTTGGGTTTTTCTATGAAAGTGAATTCCTAGTTTTTCAATTTGTGGATTGTCTTTTAGTTTTTCAATTGCATTGTTTGCTTCATTTGCTGATAACCCAAATACAAAATGTTTACCTGTGTGGACTGTGTTTTCTTTTAATCTCATTCTTAGTAAGAGTTGAATATTAGTTTTGTTATCATTTAGATATGCTTCAAGTGTTGCTAGATCTGTTAGATTGTCTACAACAAATTTTGAGATTCCTTTATTTGTCAATTCTTTTATTTCATCATTGTCCCATGCTTGGGCAAATAACCAAATTCTAGATGTATCTTTAATTTGATCTAGAAGTTCATATGAGTGAACACTAAATGTACAATCTGTTGATTCTTCTAATATTTTTCCTACTTCTGGGTTGGTTTTGAAACTGTATGAGATAGAATCGGCTATTGATAATAGTTCTAACTGTTTCTCAAGTTTCTTTTTACTTAGTACAAACTTTGCTGTTGATTTCATTTCAGTATTCCTTCTTCAGATAGTTTTTCTAAGACTGCAGAGATCATTAACGGAAAGGTAATGGTAACATCTCCTTTCACGGTTGCAATATCAGAATCATCTTTGACTTTACCCCAAGATTTTGCTTCGTTTGTTGTTGCTCCTGACATACTTCCAGATGTTGGAGAAGCAGTTGTCATATAGACTGCATAATCTAATCCACCATTGAGTAAACATGCAAAGATTGCATGATGTTTAGAAATGGAACCACCTAGACAGATTGCCCCTTTCTTTTCATCGTGTGATGTGCATAATAGAATGTTTTTGAAGTCTTTTACAACGTCAATCACAAAGTCATCATGTTTTTGTTGAAACATGAATAAATGAAATCCTAGAGATCCATCTGTTATTGCTGGACAGAAGATCGGGACATCGTTCTTTGTTGCTTGATAGAGGATTGATGAAGTGTCATCTAACTTCTTACCTATAAATGTGAAGAGATCTGACGGTGTCCATCGTTTTTGTTTTGCATAGGCATCTTTGATGTATCCTGTCATGGTATTTTCGAAATTCCCATACGTTTCGTTAGTGATGTAGAGATTACCCACTCTGTTTACTCCTTTTTCGTATAATTCTACATCATCTGAAGAGAAAGAACCAATTGGGAACTGTTCCTTGTTTGCTTTCATGATATCTTCTTCAACAGCGCCTACAGTTGTTACAATGACATCTACTAAGCCTAATTCAATTAATTGGGCAAAGAGGCCTCTAAGGCCAGATGTGACCATGTTTGAGGTGAATGTTAAGAAGATTTTAGCACCTTCTTTTTTCATCTTTAAGCAGACATCGACTGCTTTAGCTAATTCTACTGATTGAAAGCCTGTATGTTTCATTTGTGAAACTAATTCAGTTACTTTCATTCCTTTTTTCCATTTTACATCATTTACGTATAGCATAGGGATCACCTTTTAGTTTATATTATATTAAAAAATTAATTAATTACTGAGAATTAAAAAGAGAATTAACTACCAGATGCTCTTACTGTGTTGTATAATTTAACTGTCTTCATAGCTACTAGAGAATATAGGTTGGTTTTTAAGGTTTTTGTTTTACACCACAGAAACATTTATATGCAATAAATATAGATATAGTAGTAATTCCTCTTCGGAGGATATAATCCAGACTCGCCTTGCGGCGAATCTGCAAACTTCGAAATTCAGCAAATCTATCAAATTTCGAAGTAAAGATGTGCAGTCAGGACGTAAGTCCTGGCTCTTTGTTATGGTAACCGTAAAAAGAGATGGACATGGAAGATTAGTTCATAAAGATGAGTTTAGTTACGATCATCGACATATGTTAGTCTATATTGCTATCTTAGCAACCTTAATGTTACCGTTATCTTATTTACTGCAACCGTATGAAGTTACTTCTGAAGTGTCTCAAGTTTCTGAAATATCTGCAAGAGAGAAAGCATTATTCGCCGCTACAGTCGGAAGAAGTGTTGAAGTGGTTGCTACTGCAACTCCTAAGAAACTTATAGATAATGTAAATGTAAATCTTATGATCTTTTTTATGTTTGGGGTGGTGTTGGCAACATATGTGTACCAAGTACACAAGAACCAACACAAAAAGAAGTAAGATGCACGCTATTTCTTTAGATGAATTATTTCTTAAATATGAATCGGGTCCTGATGGGTTAACTACTGCGAAAGCAGCTGAACTTCTCAAAAAAGGAAAAAATGTGTTAGAAGGGAAGAAAAAAGATTCTGCATTCTCTATTTTTATTCGTCAATTTAAGAATTTGATTATTTGGATTTTAATTGTTGCACTTATTGTAAGTGTTACGGTTGCCTATGTTGAAGCAGAAGGTTCAGTCCATTTTGTGGATTTTGTTGAGCCTTTTGTTATTTTTGTAATCATTTTGCTTATGGCTTTTGTGGGATTTTTTCAGGAGTATAAAGCGGAACGTGCTATTGAAGCTTTGCAAAAAATGGCTAGTTTGAAAGCAACGGTTATTCGAAGCAATAAAGAGATTGAGATTGATGCCACTGAAGTTGTTCCAGGAGATTTACTTTTGTTGGAAGTAGGAGATAAGGTTGCAGCAGATGGTCGTTTGTTAACATCTATTAATTTGGAGACTCAAGAGGGAATGTTAACCGGAGAGAGTTTGCCTGTTGAAAAAACTATAAAATTAATGAGAGATGATACTGTTCTTGCAGAACGAAAAAATATGGTCTTTATGGGGACGATTGTTACCAAAGGTAGAGGGAGTGTTTTTGTAACAGGAACGGGGATGAAAACAGAGATGGGAAAAATTGCTTCTATGATTGCAGAAGTTGAAGAAAAAGAAACTCCTATGCAAAAGAAATTACAATATTTAGGAAAATATTTGGCCTGGATTATTTTATGTGTGTGTTTGATTGTTTTTGGAGTCGGTTATTTGCGTGGAGGGACTGATCTTTTAGGATTGTTTATTATTGCCGTGAGTCTGGCAGTTGCGGCTATCCCAGAAGGATTGCCAGCTGTAGTTACTATCGGATTGGCTCTTGCTGTACAACAGATGGCAAAGCGAAATGCTCTCATGAGGAAATTACCTTCTGTGGAAACATTAGGGAGTACCACTATTATTTGTACAGATAAAACAGGCACTTTGACAAAAGATGAGATGACTGTCGTGAAAATGTTTGTTAATGATAAAATTATTTCTATAGGGGGAAGTGGATATAACACTACTGGAGAATTTACAATTGGCAATCGGATGGTAAAACCAGATTCTTTTTCTAAATTGTTAACTATAGGGGCATTGTGTAATGATGCACATTTTGAGGGACGTTTATTGCATGGAGATCCTACCGAAGGTGCTTTGATTGTGAGTGCAGCTAAAGCCGGATTGAAAAAAGATGAATTGGAAGGAAAGGCTGTTCGTGTTGATGAGTTAGGATTTGATTCTACTCGAAAGCGGATGACTACACAGCATAAGGTCGGTGGGAAGAAGGTATTGTATGCAAAAGGAGCTCCTGAGAGTATCTTGGATGTGTGTGATACGTATTTAATTGATGGAAAAATTAAACGTCTTACTAAAACATCTCGAAAAGAAATTCTGGCAAAGAATGATGCTTTTGCAAGTAAAGCATTACGAGTACTGGCATTTGCTTATAGAGAGGGTGGAAAATTAGAAGAGTATGGAATGGTGTTTGTAGGACTTCAAGCTATGATGGATCCTCCAAGACTGGAGGCCAAAGAAGCCATTGCTACTTGCGAAGCTGCAGGGATTAAAGTAATTATGATTACTGGAGATAATGAATTAACTGCCAAAGCAGTAGGTGCAGAATTAGGTTTGGTGGGAAAAAGTATGCACGGATCTGAATTAGATAAAGTGGAAGATTTAGGAGAGGTGTTAGAGGATGTTCGTATCTTTTCACGAGTAAATCCTGAGCATAAGTTGAGGATTGTTGAAGCTTTGAAAAAACAAGGAGAGATTGTCGCTATGACGGGAGATGGGGTTAATGATGCTCCTGCTTTGAAAACAGCTGATATAGGAGTTGCTATGGGAATAACAGGAACTGATGTGGCAAAGGAAAGTGCAGATATGATTTTGACTGATGATAATTTTGCTTCTATTGTAAGTGCCATAGAAAAAGGAAGAGGAGTGTATGATAATATTAAGAAATTTATTTATTATTTACTATCCAGTAATTTTGGAGAGGTGTTAACTGTTTTTATTGCTATACTTCTCTTTTCAGGTTCTGAGGGAGAGATTCTTGTTCCTCTATTGGCTTTACACATTCTTTGGATTAATTTAGTAACTGATGGTTTGCCTGCATTGGCTTTGAGTGCAGATCCTTACGATCATGATATTATGAGTCAACTACCTCGAAATCCTCATGAGAAAATCATTCCTGGTGTGATGCTTTTTAAGATGTTGTTTGTAGGAGGAGTTATGGCTGCTGGGACTTTACTGATCTTTAATTATTTTATAGATAATGTAGAGTATGCTCGAACTATGGCATTTACGACTTTGGTTATGTTTCAATTGTTTAATGTCCTCAATGCAAGAAGTAGTACTAAGAGTTTGTTTACTGTAGGATTTTTTAAAAATAAATGGTTATGGGTGGCTTTGTTTATCTCCTTTGGCTTACAATTAGTCGTTCTCTATACTCCGCTGAACACCTATTTCCATACCGTCCCTATAGCAGGACTTGATTGGTTGTATATCGTTGGAGTAAGTTCCAGTGTATTTTTTATTATGGAAGCATTTAAGCTCATTCGTGGACTTTTTGTGAAGGGGTAGTTTTTTAAACTGAATCTATATTCTATAGGCTATGGATTATTATGATGAGTTGGTAGCTTATATTCGGAAGAATAAGCCTAGTAAGACTCAGCTGAATCGGAAGAAAGTTGCATTGTGCAGAAAGCACAAGATGGCAAAGATTCCTAAGGATATCGATATTCTCTTAGATTTAACAGAGGCTCAATTAAAAGGTGTTAAACGGTATTTGATTACTAAGCCAGTTCGGACATTATCAGGGGTTGCTGTTGTTGCTATGATGGCTGCTCCTCGGAAATGTGCCCATGGTACCTGTACTTTTTGTCCAGGAGGGCCACAATCTGTCTTTGGTGATGTTCCTCAATCGTATACAGGGAATGAACCTTCTACTATGCGATCGATTAGGAATAATTTTGATTCTTATTTGATTATGATGAACAGATTGCAACAATATATTTGTGCAGGACATCTTCCTGAGAAGGTAGAAGTGATTGTACAAGGGGGGACGTTTCCTTCTTATCCCAAGAAATATCAAGAGGATTATTGTACAGGTTTTTTTCAAGCTATGAATGATTTTTCAAGATTGTTTTTTAAAAAAGGAGAATTGGATTTGGGGAAATTTAAGAAATGGTTTAACTTGCCTGCAGATATTACTGATCCTGCTCGTGAGAAATGGTTGATTAAGAAATTGTTAAAGTTGAAGAAAAGAAAGACAACTTTAGAGAAAGAGCAAGCTAAGAATGAGAAGAGTCAGATTAAATGTGTAGGATTAACTATTGAAACGAATCCTCAGTATGGGAGATTAGCTCATGGAAACTTTCTTTTACGATTAGGATGTACACGAATTGAATTAGGTGTTCAAACTCTCTATGATAAGGTGCTATGGGATACTAATCGAGGTCATGGTTTGGATGACACGATTAAAAGTATTGCAACATTGCGTGATCTAGGATATAAATTAAATTTTCATATTATGTTAGGATTACCTGGCGTTTCCAAAAGAATGGATCAAGCAGTCTTTAAACGATTGTTTGCTGAAGAGGAATATGAACCTGATATGTTAAAGATTTATCCTTGTATGGTAATGCCAGGAACTGAGTTGTTCAAAGACTGGAAAAAAGGAAAATTTGATCCGATGACTACAAAAGAAGCTGCAAAGATTATTGCTAAAGCTAAACTAGATATTCCTGAATATTGTAGAATTATGAGAGTACAAAGAGATATTCCTACCCATGTAACTTCAGCAGGTGTTGATCGAACTAATTTGAGACAGTATGCAGATAAAGAAGCTGAGAGGTTAGGGATTGTATGTAAATGTATTCGATGTCGAGAAGTGGGTAGAAGTTTGAAGAAATTGGGTAAGGTTCATTATACTGTTAGAGAGTATAAAGCTGCTGGAGGGAATGAGTTTTTTATTCAAGCTCTTGCAGGTGAGGCTTTGCTTGGGTATTGTAGGTTGAGGTTTCCGGCTAAGCATTTGCGTTCGGAATTAAAAGGAGATGTTGCACTTATTCGAGAATTACATGTTATGGGTGAAGTTGTTGGATTGGGAGATAAAGGTGCTAAAGGGATGGCACAGCATAGAGGTATCGGGAAAAAATTAATGAGTCATGCTGAAGAGATTGCTGAAACGTATTTGAAATCTAAGATGGTAGTTATTTCTGCAATTGGAACCAAAGGTTATTATAAGAAATTAGGGTATAAGAAAGATGGAGTCTATATGAGTAAGAGGTTATGATGGATAGATCGAAAATAAAGATAAAACAATCATTCATTGATCACTTTTCTGAGTTGACTAACTATGATGAGTTCATTAAAGCAAGTCTTGAGTATTTACGTCGATCGGTTCGTATTAATACTTTGAAGATGAGTGTTAAAGAGTGTAAAGCAAGGTTAGAGAAATTAGGATGGACATTAACTCAAGTTCCTTGGTGTAAGGAAGGATTTTGGGTTGAGCATAAGACAGGTAGAAGAGATATTGGTAATACGATTGAACATGCTTTAGGATATTTTTATGTGCAAGAAGCTGCTAGTATGATTCCTCCTGTTGTTTTAGATGTAGGTAAGAATGAAAAGATTTTGGATATGTGTGCTAGTCCAGGAAGTAAAGCTTCTCAGATTAGCCAATATATGGAAAATACGGGTGCTTTGATTGCAAATGACTACAAAGGGATGAGATTGGCTCCTTTAGGTATTAATATGCAAAGAATTGGGAGTACGAATAGTGCTTTAACAGTTATGCATGGACAATGGTTTAAAGATATGGAGTTTGATCGAGTGTTAGTAGATGCTCCTTGTTCTGGGACAGGTACGATTGCTAAAAGCTTGAAAACATTAGATATTTGGAATCCTCATATGATTTCGAAATTAGCTAATCAACAGAAGAAATTGTTGCTTGCTGGCTGGAATGTTTTGAAGAAAGGAGGGGTGTTGGTGTATTCCACCTGTAGTGTTGAACCCCAGGAGAATGAAGGTGTGGTGAGTTGGTTGTTGAATGAGGTTGATGATGCTACTGTTGAAGATATTAAGTTAGATATTGTTAAAGGAGAGCCGATTATGGCTTATAAGGATGAAACGTATCATAAAGATGTTGCTAAGACGTTACGATTATGGCCTCAGAATAATATGACTGAGGGATTCTTTGTTTGTAAGTTGAAGAAGGGTTGATTTTTGAAAAGATTATATATCTTAAGGATGGAAAGATGAACATGTATATAACTACATTTTTTACATCCTTTTTTATTTCACCTGAACGGTGTATTATTTCTATTGAAAAATTATTTGATGAATTAGTGGGTATGTTAAATAAAAATAAAAAATTGTATGCAAAAGTAGATGGTGACATAAAAGATCTTCGAAGGATGATTGTTAAATTTAATAAAACTAAACTTGATTATGATTCTTATGGAGAGACGTATTCCAAATTGGAATATACTTTGGCTCCTTTAAGACAATTGAGTTCAGGAGATGAAAAAGCAAGATATACCCAGATAATTGGAGAAATGAGGGAACTTGTTGTTATTCTTGAGAGTAAAAGTAAAAAAGCCGCTAAAAAATAATTTCACCTTTCCATTTCTTCTTAAAGGCAATCTATATATACTAGTATTTCTAAAGTAAGCATATGATACGAGTAGCTATTAATGGATTTGGACGTATAGGAAGACTGATTTTTAGAGCTGGATATAAGGATGTTAATATTGTTGCTATTAATGATTTAGGTGATGCTAAAACTATGGCTCATCTGTTAAAACATGACAGTGTCCATGGGACATTTGATGCTGATGTTTCTGTCAAAGGAAATGATATTCTTGTCAATGGTAAAATTTTGAAAGTGTTAAGTCAAAAAGATCCCGAAGATCTTCCTTGGAAAGAATTAAAGATTGATGTGGTTGTTGAATCTACTGGTTTTTTTAGAACGTATGAAGATAATATGAAACATATTCGAGCGGGAGCTAAGAAAGTATTGTTAAGTGCACCTTGGAAAGGTGATAAGCCGATTAGTCAAGCAATTGAAGGGGTTAATTCTAAAGCATGTTCCACTGAATATATTGTTTCTAATGGAAGTTGTACTACTAATAGTTTAGCGCCTGTTGTTTCTGTTTTGCAAAGTGAAGTAGGGATTGAATCTGGACTGTTAACTACTGTGCATTCATACACAAATGATCAGAAATTATTAGATATTCCTCACAAAGATTTGAGAAGAGCAAGAGCTGCTGCTATTAATATTATTCCCACCACTACAGGAGCTGCACACGCAGTTGTGGAAGTATTTCCAGAGTTGGAGGGGAAGATGGATGGAACTGCAATTAGAGTTCCTACACCTTGTGGAAGTATTAGTGACTTTACGTTTATAGCAAAGAAAAAGACAACGGTGGCGAAGATTAATGCTGCCATGAAAAAAGCTGCTAAAGGATATTTGAAAGGTATTTTAGAATATACTGAAGAACCTATTGTTTTGCAAGATATTGTGGGTAATCCTCATTCTTCTGTATTTGATGCTTCATTGACTCAGGTTATCGATGGAAAATTATGCAAAGTCTTTTCTTGGTATGATAATGAATGGGGTTTTAGTAATAGGATGGTTGATGTGATTAAACGGATGGCAAAGTAAACCATGAAAACTTATTTTGGACTCAAAGATTTTTCTTATTCAGGTAAAACGGTTCTTGTTCGAGTAGGGTGGGATATGCCCATCAATGATAAGGGCAAGATTACTAACGATGATAGAATTAAAGAAAGTTTACCCACTCTACGTTATCTTGTTCGTAAAAAAGCTAAAGTAATTCTTCTTTTTCATCATCATAGGCCAAATGGTAAGATTGTTGCTCAGTATAGAGTAGCAGCTATTACCAAACATGCTGGGAGATTACTTAAGAAGACTATTAAGCAGATGTATGTCTTGAAGGGGAGAGATGTTGAGCGAGCTGTTGAGAAGTTACGTCCAGGTGGTATTATGGCACTTGAGAATGTTCGCTTTTCTCCTTTGGAGACCAAAGGAAGTTCTGTTTTTGGTAAGGAATTGGCTTCTTATGCAGATTATTATGTTAATGAGGCATTCAGTAATTCTCATCGAAATCATGCTTCTATGACTCAGATTTGCAAATATATTCCTGGATGTTTAGGATTACAAGCTGAGAAAGATGTGAAAGCACTTTCTTTGAAAGGTGCTAAGAAACCTTTGTATGCTATTCTGGGTGGTGTTAAATTGGAGACTCGGATTCCTTTGATTAAGGCACTTGCTAGTAAAGCGAGTAAAATTTTATTAGGGGGGGCAATGGTGTTTACATTTTTGAAATCTCAAGGATATTCTGTGGGAAATAGTGTTGTTGATGAAAATTATGTTAAAAAAGCTGGTTCCTTGTTACGAAAGTATAAGAAAAAATTAGTATTGCCTGAAGATATTGTAGTTGTTGATACTCTAGAAGGAAAGTCAGAGAAAATGGTTGTTGACCGTGCACACATCCCTTCTGGATGGATTGGGGTAGATAATGGTCCAGCATCTGTTACACAATTTGAAAATATTTTAAAAGATGCTAAGACTATTGTCTGGAATGGTGCTATTGGTATTTTTGAAAATCCTAAATATGCAGCAGGAACAAAAGGCATTATTAAAATATTGGCAAACTCTAAAGCTACAACTATTATTGGTGGAGGAGATACCAGTACTTCTGTTAAGCAGTTTAAAGCTACAAGTAAAATGACTCACGTTTCAACTGCAGGAGGGGCTTCATTGACTTTATTAGAAGGGAAGAAATTAGTTGCTCTTGAGGCTCTTAAGAAAAGTTTTAAGAAATTTAAATAATTATTCTATACTAATTGAAGTGTTCAATAATGTTTTTGTATTATTCTTTATTTCTTCCAATGATTCCTCGATATTTAGATGAGCTAGTTCTCCTTCACAGGCACCTATTTCTTTTTTGAGTCTTGCATCAAAATCTTCAGCTTCCTTTAGTTTTTTAGATACACCTTCAATTTTAGCTTCTATTGTGATATTTTCAATATTCGCATCCACATCTTTGTATTCTTTCTTTAATTTAATGTAGTCATCAAAGAATTTTTGTAGCCAGATTTTGTTTATGGTTTCTATCGTTTCAATCGTTTTTTCTTTCTTTTTAGGATCTAATTCAATTTTATTTTTTTGGATAGCTAGTTTCATTTTTTCTAGTACATTTACGATATGAAATTCAGGATCTTGAAAAACTGCTTTAATAGGTGATTCTAGGTACGATCCTAGTATTTTTTCATCTTCAAATGAAATTCTAATATATTTCTTAATAGCTTTTTCCACATTATGAAAAAGATGGACTAATTCTGCACCTTTGCTGGTTAATTTTACTTTAACATCATGTTTTTCCTTTGTGAGATCTTGAAGATCTTTGTAGAGTGGATCTTTTTTGAGAGATTCTATTTTCTTTTTTGCTGCGTCAATAACCGTTGCAATCTCTTTTAATTCCCCTGATTTTTTTTCTACTGTGGATTCAAGATTCTTTTGATCATCTCTCTTTTCTACTAATTGGTTTATGAGATCTTCAGTTGCGATGATTATTGAGAATCCAGAGCTTTCATGGAGAGTTTTCATATCATTTACTATAGATACTAATGTGCCAATATGGGTAGCTACCTTTTTTGATTCATTTGCTAGAAATTCTTGTAGAATTTGAAACATTTTCATGGTTCCTTGAGAGAGTGTATCTGCATCTTGGTTAAATTTTGTTGCAAAATCTTCTACTTCTGCAATATGTGTAGGTAGAGTAATATTTTGTAAGAATGTGGACATTTTTTGACTATATGCAGAACGATTTCCTTCCATAATTTGTCTATGTCTCATAGGAATGTCTGGATTTTGAAGATTGGCATTTTCTAACGTGTCTAAGTCTGCTCTTAAGGTATTCATGGTTTTTCTGAAGTTGTTGGTAAGTGTTCTGAGCTGATCGTTTAGATCTTCTCTTGTATCTCGAGAGGCTGTTGCAAACCATTCAGATAAATCTGCTTCTTTGACTGAAGCTTTACCCATCTGTTTACTAAACATACCTTTTAGGAATTTGAACATGGTCTTTGGAAGAGGAAAGGTTATTAAAAGATTGTTGTTCTTGAGTGGTTATGAGACGATATAAGGCGCTTAATCCCCAAGTTAAGGGAAAAGTTGTTGGAGAGATGACTCATTTGTTAGCTCAGGCACTGGATTATTTTAGTGCTGGTAAGAAAGATATGGCCAATAAGTGGGCTCAGAAAGCTCGTCGAGTAGGGATGAAGTATAAGGTTAAGATGCCTACCCAGTTGCGTCGGCAGATCTGTAAAAAATGTCATGCCTTTTTAGTTGTGGGAAAGAACTTAATGATTCGGACTAAGGAAGGGAATGTAGTGTATCATTGTAAAGAATGTAAACATATGATGAAGTATAGATATCGTTAATGTAATTTTCCCCTTCCCCAAAGTTTTGGATTATCTGTATCAAATAAAGGTGTGGCTCGTTCTGCATTTTTATCTCCTTCCATTTTATATTTATAACATGCGCCAAATGAATTTCTTTCTGCTAATTGGTAGATGAGTTTTCTTGAGCAATTATTTTCAAATAATATTTTTTCTGTGGATAATCCTGTATCATTTATACCTGCTAAAATATCAGAATATTCTGAAATTACTTCTGTTAATTCTTTTTTTACTGGATTGAACCACCCAGATCGATCTTTGGCTAAGAATGCAGCGACTCCTTTGGGATTTTTAAGGTCATATTTTTCAGAAATTACATATAAATCTTCTTCATGTGCTGGAGGACTTTTGTGCCAATCCATACGAACAGGATATTCGCTCTCATTAATAAAAAAGGCAAGTGAGCCAAATTTTTGACTAAATCGATTATTGGTTTTAAATGTTTTAGCAATCCAACTTACTCTTTTTTTTTGCATTGTGTTTCTATAGAAAACGGTGACTTCCCCTCTTATGGGTAAAGCAATCATATGTTCACTGTGATATATGGTAATATCAATTTCAGCTGTGTTAACTTGGGCTTTACACTCTTGTTTAGAAACTTTTGACATTATTCACCTATTCTATATATCTATATAAACTTTTAGTTATTAACTACCTAAAAGTACTGAAAAACGTAATCTTTAAAAAAGGGGTAAAACCCCTGTTTTCTATGGCAAAAGACGATTTTGTATATGATCAAATCACAGGCGGTAGAGGAAAGAAGAAAGTAATGTCTGCTCTCAACAAGACAAAGTTGTCAAAATATGAGATGGATGACTTATTTTTAGAAGAGATTTAATCTTTCTTTTTCTTGAACTTCTTAGCGATATCTAGATCTGCATTACATTCTTCACATTTAAACGGTAGAACATTTGCACCTTTTACTTTCTTTCTTTTGAATGGTATTTGAGCTTCTCCTTCTTTGCCACATGAACAAGTGTATATAATATTGGCAGTTAAGGTATCTTCATACTCTTTCTTTTCAATCGTATGAGAACACTTAGGACAGATATATTCTTTTGCTCTGATGGCAACTTTTCCATCAGGTTTAACAGGCTTGCCCATGAGTCCTTCTCCACATTCAGGGCATTTTTCTTTTAACGCCCAACAGATGAGTTTAGTATTTTCATCTGCTCTTCGTGTGAAGTAGATACACTCGTCTGTTGATTCTGGTAGTTCCATTTTAGTCGTTTACAATAAATGTTGTATTTGGTGGTAACCAATCTTGCTCAGTAGCTGTTTTTCCTACTGTGTAGGTTGATTTACCTATTTGTCCTACCCATTCAAACGCAGCCCCTACAAATGTTTGTACATCGTCTGGATCTGAAAAGTTTGTTTGTAGTGTTGAGTATATGAGGAAAAATCCTATAACAACAAAGATTGCTATACCCCATATTACTTTGGACATAAGATTGTTTATAGCTAGGTGGTTTATATGTTTTTCTATACGGTTTATTTTGGAGGAAAAAATAACTGAGGCACTCACAGAGTGCCCACTCTCGCAGTCTTTCGACTGCGAGTATCTAACTTCGTCTCCTTTTTTTTATTTCAACTCCGGCATTATTATATATGCAAACTCAAATACTCTTTTTATGAACTATTATGATAAAATAGCAAAAAGTTATCATGAGCTGCATAGTGAGGAACAGGCTAAGAAGATGAAGGTTATTAAGAGTTTAATTTCTCCTAAGAAGAGTGAGAGTTTGTTAGATGTGGGTTGCGGAACAGGATTGAGTTCTGATTGGAAATGTAATGTTGTAGGGGTTGACCCTAGTTTTGGATTAGTTACACAAGGGAAAGGCAATAGAGTTCAGGGTTTTGGAGAACATTTGCCTTTCCAGGATAGCAGTTTTGACTATATTATCTGTGTAACCGCTTTGGGTAACTTTAGTGATGTTGAGAAAGGACTAAAAGAGATGAAAAGAGTGGGTAAAGGTAAAGTTGTGGTTAGTTTTCTGAAGAGGAGTTCTAAATCTGATACTATTATGAAAGCGATAAAGAAGGTTTTTACTATCAACGAGACTGTAGAGGAAGAAAAAGATATAATCTTATTATTGGAATAGTTGTTCTTGACTAGAGAAATTCTTAAATACATAGATTATTGAATTTGTGTATGGACATTAAAGATGCTGAGAAGATTAATCAGTTAGCTATGACATTGAAGAACAATGGACTAGCTGCAAGTATGGCTGAAGCTGTTGAAAAAGCTAAAGAAATCATTCTTGGTGTGAAAAAGGTACAAGATACCCCTAAAAGAATTGAGGATGAGATTAAGGAAGTAGAAGATGAGATTGAGCATATTGCTGAACAAGAGATTGATGAAGAAGGTATAGAAGATACAGAAGATTTAAAGGAAGCTCCACCACCAGAAGTACAACAAGATTTATCTGAGGTGGATCCTCCAAGTCCAGAATTTGGAGAAGAAGAAGTACAAGTAGCTATGGAAACTGTGGAACCAGAGCCAGTTGCTGTTGAACCTGCTCCTGAATCTGAGCCTATTGCTGTTGATACAGAAGTTGCAACTGTTCATCCGGAAGCGAATGAACATGAACAAAGTGAAGAAACTCCTTTACATGAATTATTACAGAATGAAGATTCTCAAGAAGTCATTAATGAAGCGAGTGCTTCTATTCCTGAGCCTGAAGTGGTTGAAGAACAAGAGGCAGCTAGTCTATATCCAGAGGAGCCTGTTTTTGGTGAACCTGAGAGAGTTCCTGAGCCAAAAACTGTTGAAGAGCCGGTTGTTACGGAAGAACCTGCTGTTGTTCCATCTCGAAATGATGAATTGCCTAGTGATATGATGGTTGAAGATGCATCTGAGGAGCAAGCACCTGATGAAACTCCTCAACCTGTTGCTGAAGAAGAAACGGTTGAAGAAACCACCGAATCTTCAGAAGAAACGTCTAAGAAAGAAATTCAAGAAGAAGAGGAAGAATTACGTAAATATTTTAATTTTGGAAAATAAATGAAATTTTAATTCTTATTATATAGAGGAGAGTAATATATATTTTGTACTACAGATGTCTTTATATTCTATGTAACTACTCCAAGATACTAATAGTTATATATAAGAAGTAATTTAGTAGAATTATCGGGGGATTGGTATGGATAAACAATTTACATTTATAGGTATTGCATTGATTCTTACATTAGTTGTTTTTGCTGCTGGAGAAATTTCAGTAAGCCCAAGTTCTGCAACATTTGATGCTACTCAAAGTCAAGTTTTAACGTCAACTGTAGTCTTATCCAACGATAATGCTGGAGAAAATCAAACCTTTACTCTTCCTATTAATGCTACCTTTGTTGGTGGGGTTACCACACAAGTATTAGCTTTAACTTACAATGCTACAAGTCCTCTTAATATTACTAATGGCACGAGTGTTTCTATTAATATTAGTGTAACAGCGCCAACTACTATCTACAATGAATCTTTGGTGGGTGTTGTTAACTTTACAAATAATGTTTCACAATCAGCTTTACATACAATCACTCTTAATTTGGCATCTAAAGATATTTTGAACGGTGTTTTAAGTTCAGATAATTTTCGTGCAAATGCATCAGGGACTGTAACTGGTGAAGTTACCCTTTCCACTAGCCTCTCAGATTTTAATGTAACTGTGGATTTACCCTCCATTACTTTACAAGGAAGTAGACAGAATGTTTCTGCACCAATTGTATATAATGTATCTAGTCCAGTTACTGTACCTGTAACTGGTTCAACAACTTTTAACTACACATTAACAGTACCATCAGGAACATTTAACGATACCTATACTACAAGTTTTAATTTTTCAGCTAATAATTCAGATACTGTTGTTTTATCTGTCAATACACTAGTTTTGGGTATTGATAATGCAACAATTAATGCATCAGCAACTTCCGGAGTTATCGGAAAGACTGCAAATGCAAGTATTTTGGTAAGTAATACTGGAAATACTGATTTAGCTGTACTGAATTTTACAATTACTGATTTGGTTGATACCAATAATGGATCTTTCCGAATTGCGGCTGGTAATGTTACTTTACCTGCTAATTTTGCTACTGCTTTTGCTGGAACCACAGTTCCTACATTGAATATCTCTATTCCTAGTACTACTACAAATGGAACATATCAAGGAAATATTACACTAAATTATCCAGGATTAGTTCCAGTCAATAGTACGTTTACTTTGAGTGTTTCTCCTTCAACTTTTACTCTGAGTTTTTCAGAATCACCGGTTGATATTGGAACTCTAGATACCAATGAGAGTAAATCAAAGACATTTAGTATTACAAACACAGGAAATGATGCATTGAACAATGTAACTTTAGTTAATACTAATATTCCTAGTAGGTTTAATTTTAGCGTTTCAGATAATAGTACTAGTTCACTTGCTTCTGGAGCATCTAGAAGTTTTACTATTACTTTGTTTGCACCTGAGGGTGAGACAGCTGGAGATCAAACTTTGGGAACAATCCAAGTACGTTCTGCAGAATTAAACGCCTCCGTTAGTGTTAAAGCACTTATTGAAGGTAAATTAATTATTGACGATATTGATGTTACTGTGGATGATAGTACCGATAATAATATTGTAGATGGAAGTACTATCAGTAAACGAGCAAAACCTGGAGATGAGGTTGAATTTGAAGTTACTATTCGAAACAAATTTACTTCTTCTCAAGATATTAAAATTGAAGATGTTTTTATCACTATAACTATTGACGATATTGATGATGGAGATGAACTTGAAGAAGAATCTCAAAAATTCGATGTTGACGCAAATGAAGACGAGACTGAGACGATTACCTTCAATATTCCTGAAGACGCTGAAGAAGATGAGTACGACGTACTTATTGAGGTTGAGGGAGAAGATGAGGATGGAAATGATCACGAAGCTGTGTTTAGAACGGTACTTCGTGTAGATAGAGATAGACATAAACTTATTATTGCACGATCTGAATTAGAATCAAATATATTGACTTGTAAAAAGAATGGACTCCTTCGAGTAGTTGCTCAAAATATTGGATCATCCGATGAGGATGAGAGTGTATTACATGTTAAGAGCAGTGACTTAGGAATCGATTTCAAAGAACAATTTGAATTGGATGAAGATATTGATAATTCAGATAATACGTTCGAGAAAACATTTAACTTTAGAGTTCCAGATAGTGTTGCATCAGGAGATTATCCTATTGAGCTGCGATTATTCTATGATACAGACAAGGTTATTGATGTTGAAACTGAAATTTTAAAGATTGCTGAGTGTCAAACGAATGTGCCTGTCCCTGTAGTTGTGGTACCACCAACTGTGACCACTACAACAGATGGAGAAGTTACTGTTATAACACCTACAACTACTACTTCACCAACTCCATCAACTCCTACAACACCTAGTGTTGCAAGTGGATTTGTAACTGTTGAGCAAGTGGAAGATTCTTCATTGTACTTTGCAGCTTTAATTTTAGCTAATTTGATTGTAATTGGATTAGTAGGAGCTTTGTTTTTACAATTGTTGAAGCCTAAAGTTTAGTTTTTTTCTTTTTTCGGAAATTCTTCCAGTTTTTTTTGTAAAGATTTATTAAGGACTTTTTCTATCATATTATTTGGGTTCTGGAGTGTTTCGATGAGAATTATTGCAGTAATTATGTTATTATTAGTTTGTGGTGTTGTTCAGGCTGAAGTTTTAATCACTGAGGTCTATTTTGATCCCAAGGGGACAGAGAATGGAGGAGAGTTTGTAGAGTTGTTTAATAATGGTGATACTACTGTTTCCATAAGTGAATGGGTTCTATCAACTAAATCTTCTGTTAAAGATGTAACCTTACCTTCAGAAGCTCATATTCTTCCTGGTTCTTATTATTTGGTCACTGATACAGGATGGGAGAAACGAGACGATCTCAATTGGGATGAATCAGATTATGCTGAAGCGATAACACTTGCAAATGATGATGGATTTGTTTCTCTTCTAGATGGTGAAAAGATAGTTGATACAGTAACTTGGGGAGAAGATGCAGTTGATGTGAGAGAATCTTTACAAAGAAAATTAGATAATGGAAGTTATACGAATACATTTGAGGCTCTTTCACCAGATCCAAGAAACAGTAGTACAGTTCAATCTGATGGACTTTTACTTATTTCTGTTGAAGTAGAGGCTTACACACTATCATTGTATAATTTTACTATTGATGACGATTTATTTTCAGAAGGAGTACAGGTGAGTCCTGTTCCTGGAAAAAAGAGATCTGTTTTTGTAAACATAACTCTTGGAGGAAATGATGTCATAACTTCTGTGAAGATGGACATATTTAATTCAACAGTTTTATTGGAAGGTGCAACTCTTAATGACAGTCATTCTCAATACACTGGAACGTTTTCCTTTTGGTATCACCAATTACCAGGAGAGTATAATATCACGATTACCGCCACGGGCAAACATACCACACTACCTCTTCAATTTGCGGTCACTGTATTGCCTTTGGCCGGTATTTTTTTAGACACTTCTGCAATTAGTGTTCAAAAGGCACGACCCGGTGAAGAGGTTTTTATCAAAGGGGACGAAAAAGTAAGTACCACAGATAGTCCTACGATAAAAAATATTGGAAATATTCCTTTAGATTTGAGTGTTCGTGCTAAAAATGTCAGTGAAGGGAGAAGTTTTAGTGATACACTGTTTAGTTTTAATGGGATAGATTTCTCCTCTGCTTCACAGAATTTACTAAAGAATATTAATTTAGGATTGGATGCAACTATTCCACTTAGTTTAAAGTTTATCATACCTCAGAATGCCACGAGTGGGTTATATACCACTGCACTGGCTATTCAAGCCATAGGTCGTTAGAATGAAGTATTTATTTGTATTTTTGCTTTGTTTACCTTTGGTAATGGGTCAACAACTGGGTGTGGCACCGAATGAATTGTATTTAGCTGATGGGGAGGCGGGAGAGATTATTATTTTTAATCAAAATCCTTTCCCTGTGAATTATTCTTTGCTTGGGAGATCTTATATGGGGAATCCCTCCCAAGGAAGTATAGATTCTTTTAGTGAAAAAAGAGTTACTTTGGTCCAAGAAAAGTATAGTGATGATATTTTTACTATAGGTTTTTCTGGTGCACCTTCATCAGGATTGGATATCTTTCCTGAATTGTATGTTCAGGTTTTTGCAAAAGATTCAAAATCCTATCAGGTATCCTCTACTCTTAGAATAATTCCTAAAATTAAAAGAAATCTTGGTCCTGTGTTGAGTTTTGTAGTGTTTGTTGTAGGATTATTAGGATATCTCACATTCCGTAATCGTCATGATCGTCAAAGAAGTAAATCACAAAACAAGCTACAAAAATCATAAGATCGGCTTGTAATCCTTGAGTGAATGTTAATTGCTTTACTGATTCTGGTAAGTGTATGGTGGCAATTGCTCCTAGCATCAGAAATCCTAGAATAATTGACGTAAGTTTATTGTAAAAGCCATAAAAAAGAAGTATAGAGGCTATTGCTTCAATTATCCCTATTAGTATTGCAAATCTATAATCAGGCCAAATGATATTTGAAAGACCTTGAAGCATGAAAATAGTTGAGAGTGTTAATCTTACTAATAATAGTGTTAATGCTTTGCTCATTTGAACTCCTCAACTATTCCGTCATGTAATCTCTTAATTCTAGATATATTTCTTTCCATTCTTTTATTGCATTCATCTACTAATCTTATGAGATATTCTTCTGAGATTAAGAGTTGTTTTTTGTCTGCGACTATTGTTTCTAAATTCTCACTTGACATTACTTGGACAATGATTCTTTTCTTTGTTGATAATATTCCTGAGAATTTAAATCCCGTATTTTTACAAATAACTAATAATCTTTCTGCTGTTTCCATATCTTTACAACAGATGTGGAGTATTGCAGATTCTTGTTTGATCCAGACAGGATTATCTGGCAATTCTTTCAGAGTTTCCTGTATTTTTTTCAGGTTTGCTTCTTTATGATCTTTGTATATCCATTGAATGTTAAACTTTTTATCAGATTTTTTGGATAACAGTAATGTTCTTCCTGCACAACTTGATGTGGTGTAGAAGAAAGGATACTCGTTTAATTTGTCTACTAAATATCTAATTTCAATGTCAATCTCTCCTTGAATAGAAGCATCCTTTTTTTCGAGTTGTACTTTCTTTTGTTCTTCGAATGACATAGTAATAGGATTAGATGGACATTTAAAAGGTTTTGGTAGAATATTCAGATGTTCATGGTTCAATAATTTTCTTTATTCTTTTAACAAAATCTTCAGAAAGTTTATAGTATTGATCAAATTGTTTTCCTGTTACTTCTTTTAATTCTCTGTGCATGATTTTCTTAGCTAAGACATAGAAATCTTTCATAGTAGTTACATATCGTTTTTCAATAAGGTTATCTTTAACTAAAGTTTTTTCCATCATATCTGCTACGTGAGCAGGAGATGGAGGTATTTCACCATGTTTCATTAACGCTGCATGCGCAGCATCTATTACTGCCCAGTACAGGTCTAATGTTGCTTGTAACACGTGCCATTTTGAGTTTGCTAATGTAGCAGGTGCTCGTGAGTAGTAGGTGAAGATAGCTTCATAGGTAGGACGTATTCTTCCCATATAGAGCAATGCTTGCATAGGATCAAAGATTCCTGTATCAATCAAAGCTACTCCATCTCTTAAGATATTAATTGCTAAAGGATCTCCTAATCTTACATAATCCCAGAAGTTGGATAGTTTTAATGTGGTCACGTGTAATCTATCTGATGTGTCACGTACTAATCTTTCCATGATAACTCTGTATGTCTCTACTGCTTCTCCACTGAGGACCATATTCAGATCGTTTACAATGACTAATACATCTACATCGCCTGGTTTTGATTTACCTTGAGCTCTCGCTGCAGATCCAAATAATACAATTGATTTCACAAATGAACCAAATTCTTCTAAAATTCTGTCTGCTAGTTTTCTAGCTATTTTAATCTCTTCAGAGGAATATCTCTTTACTTGAGGATGATCTCTCCGCTCTATTTTGAATTTTACCATGTAGTGCTTTTTCTAAGTTAAACTACTCTTTATTCCCCTCCACCTCTTATTTTAAGAAAAGCGTATATAAGGTTTGTTTACTATTATAGAATGATTAATCTTGTGTATACAGTGTAATGGGAATTTCCTTACACACATGGGTTTCTCCTTGTTTTAGAAATCTGGGTAGAAATAAGTTATTGTACACTACTAACGTGCCCTTTAGTTCATTCATTAATTTTTTTTCTAATCCATAATTGAATCCTTTATCTGGATTTATAAAAATGATATCGAATTTTGCAAGGTCAAGATCAAAAAAGTCTCCCATTTTTACTTCAGCTTTGCTGTTAAATTCTTTTATGGCTTTATGGGCTTTGCCTATAAGATTCATGTCGGATTCAATGCCAAGAGCATTTGTAAAATTGCCTGCCATGATGGTAACTCTCCCATCACCACACCCTAAGTCTATAAATGATTTGAAGGATTCTAGTTTTATGAGTTTAAAGAATTCTTCTAATGCCTCTAGATTTGCTCCTGCCCATACACCTTTATTTGTATAGACGTAAGGTAGATTATGTTCTTCTAAAGAATTAGAGTCTTCTTGTTTGAAATATTCTTGAATAGATTTCATGCTGCTAAGTTAGAGAAGATGGTATCAATTGTATTTTCACGATTTTGCTTAGGCAATTCAACATGTGAGTTTGATAAATCAGCACCTAATTCATAAATTACTGGGACATATGACTTTCCAGCTTTTTCTGCATAGTCCAATCCTTCAGCGCCATATCCTGGTTCTCTCATAATTTTTCCAGATTCAGTTTCCATTAATAAGATTCCTACTTTTTCTTTTTGTGCATTAGGGTGTAATTTCATATAATTGTCAATCACTCCTTCAATGGTTCGAACATATCTTAAGTTGGTTCCTTTCTCCTGTCCATATTCTTGTGTGTTCATTGTTTTTACTTCAAAGTCTGCATTTGCAGATTCTAATGAACTTATGAATTGATCCATGATGGTTTCATATCCATTAGACTCAAATGCCAATTCTGGGAGTGCATATCCATCAAGTCTTTCTCCGGTGTCTTCATGGACAAGATGTGCAAATTTTGGAGTTTCATATCCATTATCTAAGTTCCTATCAAGGTTTATTTCATCTAATGACATAGACACTTCTGATTGTAAATTTGCAGATCCAATTTTAGTAATAACATCTATAGTGTAGTTTCCTTGTGTTAATCCTGTAGAAGCGTTACAAGAGATTTCTTGGCCTGTTGTAGCATCTTTTACTACAATTGAATATTGAACATCGTTAATAGTTATTTCTTTACCTATCACTTGGTTTAATTTTTTCTCTAATCCTCTTTTTCCACCGGTAACTTCGGTGACATAAAGATTTGAACCGGTGTAGTTTTCTCCTTCAATGATTTCATCCATTGTGGTGATGTCTAAGGTTAAACCATTTTTTTCAAAGATTTTAAAGAGTATAGCTCCTACTTCATTTGCCATGCCTGTATAGGTAGTTCCCACATCTGATCTATCTTGTCCTCTAATTCCATATGCGAAAGAACTATTTTCTTGCTCTTCTGTGATGGTTATCATTACTCCTCCACCCAGTAAGGAATATGAATCTCCGAATTTTGTTATGTCAATATTTCCTTCTTTATCAATTAAATCTTCAACTGATTCGATTCCTTTTTGTGCTAATATGTCCACTCCAAATGATTCAAAATCTCTTGTTGATTCTACTTTTGAAAATTCTTCTGTTTTAGGTGCATAACAGTTATTTGCCTGAGTTGTTTTTACAATACCCACTATAGAGGTTCCGTCTTCAATATTTTCTAAACTATTTACAGTACATGGCTTGTCAGTTTCTAATGAATTCACAGCACAAGGTGGTGCTGATTCAACTTCACTTTCTGTGACTAATGAATCTAGATTAGATGTGTAAGCATTGTTTTTTATTTTATATTGATTAAAGTCATGGATTTTTGTATCCTTTAATTCTGGAGAATCATATTCTTCATTTCTTTTTTCAAATTGGTTACTTTTGATTACTTCTGTTTTAATTTCTTTTGCTTTTTGATATTGAAATTCATGAGATTCATTTCTAAACTCTGGAATATTCAATTCTTTTTCTCTGAATTCATGTATTTTAGTTGGTTCTGCTGTATATTCTTTCTTTTGTTCATATGTTGATGTTGTTGGATTATCTTTGTATTCAATTTTATGAGATTTTTTAGTAGGTTCTTTTTTGGATTCCTTCTTCTGGTGATATTCTCTTTTTCTTTTTGGCTGTCTTTCGTTATTTTCTTTATGTGGATCTTGATCAAGTTTAATTTCTAATCTTTCTTCTTCTGAGTATGTGATAGCTGGTTCTGAGTAATCTGTATCACGAGATGGAGTAGAATCTGTTTTGTGAGAGTATTCAATTGAATGTCCAAGAAAAGGACGTGCATCTTCAGAAGACTGTACTTCCCAAGTAATATCTGAAGATTGTCTCTCTTGAGTAGATTTTGCTGTGTATGTTTCAGTTTGATTTTGTGGTTGGATTTTTGCTTCTAATCTTGAAGTTTGATGTATTGGAGTTGAAGTTTCTGCAGTTATTTCATATGATATTGATTCTGTATCTAGACTATGATCTCTAGTAGGATTTTCTAAGTCAATTGACATATCAATTTTAGTATATGTTGGAAAGTCTCTTCTTATTTTTTCCTTTGGTTGATAGTTATTTTTTCTCTGTTCAAAATCTCTCTGAGGTCGTAGAATTTCTTTTTCTTGATTGAATATAGGTAATTCAAATGATACAGCATTGTGTTCTAAATAATTATTTTTGATATTTTCTATCTGTGGCTGAGCAGTATATTCAATCTTTCTTTCATCCATCTCTCTATTTTCAGGTTGATTAGGATTATATTCTACAATGTCTTTTTCTTGAAGGAGATGTAATCCTGAAACTTGATAGAATGGATTTTCATTCATATGTGATTCATGAGTAGCCTGATAACTTGATACCTGATCATTATTATATTGTGCGTAGAGTTGTTCCTTTATTTTTGTTGTTTGTTCAAACTCTCTTTCTGTAGTTTGTACTAAAACATCTTGAGGGACATAGACTTGCACTTGTGCTTCTGGAGCAGGTTGCAATTCATGAATTATTGCAGGTTTTTCTTTAGCTTCAATATTATAATTTGCAGCAGGTCTACTCTTAATTGTAGGAAATTCTGTTTGAATTGCATGTTGATAGGATTGTGATTTTTCAGTATTTACTAGAGAAGCTGCTGATCTATCAATAGAATAGAGTGATTGCATAACTTTATTTACAATTCCAGGTTGTGCATATTCGCTTACAATTCTTGCAACAAGGCTAGGACCTGAAATTTCAAGTCTTACAAACAATCTGGATTCATCAGAAGTTTTTTTACTCACAGGAGTACTTTTTAATTCTCCTTCACCTGTTAAAAATTGTTCTTCAGAAAAAAAGTGTGCATGAAACTGTGCAGCTGGCGCTGATACTATAGTTGGACTATGGAATAGTGTTTTTACATTTGATATCATAATAAACCACGCACTAATAGAATAAATTGCTTTTATCTTTATAAATGTTTATACTTTGAGCTAGAATTATCAACTCTATGGCTTATTCCATTGGAGTCTGTGACCATAATGACCAATCATTACTTGGACTATATGAGCCAAAGACGAAGTTAGGTGAGTATGTCTGTCCAAAATAAGAGTGTTCAACATTAGACCATTTAGATTGAGGTGATGATGCAGCGCCTGTAGTTCCACTAAATCCTTTTGAATAGATGGGTGACCCATTCGTCTCCCAGAATTTAGAAATAATTCTAGCTGGGCCGAATTGTCCTTCAGCAAAACCTTCTGAAGTAAGATCTCCTTTGTATCCTTTTTTCTTCAGATATTGTAATGCTTCTTTAATTGGTAACGTTCCTTGGCCAGGGGGCAAGTGAGTATGTTGTCTTCCAAAACCGTCAACAACGTGCATATGTCCGATAATACCTTTCTCTTCCATTTTTTTGAATTCTTCCATATACCATTTTTCAAAACGTTGATCTGTTTCTTGTTTAGATTCATCGCCTTGCGCTACAAAGTTTTTCCTCCACATCCCTAAATGTTGAAGATCAATGGTCGCTTTAATGTGTTCTTCGGCTGCTTGTTGAGCTTGTTCTTCTGAGAAATTTCTACTCGTGACTAATTGTTCTGCCATTTTTTTCCTAGATTTTTGGATCAATTCAGTCATTTCTTGTGGATGTGATCCATATCCCATTTCTGGGAAAATATTTTCTGCAGCAATAAACAAATCTCCTTTTGTGTGAGGATTATCTGCAGATACATCCAGGGCGTATATTCCTAATTCAGCATATGATTTAATGGATTTATTTTTTGCATAGTTTTCAATGGTGATTGCGTTTTCTCTTTGGATTCTTGCCTCTTCAGCTTGTTGTTTTTGACCGGTAACCATTTCTTTTAAGGACTCAATTTCTTCTCTTGAATTATTCAAATTTTTTGCAATAATTTCTGAAGGTAATTTTCTTTCTTCTGGGATTAAATTGGTCTGTTGTGAAAACTGTTTTCCTGATTCTCCTTGTAAAAGTTGATATTGATCATCTTCAGGAACGGATTCTTCCACTTTCTTCCAATGGGCAAGAGCATGTTTCAATTTATCAATTTCTTTGAAGGTATCTCGTAATCGTAATCCGTAATTATCTGCCCATCCTTCTGCAATCTTTTCTTGCGTTTCTGTGGTAGCTATCAATAAGGCTTTTTCTGGTGTAATTCTTTCCTCATCTGTTAATTCACTCATATCTTTTCCTAATTCTCTCGCTAATTCCCTATTTCGTTCATCAGCTTCTTGTTCGAAATCTTCCCATTTTTGTTGCTTAACAATGAAGGTATTTTTTTCTTCGTCATAGACAGGAACTCGATCTTTGAAATTTACTTTGTTTCCTTCATAGTCGACATAATCCCCTTGATCAACGTGTTGACCTTTATCATCCACATAAGATTCTCCATGTTTTTCTCCTTGTAATTTTTTATTGGTCTCGTCATACCTATTCCATTGTGCTCTTGCAACTATTTGGTTTTTCCTCACTTGTTGGATAACACTTCCTGTTCTTTTATCTACTAATGGGAGGATTGCACGTTCTTCCTCTTCTTCATATCCTGTGAAGATTCTATTACCTTCCTCATCATGGGCCCAAGCTGCTTCTGAAATAGGTCTCTGATATTCTCCTGTGTGGACAACAACTGCCCCTTTTCCTGCTGTATCTGCGGCAAAGTCTATGGCTGATTTTACTTCATCTAACTCTACCTTTCTTTGTGCATCATCAAATCCTCTTTCTGGTCCTGCGAAACCACTCATGTTTCCAATTTGTGATGGTGAGTGGACTGATGAGAATTCAACTTGATTTGCTTTGGCCATTTCTCTCAGGGCTTCTCTTGCTTCAACTCCATATGCTTCAGCTCCTACGGGTTCGGCGCCTCCACCCATACCCAGTTGTAATTCTACTTTTCCTGCTCCTGCTCTAATTGCTCCGGTAGCAGTCTGGAAGAATGATCCAAATCGTGATCCTTCTGTTACTGATTGTCCCAGACGATTCATAGGGAAAATAGGCTTCTCAATATCGGGTTCTTCATGCCTTTCGGCAGAATACGGTGCATGGTTATCTAGATCAATGACTTCCGGCTTTTCCATCGGTGATTGGTACGATTGGTTAAATTGCATTTTAGCTTTGGTAGTCCTGTTTTATTCTTTCATGTAAAGAGAGTATCTTGGATGCTGATCCTTGAATTTTTTGACCAGCTGAGTCTCCGTAGAGGTCATCTCGCTCTTTCATGATATTATATGCTGCTTCTATTTTATTTCTTTGGTATTGTGACATGGAATCTTGCGGTTGTTCCATCATAGTAGACATGGATTTATAGATGGAATCGGTTGATTGTCCTCTTAGATCTTGTTCAAGTTGATTTACTTGATACATAGCTGTTTGAGCAATCTCTTGTTCTGGAGGGAGTGAAGGGACACCACTTAATTCTGATTCTAAAGAAGCTTCTTCTTCAACTTCAGGTTTTAAGGGTTCTACTTTTGATTCGATAGGTTCTTCTCGAGGTCTGAATAGTTTTTCTACTTGTATTTCTTCAGCTTCAGGAGGATTCATCCGTTTGATGAGGTCTTCTTCGGCAATCTCTTCATTAGATTGTTTAACCATCTCTTTTGCTTCTTCAATTTCTTCTTTTCTTTCTTTTTCTAATTCTTTTAACCTCTTCAATCTATCTTCAGGATGTAATTTTTTTAATTCGTCTAGTTTTGGCATTTTTTCGATTTACCACGCAATCATTTTATGACTCTTCTTGTAATTTTTATAACAAGTCCACATTCTTACTACTAAATCTTTTTTAGCAGCAGCAATTTCTTTTTCTTTTTGATAGGAACTTAATGTTGCTTTCTTTTTTTTCATCTTAATGTCAGGTGTTGCAAACTTAGCTGCATCACCTACTCCTTTGAAGACTGAAAATAACGGATCAAATAATCCTGGCATTTTTGGCTTCTCTTTTTCTTTCTTTTTTCCTTTTAGTTCTTTTTCAAAGGAGATATCTTCTCCTGCTTGTTGCAGATATCCTTCTAGTTCATCTCCTAAAGCTTCCATGGCTGCTTCTACTGATCGATCTACGGAAGCTAATAACTCCATGTCTTCTGATTCTCGCATACCAATGTATTTTTTGAGTTCTTCATCGGTCCAGGTATACCCTCTCCAGGTGACTTTAGCTTCTCCTGTATGTAGTGGGCCTCGATTGTATCCTTCTGCCTGAAAGTTCATCTGTGGACGTGTACGTAGGTCAAAATGCATGACCAAGACAGTTCTATACTCTTTGTTTCCTCTTGGGTAGAATACTCCAGCAAATTCTACCTCAATCATGGATCCTTCGAAAGCGGCAACAAGATCAGGAGATTTTGTCTTCTTAATGTCGTATCCTAATCTTTTGATGGTTCTTAAGTAGGGTTTTACCCATTGCATATACATTTTGATGATATCAAAGTGTTGTCTCAGATATTGAATGGTGAAAATTCTTCTATTTTTCATCTCATCATAGGTTCTTACTTTCCATTCCATAAATGATCTTAATTTTCTTTTGAGGACTTCTTTGACCTTTCGATTGAATTCTAGTGCATCCACAACTTCATCCACATCGGTTGGTTCTTTAGGGTGGATTGCAAAAAAGAGATCAGGTAATGTTGTAAATTGTAGTTCTTTAGATAATCCGAAAATGGAAGCTGGGTTTTTTGATCCTCCCTCTACTTGATCGATCCAAATACCTTTCAATGTGATTTCAGCACTCTCATGACTTTTAGATGTGGTGAATGAGTCTTCATAGTAGGCCAATCTTTCATCGATAATTCTAAGTTCTCTCACTAATTGGAACAATTCTTTGACCATTTTTCCAATGGTGGCTAAAAATCCAGAGACTTTGTCTTGTTGGAGTCCTACTCGTTGTTGTCTCACACCTTCAAACGCACTTGTTTCAGCAGCTGCAAAGATATCTGTTATTTTTTCAATCTGGGTGAAGTGCATATCATATCTGAGATAGTTAAGAATCCAAAAATAGGTTTCCTCTATGTTTCCTTTGTGTGTTTCATACACTAATCTATATTTATGTGTAGGTTTGGGGAAATTTACTAAGACTAATTGATCTTTTCCTACCTCTTCTTCATCCAAATCAGCTTGTTTGTCTGCTTCATCTTCTGTTAGATTGTCTATTTTCTTATTTCTCTCTTTTTCTGGAAGAATGGAGTACTCTTTAGCATACTCTTTCTTAATAAATCCAAACTTCATCAATATTTTAGATGAAGCTTCCAAGTGTGGGTTCCAAACGTCTGCCATTTTCTTTTTTCTTCATTTCTCCTTAGTGTGGAGAGTTTATTAATCTTTCTTAGGTTTCTTCCTTATCCCTTCTTACTTTAGGATGTTCGAATCCCATGTCTTTTCTCTTTTTTAACTCTGTAATGTGATTAATCTTATTTTTTAATAATGAGGAGAGATTTCCTGTGGTATTTTCTAACATTAAGGATACGTGGTGTCCTCCGAGGAAATGTGGGAGGATTACATAGTCTGCTTTTGCTTCATAGAGATCCAATGCTTCATGTATTCTATTGGCTGTTACGAAAATGGAGGCTCTTTTGTTTCTTTCTTTGACATAGGAAATAAGATTTTTGTTATCTTTTAGTTCTGGGACGGTTGAAATGACAATTTCAGCACGATTAAGATCAAGTCTTTCCAATATTTCGAGATCTCCAATATCACCATAGATACACGGGATTTTTTCTTTAATTAATCTCTTGATAATATCGGGATTGAAGTCTACCACGATGAATTTTTTATTGAGTTTTTTGAAAGCTTTCATAATTGAGAATCCAATTCGGTCATATCCTAAGAGGATTGCTTTATATTTTCCTTCGTTGGGCATGTAGGATAGTTTTTTCTTTTTGGTTCTGATTAAGTTTAGGGGTTTAAGGAATGGTTTTACAATCCTATATAATCCTTTATCGAATTTTACGAAATATGAAGTCATAACGATTGTAATAATGGCAAGGATAACTGCAATTGAGAAAATTTCTCTACTAATCTGACCAATAAGCATTCCTTCTGCTACAATTATTAAGGAGAATTCTGATACTTGGGCTAGGTTTATTCCTGCCATGAAGGATGTTTTTCTGGTGTATCCAAAGACCGAAGTGATTACGATTACTACTAAAGGTTTTAAGACTACCACTAAGAATAATAAGATTAATAATGGCACAATAATGGTTTCTACTGAAGTGAATACCAATTCTAGCCCTAATGTTGCAAAGAATAATGTTGCGAAGTAGTCTCTCAGTGGTTTAATTTTCCCGATGATCTGAAAGTTGTAAGGTAGGTTTCCAATAGCTACTCCTGCTGCGAATGCTCCAATTGCAATTGAGAATCCCATGTAGTTTATTCCGATTGCAAAGATGAAAAGGGTGGTTACAGATAATAGGAATAATAATTCTTGAGATTTAGCTGCGAATTTGAATAACAGTGGGAAAATGAATCTTGAGGAGAACAGTATCATGGCAAAGATGAAGAATCCTTTTAATGCAGCTACAAAGAGGAACATCACCGTAACATCGTTAATTGACCCCAACATTGACATGGCAAGGATGGCTAGGAAATCTTCTAGTAGTAAGATTCCAATCACAATTCTTCCATGAAGGGTGTCAATCTCTCTTTTATCGGCAAGTAGTTTGATGACAATCATGGTTGAGGAGAATGCAACGATTAATCCTACATAGATTGCTTCAATATGGACAAAGACGCCTGAGTAGATGGCAATGATGTATCCCATTGAGAACATAATGACTGTTTTTATGGTTCCACCGATCGAGGCAATCCACCCAATATCTTTGAGTTTTGAGAAGTCTAATTCGATTCCTACAACGAACAATAGAAATGCAATACCAATTTCCCCTAATACTTTGATGACTTCAAAGTCAGTTATGATTCCGAGTATCTTGGGCCCTAGAATTATTCCTGCTAACACATAGGCAGGAATTAATGGTTGTTTTATGAACCTAAAGACGATACCTAATATAGTGGCAGCAATGATGATAACCCCCATATCAACAAATATGCCCGTCATTAGATGTACCTCTTGATATCATCTGCTAGTTCAGATGCAAGATAACAATATTTATGTTTCTTGTTCAACTGGTCGGCTGCTTTAGTGGTAAGTAGAACCCCTTGGTCTGCAGCATTGAACAATGACACCTTTCTTGCTAACAATCCAGCAATAACTCCTGCAAGGACATCCCCTGTGCCTGCTCTTGTCATTCCTGGATTACCTTTGTTGTTTATTTTCTGTTTTTTTTGGGAAAAAATAAAATCCCTTGGTCCTTTGATGAGTAGGATGTTTTCTTTGAGTTCTTTTTGGAAATTATTTTTATTTAATTTTGAATTCTTTAGTAACGTTGTGAATTCCTTTTGGTGTGGAGTAAGTATTGCGTTTTTTGTTTGTTTTATTGAAACTGCTTTTAGGGCATCGGCATCAATCACCTTCGGTAATGGGAGTTTGGCGAGGGCTCTCGCTGTACTATTTGATGTAAGACCCATACCGATGCCAAGCAGTAATACGTCATGCCCCTTCGCAAGACGTGTAAGTTTCTTAATATGTGAAGATTGAATGTGAGTTCCTTTGAGTTTTACTGTTACGAGGTCTGGGCTTAGAGTGTTAATTGCCCAAGCCACTTTTTCTGGTGCTGCTATGGTGACCCAATCAGTAATTCTTAGGGCTGCAATCCCTGCTAAGGTAAGTGCACCTACGTATTTTTCTGATCCTCCTACAATGAGGACTCTACCATGATCTCCTTTCTTGGAGTTGTTTTTTCTTTTTAGGATGTTATTTATCTTCATTTTTTAGAACTAAGTTGTTGAAAGCATCTAACTCAACTTTGATTTTATCTCCTTTTTTCCAGCCCATAGCTTCTAGAATCTTCTTAGGAAGAGTTACTTTGAACTGATTATTGGTGTCGTATTGTAATTTCATGGTTTATTTCCTTCTTGATGGGTAGTTTTTAGGTTTATTATGTATAATTTTATGTATATTTCTATATTCTTAAAATGATATGTAATTATGTACTTTTTTATGTATATAAATGTTTGGATTTGTGATGGACTTTAGACGATTAGGCACTTTTAAATATCATAACTTCTGTAATATGTATAATGGGGAATGGAAAGAAGAATGGTAATCACCTATTTGCTAATATTAAAGGGTTGATCCATAAACATCATAAGTTACATCCTGCTTTGGGTAAAGATCTTACTGCAGGACAAAAGGCTGCTGATAATCTGAGTGAGTGGGCTGGTAGCTGGACTTTTATTCTTGGATTATTGTTTGCACTTATTGTATGGATTATAATAAATGTTACTGCTTATATCAATCACTGGGATCCGTATCCGTTTATTTTATTGAACTTTGTATTAAGTATGCTTGCAGCATTTCAGGCCCCTATTATTCTTATGAGTGGTAATCGTCAGACTGAGAGAGATAGAATTAATGCAAAGTATGATTATGCAGTTAATCGGAAAGCTGAACGGGAAATTACCGACATGCAAAAGGATTTAGAGCAGATTAAAGTTATGGTTAGAGAAACCCATCACGAGGTTATACCCAATTATCCTGGAGTGATGGCTCGAAAGAAGAAAGCTAACGGTAGGAAAAAGAAAGGTAAGAAGAAATAATTATTTCTGTAGTTGCATTCCACCAGAAGGAAGTGCTCGTATAATATCATCTAAGTCACCACCTAATTTCTTAGCAATGGTTTTAGCAAGGTCAGATGGTTTTTTGTCTCCTTGTTCTATGACTAAGTGATGTTTACAATGTTTTTTTACCGATTCTAGAGATGCACACATCGGTTGTTTTTTATCGGTAAACCCTATTGCACAATTAATTTTATTTTCTGTATAATTAGTTTTACCTCGCACCATAAATGCTCCTTTGGTGAGGTATTCTCCTGAATTGGCTTCTTTGGTTACTTGATCTGGATTAACATAAAATACTGATTGGGTAGAAATTCCTAGTTTCCAAGCTCTGGAGAATGTACAGGTAGCGTCAGCTGTCTCTTTGATGGATGATTCTGGGATTTCTTTTCCTTCTCCTTTGATTACAAAGAATGGAGATCCTGCCATGTCGGTGTGAAATACTAAATCACCTTTCTCTGTATGTTTTTTTATAATAATTTCATTTGTGGTGGCGTCTCTACCACCAATAACTAATAAATTTGATGAAGTTCTGAACCATCTGAATTTTTCATACCACTCTTTCTTTCTTGCTGTTTTGGCAACTTCTTCTCGTTTCAACATATCTTCTTTTTTTGCCTTAACTTTTGCTATTTTTTCCCTTGTTTTTTCTAGAGCTAATGTAGCTCCCTCTATTTTTTTCTTAGCTTTCTTAGCTTTTTCATAATAGACCGAAGCATTTGCTTCAATGTTTTTGTGAATGTCTAGTGTTATCAGCATGTATACCAACATTTTTATATGAAGTCCTATTTTATAAGTCTTATGGCAGAAGAGCAAGCTCCTCAACAAATGACTCCTGAACAGCAACAGGCATTACAGGAGAAATTGAAAAATATGTCTCCTGAGGAGTTAAAAGAGTTTCAAAAGCAACAGTGTATATTCTGTCAGATTACTTCTGGGAAAGTACAATCTAAGAAAGTCTATGAAGATGAAAGAGTGCTTGCCGTTTTGGATATTAACCCTGCTAATCCTGGACATATTTTGTTGATGCCTAAAGAACATTATCAAATCATGCCTTTAATTCCTGAAGAGGAATTGGCTCATGTGTTTTCTATAGCTAAACATCTTTCTCAACAGTGTTTGAAGGCATTCAAATGCCAGGGTACCAATATTTTTGTTGCTAATGGTATTGTTGCCGGACAGAAAGCTCAACATTTTATGATTCATATTATTCCACGAATGGAAAATGATACTTTGCAGAATTTGAATATTCCTGCTGGAAAGGTGGATAAGAAAGCTCAATCTGAAGCTTTTGTTAAATTGAAGAAAAGAGTTAATGAAATATTTAACTTACATGATGAAGTTATCGATGATCGAGTAGATGAGCCTGAAGAGGAGCCAAAGGAGGAGAAGAAACCTCCAAAAGCAAAAAAAGTTGCAAAACCTCGTAAGAATAGAAGAGGATTAGAAGTAGATGCTGATTTTGAAGAGGATATTGATAAAAAGGAAGAACCTAAAGAAGAGCCTAAGGAAGAATCTAAAGAGAAGCCAAAGGATGATAAAGTAGATCTTGATTCAATTGCGGGGCTGTTTGGTTAAATATGTGGACTGATGTCCACAAAGTTGAAAAATCAAAAAAATGATACAAAAAAATGATTCAAGAATAAAAATGGAGGAGTTTACGTAGAATTTTCAACCATGGCAAAAAAGAATTGCGCTCTTTGTAGCGGCGAAGGAGAGGTTATCTATGAAGATGATGAGTTTAAAGCTATTATGGCAGAAGACCCAGCTGTTGTGGGCCAGATACAACTCTTTCCTAAAGAACATTTTACTATTTTTGAGCAAGTTCCTGATTTCACAGTAGGGAAATTGTTTTCCATTGCTAACAAATTGAGCACTGCTAGTTTTGAAGCTTTAGGTATGCAAGGGACGAATATTATTGTTACTAATGGGGTAGCTGCAGGTCAGAAACATGCACATTTTTCGGTGAGTATTCTTCCTCGTGGGGAAAATGATGGTGTAAATTTAGAATGGCAACCTCAGCAACTTTCTGAGGAAGAGATGAGTTCTATTGAGTTAAAGATTAAAGATCATACTGAAGAGATTGGAAAAGTTGATGCTACTAAAGAAGTGAAGACTGTCACTACAGGTAAAAAAGGTGCAAAGAAAGAGAAAGTAAGCCAAGCAGAGAATTATTTGTTAAGAAGTTTGAATCGGATACCTTAGACAATTTCTCCTGTAACACTCCTTAACATATGTCCTGTTATTTTGATGTTGACAAACTGTTTTAGGGGAATTCTTTTCTTTACTCCTACAATTAAGGGATAGGTTCCAAACTGTCTACAGAAGGTTGTTTTTCCGTCGTAGATTTCTGTGTAGCAATTCTTTAAGACGGTTCCAACAGGGGTGAGACGTTTGAGCATGGGAGAATCTATCTCTTGTCTGATGTCATTTCTCCATTTCCAATAGTATTTTTTGTTTTTCTTGAGATATTTATCACCATCTTGTTCGTATAGAGAGGTCCCTTCAAAGATAGCAGCTTTTCTAATGTTAATTCTTCTTAAGAGGAGGTCTTCATCATAGATTTTTTTAAGCCAAGTCATATTTTCTTTATGGGTGGTTTTATTTTCTTTTCTTAAACCAAAAATGATGTTAATACCTGGAATATACTTTGGTAATCCATCTGGGCCACGCTCTGATCCGTATTTGTTGATTATTTTTATTGCTTCATAGGCAACTTGAGGTCTGGTGTTGAGTGTGTTTGCTCGGACTACATTGATGTCAAACGATTCTACTCCAAAGGCTGCTACATTTCCTGAAGTGCAATACTTTACGATTGCTTTGGTAATTTTATCGTCATTCTTTTTATGGTCTTGTAACACTTTAACGGGATTACAATTGTCAATATGGAGGACTTTAAGATCAGGACATGCTTGATGGATATCTTTTAAGAGTTCAGCAGCTTTAGGGAGGGTGTAGAAACAGGTTTGTTTCCCTATTCTGAAATGTCTTGCACCCAATTTGTAGAATTCTTTTATTTCTTTTAAGATATCTTCTGTATCTCTGAATGCTACTCTATTTTTTAGTGGTTCAGTACAGAAAGAACATTTACCAATATCACATCCTTTTCCTGTTTCAATTTCAATCATTCGAATGTCTGGAATTTGTTTTAATATGGATGCCCCATCAATTGCGTATTGTTTTATTTTATCATAGGAGAAACGATACATGGAATGATCTATTTTGTCAAAGATATCTTTGTCATATTTTTCAAATAATTTTCCGCCTTGGAGTTGAGTTCCAAAGATTGCAGGTCCTGTTAGGATCTTTTTACAATTGAGGTCTTCAATCATCGGGATAATTTCATGTATGGTTCCCGGCATAGCTGAAAGGTATTTTCCAGGTACGTGAATTCCGAGAACAACAATTAAGTTTGTAGTGTTTTTCAAGACTGTTTTTATGTTTTTAGCATTTTTCGTTAAGTTATATGCGAAAATGTTTGTTTTTTGAGAAGGTTTTGGATCTTTTATATTGCAATCGTATTTTTTTAAGTATCTGAGATCATCTATAGTGATATAGGTAACTTCTTCTCCTTGTTCTTTAAGATAGCCAGCTATATATCTGGGATAGGTTCCTAAATAGGGGGGAACTCCTAGCCCTGCAGCTTCATCTGTGTAGCAATCTAGTATAGTATACATGTTTTAGAAGATTGTTTTGTAGTATATAAATTAGTTGTCTACTTCTTTCTATCAGTTCGATAGGTGTTATCGTATGGGTTAAAGGTGCATACTTTTTCATGTACTCCTTTGTTAGTGTTCACACAAATGGAATGATATTGTCCCTGACCTGCAAAGTAAAATTTAACTCCTTTTTCTCCTTCCTGAACTGGAAATGATGTAGTATGTCCAAGATCTGGAGACAAAGTTAAGTTGGAATTGATTGTAATTGAGGGATACATTTTGAATTGTCCCCTTGAATTGAAATCCCTAAATTGATCATTTTGTCTATCTAAATTAAAATGAGGATTTAAAATTGTGTCCTTTGTTTGTTTTCCTGGAACTAATTGATCTACATATTTGAATGTCAGCTTCCGTTCATCAATGTTGGGAAGTTTCTCTCCAGTAAATTGATCAATAGATTTTCCCTGTTCGTCTATACAATTTGGAGATTGTAGATATAAGATTGCCCGTGTTTCTGTCTTTAATCTCATGATATATGAGCCATCATGCATTGGCCGAAATAAAATGAGATCATCTGCTCGATATACTTGATTTTTTAAAGGCCCATTCAGTATCAAAGGCGATGCAAATGATCCCAATAGTACTTTATCTTGACGGTCTAACAGATCACCGTTCATTCTCCATTTTACTTGGGGATTAATTTTGGTAAGTTTGCTAAAGGAAATAAATTTATCACCATTATACCATGGATTATCTGGATGTGCAGGAATAGTATGAAGAAAACTGTATCTGCTATGTAATGGAGAAGCGAATGGGTGGTGTTTTGCATTAAATTCTGCTCCAACTTTGTCTCTATCTGGTTCAAGAATTTCTATTTCAGGACTCTGTTCTGCTTGTCCGTTTGATAGTAAAGCTGCAACTAGTCCACCTATGGTACCACTCATCATTTCTCTACGGTTCATATTCATAGTAATATGGTGTTTTGGGTGTTTTATAAAGGTTAGGTATTTTAGAAACATTTATTAAACCATATTCTGGAGAGTGTATATGACTATAACTTTGATTAAATCTATATTTATGCATCCAATTACTTTAGTTGTGTTATTAACTTGGTTCTTAGGTCAATTATTGAAAGTAGCTTTAGATTGGAAGAATAGGTCAGGAAATTGGATTGAGAATATAACAGAATTAGGAGGTATGCCTTCTACCCATGCTGTTGTAGTAGCTGCCGTAACCACTGCAGTCTTTCTAGATCAAGGTGTAACAAGTTTATTTCTTGTAACAGGTATTTTTTCCATCATTGTTATTCGAGATGCTATTGGTGTTCGTCAAGAGGTTGAAGAACATGCAAAGATTTTGAATAAGAAATTTAAGACAAAGTTACAAGAAAATGTGGGTCATACGTTTAGAGAAGTTCTCGTAGGAGTATTATTTGGAATAGCAGTAGCAAGTATGTTCTGGTATGTTGTTTAAAACGGTAGAAAAAATAATACGATTGCTATTATTAAAAAAGGATATGTTTCTTTTACAATTCTTCTGAGGTTTATTTTTAGGGAATCTTTTTCTTTGTATTCTAGAGCTACATAGATGGTTCCTAGTAAAAATATTTGAATTGCTTGAATTATGAGTAATGCATTGTTTTTTGCAGTAAGACCTAGGAATATTGCTGAGCTGATATAGATCCATCTTATTTTTGTGGGGAAAAAATGGAGGAAGGTGAAAATGGCAAATGCAGCAATTATGGGGATTGCAATATGAAATTTAGTGAGTATGATTGCAATGATTAATGCTATGAGTCCATTTTTTGTAATTGTGAAGAAAAGTTTTCCTGGTTTTAATTCTTCAGTTGCTGCATACGATATTATTGTTCCTGCTATGAGACCTGAATAGGCAATGAGTACTGTGAGTATGTATTGAATGAAGACTACCATACACTTTCTTTTGTTTTTAGGCTTATAAAGTTTATTATATTCTCTAGCATACACAATAACGTTTAAATATAATGATACGTCACTCTTTTCAATGGCAAAGTATTACATCACAACGGCAATTGATTATGTGAATTCAAGACCTCATATTGGTCACGCATATGAAAAGATTCTGGCAGACTTTCTAGCTAGATGGCATAGGCAAAGGGGGGATGATACTTTCTATTTAACAGGAACAGATGAGAATGCTGAGAAGAATGAACAGGCTGCTAAAGAGGTAGGTATTCCGGTTAAAGAGTTTGTGGATAATAACTCCAAGATTTTTGAAGAATTGTGTAAAAAACTTAATTTAAGTAATGATTTTTTTATTAGAACAACCACTCCTAAGCATTTTGATGTTAGTAAAGATATTTTCAAAAAGGTTTTTGACAAAGGAGATATCTATAAAGGAACTTATGAAGGTTTTTATTGCATTGGATGTGAAGAATTTTTAACGGAAACACAATTAGTGGGTGGAAAATGTCCCGAGCATAATAAAGTGCCCCAATTACTAAAAGAAGATAGTTATTTCTTTAAAATGTCTAAATATGAGAAGCAAATTATTAAATTACTAGAGACTAAAGGATTTGTACAACCTGAACATTGGAGAAATGAAGTTCTAGCTCGAGTAAAGCAAGATGGCCTTAAAGATATATCAGTTTCAAGAGTAGATCGAGATTGGGGAATCCCTGTTCCGATTGATGACAAACATAAAATCTATGTCTGGTTTGATGCTTTGATCAACTATCTGTCTGGGATTGATTATCCTGATGGGGAAACCTTTAAGAAATTCTGGCCAGCCAATGCTCACGTTATAGGGAAAGGAATTAATTGGTTTCACTCTGTTATCTGGCCGAGTATGTTGCTTAGTGCTGGAATTAAAGTTCCTGAAAGTGTTTTAGTGCATGGGTATATTACGCTTGATGGTAAGAAAATGTCTAAAAGTTCTGGAGCTACTGTGGATCCTATTGCTTTAGTGGATGATTATGGTGCAGATGCATTACGATACTATTTGTTACGAGAGATTCCTTTTGGAGCAGATGGAGACTTTACTGAACAAGGATTGATTACTCGGTACAATAATGAGTTAGCAAATGATTTAGGTAATTTGGTCAAAAGAATTACTACTCTTGTAGGTAGAAGTTTTGCAGGAAATTTGAGTAAAAGTGGGAAAGATGCATTGCAATTACAAAAAGAGTTGACTAAAGCAGATGTTTTAATCGATAGTAATGATTTGAATGGTGCTATTGATATCGTATGGAAGAGTTTGGTAAGTATCAATGTATATATTACTAAAGAAGAACCTTGGAAAATCACAGATGAAGAAAAATTAAAGGAAGTATTGTATAATGTTTTAGAAGGTATTCGATTTGTGTGCAGTTATTTGTATCCTTTAATTCCTCAAAGTGTAGATACTATAAGACGACAACTTGGTTTTGAGCTATTACCTTTTTTTAAGTTGAAATGGGGGGAAGCTAATTATGCCATAACTGCCTCTGATGTTTTGTTCCCTAAGATCGAACTGAAAGAAGAAGAGAAATTTTTAGCAAATTTAAAGGTAGGAAAAATAATTGGTGCTGAAGAACATCCTGATGCTGATAAACTTATGGTACTACAAGTAGATTTAGGGGCAGAGAAACGGCAGATTGTTGCAGGTGTTCGAGGACATTACGCTAAGGATGAGTTACTTGGCAAACATATTGTAGTTGTGAGCAATCTTAAGTTTGCAAAGTTACGTGGCAAAGAAAGTCAAGGAATGTTACTGGCTGCATCTGACCCCGATGATAAGAAAATTGTACTGGTGAGTGCTTCAAAAAGCAAACCAGGAGATGTTGTGCAAGCGGGTCCTTTAAAGAATAATACAGATCAAATTACTATTGACGAATTTTTTGATACTATAAAATTGGTTGTTAAAGATCATAAAGTGGTTGCCAATGGTGTAGTTTTAAAGTCAGAAGTGGAAGAATTATCTATAAATGGTGAAGACGGTTGGAAGGTTAGGTAGTTTTATATATGACCTTGTTAACAGTATTCTTATGAAATATATCGTATTATTGATTTTATTATCTATGTCTGTTTTTGCAGCAGAAGTTCCTGAGTTGGATGGGACACCTGTTCAGGCAAGCAGTGTTTCTTTAGATGATCTTTCAACGGTTAAGGAAACTCTGAATACTATTGCCATGCCAGGTTTTGTTGTTGGACTGTTTGGCAATGAACGAATCAATTTACAGGTTACACGACATGATTTTAGTGAAGCTTTGATTGGTATTGTTACTGAAGATGGTAAGGTGTTGGAGATTGACGATAGAACGTTGGAAAATCCCACTTTAATTGTGACGACTACTGAACAAACCATGGAAGATATTTTTGAGGCAAGTGATCCTTTTAATGCACTTTCTGAAGCGCTTAGTTCTGGAGATTTAAGTTACAAAGCAGTTACATTTGGAAATAAATTAAAATTAGGCTTTGGACGAGTCATTATTACCGTTGTTGGTTGGTTTAGGTAATAGATTTATATATTTCAAGCACTTACACTATTTTTATGAGTATTAATGGAACACTATTACTTATAGACTACAATTCTACATTTAGAGATGCAACTGCAGCTATTTTGAAGGAGTATAATTATGATGTCCTTACTGCAAAAACTGGAAAGGAAGGTGCTGCTCATTTTGAAAAGGGTGGTATTGATTTGGTAATTACAGACCTTAATTTGCCAGATACTACTGGTCAACATGTAGCTGCAGGGATTCATGCAGGAGATCCGACTATTCCTATTATTTATATTACTGGTGAGGATATTAATGTTCAAGATGCAATGTTGCATGCTAATGAGGCAAAGGAAAATGGCATATTGGGTTATTTTGAAAAACCCATTGTAGATTATTCTAAATTAGTAAGTACTATTGATTATCAAGTGAGGGTGCAAAGTAAAAGATCTCCAAAAATAAAGGATCAAGGAGCTATATTAGTTTTTGAGCATAATAGAGAGTACGAATCTGAGTTAGATAGATTATATTCACCCAGTGGTTATTCTGTTTTCAGTACAGGTGATATAGACGAAGCTCTCCAAATAGCCAGAGTGGAGCATATTGATTTAGCCATAGTTAATAATCAAGTGCATACCGAAGATGATGGTTTAGTGTTAGCTGAACATTTGCATAAAAAATATCCACTAGTAGAATTGGTGCTTATGTCTGAGAAAAAGGATACTGCAGATTTTGCTCGAATTCATGATATTTCTGAATTTTATGTAACAAAGCCTTTTCAGATGGGTTTATATATTTCTAAGATTGACTCGGCATTAAAAAAACGAAAAGAAGCTCTTGTATCAAAATTACAAAAAGGAGATCCTACTTTATGGTTAATTTGTGGACCTTCAGGGGTAGGTAAGTCCTGGACTGCTGATGGAGTTCAGACTGCATGTCCTTGGACTCAGTTAGGACGTCCAACAACTTCTCGAGGTTTGCGAGACGGTGAGATAGAAGGACAATATAAATTTCATGTATCTGGTGATGTTGATATAATAGATAATTCTCAGTTTTCTCTTACCTATCAATTACATGATTCTTACTGGGTAGGTATTGATGAAGCTGAAATCTTTCCTAATATGCAAAGAGGGTATGATGTAATATTAACTCAAACTGATCCAAGAAATTTGGAAAAAATAAGAGAAAGGTATCAGACTTTTGTTAGGACAGTTCTTCTTCAAGAGAATCCTGCAATAATTCATGCACGTCAGAAGGAGAATAGAGAAAATGTACAGTCTGAGGAAGAAATTGTTGCTCACCAGGAAGCATTTTATGGATGTACTACTTTTGATCATACTTTAGTAAGTGCGCAACAGTTAGGCAATATACATGCACGGACTTCAAGCCAATTGGAGCCAGAACTGGCTACGGATGTAGAAAACTTATCTCAAATTCTAAAAGGACATCGGTTTGGTTAATACTCTAAAGCAATCCTAGCTTCCATACCACCAGCTATTAGTTCAATTATAGAGGTAATATGTCCTGTTATCAAGAATTCTTCTTTGGATAATTTTTCTGGGCAACTTTGAAGATTTTTTAGCATGGTATCTTTTAATTGGGAGATTTGTTGTACTTTTTGATTGTCAAATTTATAGAATAGTTCATAATAGGATTTTATAGCTGCATTCACATTAAATAGAGTTTCTTTAAGGTTTTTGCCTTCTTTCATATTACTATTATAAGCAATCCTTGCAGTATTTTTTAAGGTGTCTAATGTTTTATCTAATACTAAAATTACTTTTAACATACAGCATGTTTTAATATAATCTGGAAATCCATGTTTGTTCAGTAACCTTTGACAGAAGTTGATAAACCGGGTAATGTTGTTGTGTTTTTCTTCTATAGTTCTTAATAATTCTTTATCATTTGTAAGAATGCCTGTAGCAAGGTCATTGCTGGCATCCATTAAGAGTAAAAATATTCTTCTTAAGAAGGTATCAAATTCACTAAATGAAAGCTCTGAGAGTGATTTAACTATGCAATTATTTGTTCTTTGTTGTAATAATTCCATTCCGGGGAGTCTTGATACTTCTTCATTAATAACAGAAACAACTGTCTTGTTGTCTTTTAATCTATAATGTGTTGTTGATTGATTATCAAAAGTAAGATTCAGCTCATCATATCCTAGTTTGTATAATGACCTAATCTTGTAGATAATAGAAGTTCTATCCAATCCAGATAAGTCTACCTCTACTTTTCCTAATTTATTCCCTCTTTCTGTAGAAATGACTATAGTTTTACCTTCTTCTTCTAATTCTAGTTCATCCCCTTTAGCAATATTATATCTTTTTACCCATTTAGAGGGTAAAGAAATAATATACGTAGCTGGACCATGCTTTACAACTTTTCTTCTCATAACACCCACAGGAGTAATCTGAACCGTACTACTATATATATGTTTCGAATGTGCTTATATTTTAGACATATGCATATATATATAAATTTATATAAAATGTTAAGGTTAACTATATATGTACTTAGGTCTATATTGTATATATCACTAGTCGTGATAAAAAAGTGGAGGTGGTTGCTGTGTCCGGAACATCTTTTGAGGAATGGAGGTGGGAACGTTTAACACATGATCCAGTCTATGATTGTGAGCCTTACTATATGAAGGCGGCAAGAGTGGCACTGTTTCGACAATAAAATTCACTTGGGTGGGAGAACATCTCCGTGTCTTTCCACCCTTAATATTCAACCCAGGCATCTCAGATTTAATCTGGGGTGCTTTATAATAACCAGTGAGGTGGTACATATGATATACGAAGACAGATATGGAAACATACTTTTAGGAGAGGACATCGATATGATGGAATCTGATGAGTTGGAAAGACGTGGTATCCATGTCTATGCCGAGATTTGAGGAGGGATATTTTAAATAGATCAAGGCAGTTCCTCTTTCTATGAGGAACGCTGCCTATCTCATCCCAGTCATTTCTCTTTGTTTTATTGTCTTTATTGGAAATTATCAATTTCTTCTTCATGATGAGTCGTTCTATACAGGATTGTTAGAGAAACATGGGAGTTATGATCGAGTTGAGGGTGCTGGAAAGATTCATTCTTTATTTTTGGAATATATCTCAGATGATAGTGTATTATTTGGAAAAGATGTTGGTTATACAGATCGGGAGATCAGTCATTTAAGGGATGTTAAAGTCCTCATGCAAGGGTTTAATTGGGCATGGTGGATAGCATTGGTTTTGCTCTTTGCTAGTCTTTTAGTGTTGATTATTATGAGTAGTTCTCTTTTTTCTATGTTGCAACGATTTTTTTTACTCAGTGGTGTGAGTATTTTAGGATCAGGGTTGGTTTTGATTGTAGGATCATTATTATTTATTCCTTTATTTCATGTTTTTCATGTCTTATTTTTTTCCAGTGGGACTTGGGTATTTAGTTCTCAAGATCTATTGATTAGGATGTATCCTTGGCAATTCTTTAGAGATTATTTCGTTCGTATTATCATTGATAGTGTTCTTGTCGGTCTCGTCTGTGTGTTTTTAGGATGGCTTTTAGGATTTAGACGACAACACCATCCAATGTAAGCTCTATTCTATACCACAATAATGTTTAAATAGAAGCCTCATCTTAGTGAAAAGTATATAATTATTCAAATGGGGTGTTGATTATGAAAAAAACAATTTTAACAATAGCAGTTCTTGTACTCTTTTTATCTGGATGTGAATATTTCGTACTTCCAGCTGCTGAGGACACTATCTGTGAGCCTCCTAGTCAATTGATTAGGGATGTTAATGGAGATTTAGTGTGTGTTGACGTAGAAGAGGAAGAAACGAGTATTGAAGAGAAAGTTGAACAAGTTATAGAAGAACAGTCTGAAACGGTCGAAGAAGAACCTGTTGTTGAAGTTGAAATGAGTGAAACTCCTACGGGAGCTGTAGTTATTGAAACATCTGAGGAGATTATTACAGGTGAGACTGAAGCTACTGTTGTAGAACTTCCACGAAAGACAGTTACCGAAGGAGAGTTTGTTAGTTTTCCTAATTTGCGAGCAACAGATCCAGATGGAGATACTATTCAATATACATTTTCTGCTCCTTTAAATGAATTTGGCCAATGGCAGACTCGTGTAGGAGATGCAGGAGAGTATAAAGTTTCAATTATTGCGTCTGATGGAAAACAACAAACAAATCAAGATATTATTTTATTCGTTGAATCTAAGAACAAAGCACCTATTGTTCGAGTTAAAAAGAGTGTTTTTGTGAATGAGGGTGAGACAGTGAAGATTAATCCAACTGCTTCAGATCCAGATTCTGATAGAACTACTATTACTATCTCTGGTTGGATGAACTCTAAAGAGAAAGCTACTGACTTTTCCAGTGCAGGTACCTATACTGTTAAGGTAACTGCTTCAGATGGTCAACGAAGTACAACAGAAAATGTAATTGTTGTTGTTAATAACGTAAATCGACCACCTGTTATTCGAAGTGTTACAGGATTAGATGTTGTTGCAGGACAATCTTTATCATTAGCTGTTGTATCTGAAGATCCAGATAATGATGTCTTGAGTATGAGCTTTTCAAGTCCTGTTAAGAATGATGGTACTTGGGAAACTTCAACTGACGATTTGGGAGAATATCGAATTACGGTGAGTGTCTCTGATGGTAGTGATACCGTGACAAAAGATGTTACCGTGAGTGTTCGAAGCCCTAATAATCCACCTATACTAGAGATTTCGGATGTCTTGAGCTACAATGAAGGAGACTTGGTTGTTCTTGATGTGGTTACATCAGATCCTGAAGGTGATGATATAGCACTAACGTACTCAGGATGGATGGTTACAGATCGATTTCAGACTGATTTCCAGGATTCAGGAAGTCATCCTGTTGTGATTACTGCTACGGATGGATTTAACACAGTGACAAAAGAAATTACTATTAATGTTGCTGATGTGAATAGACCTCCTAACTTTGATCCAGGAGCTTTTAATTAATTTTTATTTTTTTCTTTTAATTTTCTCTTATTCTAATAAAGGAACACCATAGACTCCATCATAGCCTGGTTTTATTTTAATCTTCCCAGCTCTGTTTTTTAGGATGACTTTTGCAATATTTTCATCTGTCCGTTTAATTAATTCTTTTTTATCCATTTTTCTTAATACATGGTATTCAGAGGTATTCCTTAAGAGACTTTTATGGAATTCTCCCACTTTTTTAGTTGCAGGAGTAGTATTTAGGAGACTTGCTAAGAGTTCTGACAAAGGCATTAATGATTCAAATGGTTTGGCGTCCTTTTTTACGTATCCTTCTGGACGGTCTGCAAGTTCTTCTACTCGGTATTGTACGCCTATGATTAATGGCTTTTTACATACAGGACAGATTCCATTATTTTTCAGGGATTCTTTGGGATGGAATGAAATATTACATTTTCTATGGCCATCGTAGTGATATTTTCCATAGTTGGGATCTACTTCAATCGTTCCTGCTAAGTTATCTCCTGTTCTGATAGCTTTGATGATATGTGTGTAATTAAATTCTGTATCGAAAAGGGTAGCTTCTCTTCCCAATCTCCAGGGCCAGAAAGAATGTGCGTCGCTAAAGGAGAGAATATTGTATTTATCCAATTGTGACAGACGATGATTCATAGGAGGATCTGAAGATAATCCTGTTTCAATGGCATGAATATTTTTTGTTTGGTCTTGGAAACATTCTTTTACTGTGTTGAAGTCAGATTTTGCTCCAAACATGCTAAACCAAGGCGTCCAGATATGTGCAGGAATGACTTCTATTTTTTCTGAGATTTGTTTTAAGCTTTCTGTGAATTCAGGACAAGGAATTTTGAAAATAGGCCTTCCATCGTAATCAATTCTTCCTTTGCTTAGGAGGTATTCAGTAATTTGGTCAACTACTTCCAAGTTGGGTGCTAGAAGAATTAAGTGTACTCTTCTTCCTTTATCATCTTGAGAATACATTAAAGATATTTCATTTGAGAGCATGAATGGAAACCCTGTTTTGGTTCTCAAAATTCCAGAAGAGTCTTCTGTTAGTTTTTTCTTTATTTCCTTATTCCAGATAGGATGACAGAAATCTCCCGTTCCTAGGAGGTCTACACCTTTCAATTTTGCATATTTTTCGAGGTTTTCTAAGGTGAGGTTTTTTGAGCATGCTCTTGAATGTTTAGAATGAAGGTGCAGATCTGCAATGATGGACATGATACTTGTTTGTGTGGAAAGTATTTAAAGATTGTTGCGGTGAGGTAACTATTAAAAAGGGGAAAAGGTTACGTATTTGTATGGGAAATTTTTGGAAAATAGTAAACACAGTCATTGATGATGCTGATATTATACTGCAAGTAGTTGATGCACGGTATCTGAATGAGACAAGGAACTTTGAGATAGAGGATAAAGTAGCTATCAAAGGGAAAGTGTTGATCACTGTTGTGAATAAATCAGATTTAGTAGATCGTAAATCGCTTGAAAAACAGTTGAAAAGAGCAGTTCGTGTAGTTTATGTTAGTTCTAAAGAACACACCGGTTATGGTAAATTACGAGAGAGAATCCAGATTGAAGCTAAACGATTAGGATGGACAAAACCTCGAGTAGGTGTGTTAGGATATCCTAATGTGGGGAAAAGTTCTGTTATTAATGTGTTAAAAGGACGAGCAAGTGCTAAATCAAGTTCTGAGTCTGGATATACAAAAGGAAGACAGCACGTTCGGGCTGGTAATATCATGTTGATAGATTCTCCAGGAGTGATTCCGTATGATGATAAAGATAAAACAAAACTTGCAAAAGTGGGTAGTATTGATTATGGAAAAATTAAAGAACCAGATGTCGTGCTTATGGATATTATGGAAGATCATGTAGGAGTTATTGAGGCACATTTCGATGTTAAAGTGCGTAAAGATAAATTTGCAACTTTAGAAGAAATTGCCATGAAAAAGAAATTGATGTTAAAAGGCGGAGAGCCTGATATTGACAGAGTAAGTAGAATGGTCATGAAGATGTGGCAGATAGGAACCATTAAGTAAGAAATTCTTCACATTCTTCTCTGCATAATTCTATGGTAACAAAATCTAGTTCTTCATTTTCTAAAGGATCTATTGCATTTGAATCTACAGATGCACTACAGAATGCAATACACTGCTCATAATCTTGTTGTTTTTGATCATTTGAACAGGCAGATAGTAAAATTAAGATACAAAATATAAATAGTAGTGCTTTCATATATTCATTTGGTCATTGAACTATAAATAATTATGGGAAAAGTTTATAAGAGACAGTTCTTCTTTCTCTTTTATGGCAGGTATGAATGATATCACTGGATTGGTTTTTACTGACTTTTCTGCTTACAAGGCAGACTTATTATCTAGTTTTACGAGCTATGTGCCTCGTCTTATTGGTGTTGTAGTCATATTTATTATTGGTTGGATTGTTATTCGAATTATCACTTCTATTATTAAACATTTTTTTGATAAAGTAGATTTTGAAAGAAGTGCTGAGACCTTTATTGAAAATTTAGCTAAAGTAGCATTGTGGTTAATTTTACTTGTGATTATTTTGTCTAATCTCGGGGTGAATGTATCAGGATTAGTAGCAGGACTTGGTATTATGGGATTTATTGTGGGTTTTGCGTTAAAAGATACTTTGGGAAATTTGGCTGCAGGAATTTTTATCTTATTTCATAGGCCCTTTAAGGTGGGAGATTTTGTTGAAGCTGCTAAAGTGAAAGGAACTGTTGATCGAATTGGAATTGCGGCTACGGAAATTCATACTTTTGATGGAAAATTAGTTACTTTGCCTAATGGACGAGTATGGGGAAGTGCTATTACTAATTATTCTGGTTTGAAAGAAAGAAGGTTGGAGATTATATTTGGTATTCATTATGATGCTGATATGAAAAAAGCTACTAAAGTGTTAGAAGCTTTAATTAAGAAAGAGGAAAGGATATTAGATGATCCTGAGCCTCAAGTTGTTGTTAAAGAATTGGCTGATTCTTCAGTTAATCTCGCTATGAGGGTTTTCGTTAAGAAAGAAGATTATTGGGGAGTTAAATTTGACATGTTAAAGAATGTTAAAGAGAACTTTGATAAAAACAAGATCGTTATTCCCTATCCTCAGATGGATGTGCATATGAAGCGTCGTTAGGTTTTACGAAGAATGTGTGCAGAATAGTTCTTTGATATCCTGTACAGTATTAGTTGTTTTCGTCTGGTGTACAGTTGGTGCAATCACCATGTCCTTCTTTTTCTATTCTTTTTATTGGTTTAAAGAGATGGTTTACACATACTTCAATTGAAGATGCAGGTTGATAGTCCATATACTATTCTTTTGCTTTAGGCTTTATATGCTCTTCTAGTTTCTGGAGTAGAATAGTCTTTAATTCGGAAGGGCTTGTAGTAACATCATATTCTTTTCTAAACGCTTCTGCCTGATCTTCTTTCAATAGATCTGTTTTTGAAAGGTAGAGGATTATAGGTTTACCACATTCTTTTGTTTTTTCTAGGAGTAGTTTTTGATCTTTCATTGGATAAGGTTCTGTTAAATCGAAAATGTAGACTACAATGTCAGTAACATGTTTTAATGCAAGATTTGCTTGCATTTCAATTCTATTTTCTTTTTCTCTGTTTAATGTTCCAGGAGTATCTAAGAATTGTATTTTCTTTTTATCTTTTTTTAGGTATGCGATATTGATATTTTTTGTAGTAAATGCATATTCGTTAATTTCTGGTTTTGAACCTGTTAATTTGTAGAGTAAAGTTGTTTTACCAATGTTTGGAAAACCTACAATAGATACTGTTGGTAATTTTGTTTTAATATTAGGAAATGCTTTGAATACTCTTCTTGCTTCTTCTAATGTTGTAAATGCTGATTTAATTTGTTTAACTACTGAGGAAATTCTTCCGACATACTCTCCGAACAGTTTTGGAAAGTTTCCATATATCATATTCATTTTTATTTTAGCTTTGTAGGATTGTGTTAATGCTTTTATTTTTTTTAGTGCCCAGTTGAAAGCACCTAAGGCTTGTTTTACTTCTACATAATCCATGGTTGCTTTTACTAATCCTTGATAGAAGGGATCTAGATCGTCTATTTGAGGAAATTGTTTTAGGATGGATGAGAATCTTCCATGTAAGGTTGCTTGGATGACGTCAACTTTGATTAAGTTGATTTGGATCCCTATTTTAATTCTATCTCCTGTTAGTTTTTTAGATCTTAAATCTTCGGCTCTTTGTTTAGCGTGTCTGAAAGCTAAATCTAGGAAGAATTGGTATTTTTCAATTGGATTAATATCTTGGAATCCCATAAGGATTAGTTGTTTGTGGAGGTTTATAAATGGAGTGGTTGGATATGTGTATTTGAGTAGATAAATGTTTATAAGTGATGGAGTGATGGATGGTGTATGGCTATCGGTGGGAGATGTATCGTTCTATGTATGATCATCTGACCCCTGATTTGTCAACAAGTAAGACTGTTTCTAAAAGTGAAACTTCTCAGATATGTGATAGTAGATCTTATTGGGATTTTATGGATGGTAGTGAAAGTACTGTTCTTGCGTGTGCTGAACATAGAGGCAATAGGCCTCAGTTTTTAGTGACTACACGTTGGGGCGATAAAGACTGTAATGTTGAGGAGCGTGCTCAACAATTAGGTGGATTACAAGGGAAGGATTCTTTGCCTATTGTTGGGTTTAATATGCATGATGTGGAGAGGGAGAGTGATGTATTTCCAGGTGATTATGCTAAAGTGATGTATCGTGATGCAGCAGTTGTTATTAAACACCAAACCCCTTGTGGGTTAGCAGAAGGAAATACTTTGAAAGAAGCTTTTGAACGAGCATGGTTTGGGGATGAAATTAGTGCTTACGGTAGTGTAGTAGGATTCAGTAGACCTGTCGATGAATTATCTATCAAAGCTTTATCTGGTAAGTACGTTGAAGCTGTTATTGCTTCAGAGTTTAGTGAGGGTGCCATCAAGTGGATTCAAGGATTAAAATCTAAAAAGGATTTGCGTGTCATTGCCACTGGTGTTCTATCAGATGCTCCAGAGTTTACTGAGGTCAAACATATTCGTGGTGGAGTATTGACTAAAACACAAAGTAGTAAACTCTATTTGTGTGATAATGTAGGTGACTTGGTGAAACCAGCAGTTTCAATTGTAGAACCAAACAGTGAAAATGTATATCAAGTCGGTCTTGTTACTCAACATGAATTTGCAGTGGATCGGACATCATTAATTGAATTTGGCATTAAGGCTGGTAAACATACTAAATCTAATGCAATTGTTATAGCTTACCAAGATGGACAAAAAGGAGAGTATAGGGTTTTAGGAGCAGGAACTGGTCAACCAAATAGAGTAGACTCAGTCTGGAAGCTTGCTCAAGCTAAAGCAAAAGAGAATCTTATGCGTCAGATGTTCAGAGAGCAGGGACGAGATTATGCTATGGAGATGGATCGGATGATGCAGGATAGTGGTTACAATACTAAGATGGTCGCTCAGGTTAATGGGTACGTTCGAGATATCTTAGGATCTAATAAGGTAATTCTTTACTCAGATGCATTTTTCCCTAAGCAAGATACTCTTCATGCTGTTGCTGATGCAGGAATTAAGACAGTCATAACTCCTGGAGGATCAAAGTATGATGATGATGTCATCAATGCTGCAAATGCTAGAGAAATTAATATGATCTTTACAGGCATTAGGAAGTTTAAACATTAATTTTTTATTTATTTTGAACCTATATTAGCCTTGAAGTATACCAAAACGCTTATAAAAGGAATTAAGTTCTTTATATTCAGCTGAGTACTCGTTTGAAGTGCTATGGCGGAGATATTGAATATGGCAGAATATAAAGTTGTATTAGGATTTAAGAACGGAAAATGCGTACAGAAAGAAGTTAAGGATTCTGAAGCTCAATCTTTAGTGGGTAAGAAAATTGGAGATAAAGTAGAAGGAAGTTCTCTCGGTTTAGAAGGATATGAGTTTGAAGTTACAGGTGGTTCTGATAATGCAGGATTTCCTATGAGAAGAGATGTTCCAGGTAATGCTAGAAAGAAAGTACTAACTGTTAAAGGTGTAGGTGTTAAGAAAGTAGCAAAAGGTATTAAATTAAGAAAAACTATTACGGGAAATGCTATTGGAACTTCTATTACTCAAGTTAATTTGAAAGTTCTAAAAGTTGGTAAAGAAGATCTTTCTAAGGTTGAAAAGAAGGCTGAAGCGCCTGCTGAAGGAGATGCTCCTAAAGAAGAAGCTAAACCTGAAGAGAAGAAAGAAAAACCTAAGAAGGAAGAAAAACCAGCTGAGAAATAATTATTTTATTTTTTCTTGTACGTATTTTTTTATTAAAGGTAGAGTCATTTCTAAATTCAAATGAGGAAAGAATGCTGTACTGCATTTAGCATGTTCAGTAGCATCATATCTAATTTCACTTCCATCTATTTCTAGTTGAGGTCCTGCAAATAGATTAATATCTCTTTCATCTAACTCACCAGAAAGATATGGCATTCTAGGGCCAAAGTTTAATTCAACATTTATTCCTAATTCTTGGCCATATTGTTCAAATTTTCTTCCTAAATCGGTTGGATTCTCAGGAAATTCTACCATTACTGAATGACATTCATCATTTACCGATCTAATCCTTATTGTATTCCCAAACTCTTCATTGAATCTTCCTACATAACCTTCAAATTCTTTAGCGGAATACGGAAGTTGAATATCAACTGTATAATTATCTTTACTGAAATCAAGACAAAAATTTTCTATTCCCTTTATTAAATCATTTACATCGACAGTTTTTACATTAAGTGTATCTCTATGACCTTGATGGTACATCCTAAAATGAGATAGATGTGGTGTAAATTCTCTATCGAATAATGTACCTTCCCATCCACTACGTGTACTGTTAATATTTTGGTTTCTATAGATTTTATCTTCAGGGAATCGAGCAGATTGTTCTAGTGTTGCTAGTACACCTGCTCTATCATCTGGTAACCATGCATTTTCTAGATCCCCATGATATGTTAAATGGGTGATGTGTCTTGCAATACTATTAATTGCAAACATATGCTCGTAGAATGCTCCTTCTTTGATTCCTCCTTCCTGTTCAATATGAACTAGTACTTCTTGTAGTGATTTGTGCCATTCAGATTCCATTTCATATTGTGGCTTGAGTTTTCTGTTATTTTCTGTAAGAATTTCGGCTCGGGAAAAAGGATTTGCCCAATCATTACCTATTTTCGTATGGTTATCAACAAATATGGTTTCCATGTATTCATCAAATCTTACAATATCCATAGACAAGGAGAATCAATGCTATCTTAAAAAGATTTGTTTTTTGCGAAATTCATACTCAATTGTTCTTTTTTCAACAACCTTTTTAAATTGATTTTACTTACTTGTTCTAATGATAGTTATGAAATTCGGAGGTACTTCTGTTGGAAGTGCTGAAAGGATACAACAAGTGGCGAAGATTATCCAGTCTAAGCTAGATGAAAAACCCGTTGTTGTACTGAGTGCAGTAGGGGGAGTGACTGATATGTTACTTGAAGCTGCTACTGGAAAGATTGATCTAGCAGGAATTAGAAAGAAACACACTCAAATTGTAAGTTCTTTAGGAATATCTGAAGAAGTATTGTCAGAATTGGACGAATTGGAAACTTTTGTTAAAAAAGTAGGTACACCTGACGCAACTCAGATGGATACTATAGTGAGTTTTGGAGAACGATTAAGCACCAAAATATTGGCTGCCTATCTTGTTAAGGAAGGGATAGCTGCAACTGCACATAATGCGTATGATATTGGAATGCAGACCGATAGTACCCCTACTGAGGCTGAATTGCTTCCTGAATCATACATAGAACTTGAGAAAAATCTTTCTTCAGTTACCGATGTTCCAATAGTAACAGGATTTATCGGAAAAAGTGAAGAGGGTGTGATTACAACCTTTGGTAGAGGGGGAAGTGATTATACTGCTGCTATCATTGGAGCTGCATTAGCAGTATCTGAAATTCAAATTTGGACAGATGTAACAGGAGTTATGAGTGCCGATCCGAGAATTGTAAAAGATGCACACACTATTTCAGAAATTAGTTATGACGAAGCTGCTGAATTGTCTTATTTTGGAGCTAAAGTGTTACATCCAAAAACTATTTTACCTGCTGTGGATCATAGCATTCCTGTTGTTGTTTTGAATACTTTAGAACCTACCTCTGCAGGGACTCGTGTTGTGAGTATGGTTAAACAAAGTAAGGGTATTGTTAAAGCTATTAGTAGCAAGAAAGGAATTACTGTTGTTAATGTGAGTACTTCACGAATGATGGCTGCTCCTGGATTTTTGGCAGACTTATTTACTATTTTTGCAAAGCATAAGATTAGTGTAGATATGCTTGCAACTTCAGAGGTGAGTGTAAGTCTTACGGTGGATAATGGAGATTTGTTAGGTCCTGCAATAACTGAGTTAGAAGCTCTAGGAGATGTTACTGTTAAGCCTAATAATGCAATTATTATTGTTGTTGGTGAAGGATTGAAACAGAAAATTGGAAAGGCCGCCCCTATATTTGATATTTTATCTGATAATAAGATTCATGTAGAGATGATTAGTCAGGGAGCTTCTGAGATTAATATTGGTTTTGTTATAGAAGAGAAAGATGTTGAGAAAGCAGTTAAGGTATTACATAAGCATTATTTTGGAGGATGATTGAAATGAAACAAGTACTTGATACCGATTTAATACCTGATCCCCATCAATGGAGGGCTGATCAATTAAAGAAGTTATTACATTTGGAAAAGACTACAACTAGTGTTGAAGGAGATAATTCTTTGAGTACTCTTAGAGGTATTTTAAGTTCTTTTGAAGGGACTCTTCAAGAAATGAAGAATTTGAGAAGTGAAGCTACTTTTTTGAAATTGTATGTACCTGGTGGTTATCAAGGTAATACCAATTCAAGGGTGGATGATTTCAAATACGCAGTAGACAACTATGGAACTCTTAATTAATAATTTTTATTTCTATTATAGTAGTTTTTATTACTAATTTCGTACTTTTAGGGAAAGCCTTATATAGTATTTCGCATTCCATGTGTAATTAGGTGGTATATATGGATGAATTAGATACGAAAATAGTACAATTTTTGCAAAATGATGGCCGGATGGCTTTTTTGAAGATAGCCAAAGAACTTGGAGTTAGTGAGGGAACCATTCGGAAGAGAGTTGCCAAAATGCAAGACCAAGAGGTTATCAAGAAGTTTACAGTAACTTTAAGAAATCGAATTGGTGCTATTGTGGGTATTGAAACGAATCCACATATTGAAACAAAGAAGATTGTAGAATTGTTACAATCAATTGGATTACGAGAAATATATGAAGTTACAGGAAGATTTGATATTGTTTGTGTCTTGGATTCTGTTGATACAGAAGCTATGAATGAACAACTTGAAAAAATAAGAATATCAGAAGGGGTAAACCATACTGAAACGTTTACCATTCTGAAGGAGAACTAGGTGATACACATGAAAAAACTAAAACTTGCAATTATAGGATATGGAAAAATGGGAAAAGTTATTGAACAGATTGCAATAGATAGGGGACATACTGTTGCTGTTACTATTGATCCAAAAAATAAAGAAGCTACTCATAAAAAAGTAGATGCCAAAGCTTTGAAAGGGATAGATGTTGCTATAGACTTCACTCATCCGAGTTGTGCACTAGATAATATTGAAATTGTTACAGAAGCTGGTGTTAATCTAGTCATGGGTACTACAGGGTGGTATGACGAGATGGACAGAGTGAGAAGTATTATTACAGATAACAATGTAGGATTTTTTTGGGCTAGCAATTTTTCCATTGGTGTTAATATGTTTTTTAGGATGGTACAAGATGCAGCAGCTATTGTAGACAAAGTAAAAGAGTATGACGTCGCAGGATATGAATTTCATCATAATCAGAAAGCTGATAGTCCGAGTGGGACAGCGACAAGTATCGCAGAGATTTTGAAAAAACAAGTAGGTCGGAAGAAGACTATAGAATATGGTCAAGTAGATAGACAGATTAAACCTTCAGAGTTACATTTTTCCTCACTGCGTATTGGAAGTGATCCTGGAACACATGGAGTTTTGTTTGATAGTCCAGCAGATACGATTGAGATTAAACATACAGCACGAAGTAGAGATGGCTTTGCTTTAGGTGCTGTTTTAGCTGCTGAATTTTTAGTAGGTCAAAAAGGATTTTTTGAGATTGAAAACTTAATGGACAGTATTGTGGGGGATCGATCATGAAGATAGAAGGAACGATCACTGCATTAGTCACACCTTTCAAAAAAGATGGTAGTTTAGATATTCAAGGATTTGAATCTAATGTGCAATATCAATTAGAAGCTGGAGTGAATGGAGTTTTGCCTCTCGGGACTACTGGAGAGACACCTACTTTGACTCTTGAGGAACAGAAAGAGTTAATTGATGCTACCATAGGACTTTGTCATAAGAGAATTCCTGTAATTGTAGGGACAGGGAGTAATAATACTGCAAAGACGGTTGAGATGAGCGTAATGGCTCAAGAAATGGGAGCTGACGCAGTTTTAGTTGTTACACCGTATTATAATAAACCTACAGACAAGGGATTATATTTGCATTTTAAAGCAGTAAGTGATGCTATTAGCATTCCTATTGTGGTGTATAATATTGGAAGTAGAACGGGAAAGAATATTGACGTTCCCACAATGATAAAAATTTGTAGTTTGAAAAATGTAAAATACATTAAAGAAGCTTCAGGAGATATTGCACAGATGGAAGAAGTCATAAAAGAGATTCCTGATGTCACTGTATTATCCGGAGATGATGGAATGACGGTTCCTCTTATGGAATTAGGTGGAAAAGGTGTTATTTCAGTCATTAGTAATCTGGTACCTGAAAAAGTAGTTGGATTAACTGATAGCATGTTGGCTGGTAATGTTGACGAAGCAAAAAAGATAGATGCAGAGTTAGCTCCCTTAATTGAAGTTGCGTTTATAGAAACGAATCCGATTCCGATTAAGACTGCAATGACCATAAAAGGTTTTGCAGGAGGCAGTTTTCGATTGCCTATGTGTGATATGGAAAAGGAAAATAAAGAAAAATTACATGCAGTACTGGAAGAGATGCATTTGCTATGATAAAAACAGGAATTTTGGGAGCAACCGGAATGGTTGGACAGAGGTTTGTCAGTTTATTAGAAGGACATCCTTGGTTTGAAGTAGTTGCAGTTGCTGCTAGTTCTCAAAGTGCTGGAAAGACATATGCTGAAGCTGTTAAAGGCAGATGGTGTATGCCAGGAGGGATTCCTTCTGCTGTTGGGAAGTTACTTGTTAAGACCTGTCAAGATGTAGATTCCATGGTGAATGAGGTTGACCTGGTTTTTAGTGCTGTTGATATGGATAAAGATAGCATTCGAGCTTTGGAGGAATCATTTGCAGAGCATGTTGCCGTTGTTTCGAACAACAGTGCTCATCGGTGGACTGAAGATGTCCCTATGATTATGCCAGAGATTAATCCTGAACATGTTATACTTATTGATGCTCAACGGAAAAAGCGAGGGTGGAAAGGTTTATTGGCTGTAAAGCCTAACTGTAGTTTGCAAAGTTATGTGCCTGTTATTAGTGCTTTGGAACCCTTTGATGTTCAAAAGGTAGAAGTCACTACATTACAAGCGATCTCGGGAGCGGGTAAGACCTTTAAAACTTGGCCAGAGATGGTCGATAATGTTATTCCATTTATTGGTGGAGAGGAAGAGAAATCTGAGAGAGAACCCATGAAGATTCTTGGGAATGTAGTTAACGGGAAAATTGAAGAGGCAAGTAGCCCCATTATTAGTGCTACCTGTATTCGAGTACCGGTTAGCGATGGTCATATGGCAAGTGTCGCTATGGAATTAGGTAAAGAAATGAGCGAGAAGGATTTTATTACTCGATTGGAATCATATAACCCTTTGAGTGGGATGGATTTACCTAGTGCACCAAAGCAATTAATTAAGTATTGTCCTGAAGATGATAGACCTCAAACTCATGATGAAAGAGATTATTCTGATGGGATGGGGATTACAGTAGGTAGATTACGGAAGGATGAGATTTTAGGTTGGAAGTTTGTAGCTTTAAGTCATAATACTATTCGAGGAGCTGCAGGTGGTGCTATTTTGGTAGCTGAATTGCTGAAAGCTAAAAAGTATATTTAACATCCACAAGACTTAAAAAGGTTCAGGAACTTGGTCATTCTAAGAAACATGGAAACAAAAGACGACAAACTGGTTTTAGGGGGCGTATCTGCTGAAGAGATTGTTAAGAAGTTTGGTAGTCCTTGCTATGTTTATGAGGAAGACGTAATTCTTCAAAAGTATGATGAATTAGATAAAGCTATTACGTATGGTAAGAAGAAATTATTGTTTGCTTGTAAAGCTAATACTAATGCTGTAGTTATGAAGAAGTTACTTGAGAAAGGAGTAGGATTGGATGTTGTTAGTGTTGGCGAGATGCAACTAGCATTAGATATTGGATTTAAGCCTGAAGATATTTTATTTACCGCTACTGCTCCCACCGATGAAGAATTGCAAGAGGCAATTGATGCTGGTGTCGTTATGAATATGGATTCACTTTCTGAGATGACTAGATATGGGAAGTTGAACAAAGGCGGAAAGTGTAGCATTAGAATCAACCCAGAATTTGGTGCAGGATTTCATGGACATGTTGTTACGGGCGGTCCTGATTCAAAGTTTGGAGTCTATCACGATAAAGTTGATGAGATTAAAAAGATAGCAGAGGAGTTTGATTTAACAGTTATTGGATTACATATGCACGTTGGAAGTAGGTATTTGAAACCTGATCAATTTTACAAGGCAATGGATATTTTATTAGGCGTTGCTAAAGAATTTGATACTCTGGAGTTTGTTGACTTTGGAGGAGGGATTGGAGTTGTATATAGTCCTGATGAAAAAATGTTCGATATTAATGAATATGGTAAGAAAGTGAGTAAGATATTTACAGAATTTTGCAAAGACTATGGAAAAGAGTTAGAGATGATTTTTGAAAATGGACGATGGTTTGTAGCAGAGGCTGGATTTTTACTCTGTACTGTGAATACTTTGAAATCAACACCTAAGTTTAAGTTTGCAGGAGTGGACACTGGATTTCATCATTTATTACGACCTGCAATGTATGGTGCGTATCATGAAATTTATAATGCTTCACATATGAACGGCAAAAAGGAAGATATTGTTATTGCTGGAAACATCTGTGAGAGTTGTGATACGTTTACAAGAGATGAAGATGGTGTAAAAAGTCGGAGTTTGCCTACCATTTCAGAAGGTGATGTGTTAGCAATCGGTAATGCAGGAGCGTATGGTTATACTATGGCTTCGCAGTATAATACTCGAGGGAGACCTGCTGAAGTCATGGTTAAAAATGGTAAGATGGAGTTAGTTCGAGCTGCTGAAACCTATAAGGATGTTATCAGAGGACAACTTATTTAAATGATGAGGGATTTCGAAAGACTATGAAATTTGTAAAAATACACGGACTAGGAAATGATTATCTTTTTATCAACGCTATGGAAGAAAAGCTTGATGAAAAAGAACTACCAGAGTTAGCTAGAAAGATGTCTGATAGACATTTTGGTATTGGTAGTGATGGTATTATCTTAGTTGATAAAAGTGACAAAGCTGATTTTAAGATGAGAATTTTTAATTCAGATGGATCAGAGGCAGAAATGTGTGGAAACGGTGTTCGAGGTTTTGCAAGGTATGTTGTTGATCAAGGGCTTACTGAGAAAAAAGAGTTAGAGATTGAAACGTTAGCTGGAATCATTAAACCTAAAATTTTAAATGGTATGATTAAAGTTGATATGGGTGAACCAATTTTGGATGCTGAGAAGATTCCTACAACTGAGAAAGGTGAGTTAGTTAATTTTCCTCTAGAAGTCGGTGAAAAATGTTATAATATTACTGCAGTAAGTATGGGAAATCCACATGCTGTTGTTTTTGTAGATTCATTTAATTTTCCTGTTTCACGTATTGGAAAAGCTATTGAAGAGCACAAGTTATTTCCTCAGAAAACTAATGTTGAATTTATCGAAGTTATTAACGATAAAGAATTAGGGATGCAAGTGTGGGAAAGAGGAGCAGGAGTTACTATGGCTTGTGGTACTGGTGCTTGTGCAGCAGCTGTGGCAGGAGTTTTGAATAAGAAATCTGGTCGAAAAGTAACTGTTCATTTAATTGGTGGGGATTTAGAGATTGAATGGAATGAGAAAGATAATCATGTGTATATGACTGGACCTGCTGAGATAGTATTTACTGGTGAGTATTAATCAAAATTGTGGTATAATTGTCTTCTTTTTTTATGAGTTCTTTGGTACTGGTCATTTGCTATTCCAGATAGATATGCTTGTTTAATGGGGTCTTTGTGATATTCTATACGTTTTCTCAGATCAATATTTATATGAACATTAGGATTTACTGATTGTATGTTGATACCGACCGTAATTTTTGGTTGTATTAATTGATACAGACCTAAGGCAAAACTTGTTCCAAATGTATTTCTTTTTCTCATGATTGTTGGAACATGAGGGTCTTTTATAAATATTTGTATCCCATATCAACAACATTTATAAGTTAGTTCTTGATTAGAATTAATCAGATGAAAATAGAAGCAAGTGATCGGATTAAGGCTTTAAGTGGATACGCTTTTGCCGAGATTGATAAAAAAGTAGGCGAGTTAAAGAAATCTGGAGCACCCGTTATTGATTTTGGTGTGGGAGATCCAAAGGATCCTACTCCTGGAAATATTCGTAACTATTGTAAAAGAGCTGTTGATAAACGGAAAGATTATGGATATCCTTCTTATATTGGAGATCAAAGTTTTAGAGATAGTATTGCTAAATTCTGTGATAAACGATTTCGAATTAGTTTAGATGTTGATAAAGAGATCTGTAGTACTATAGGAAGTAAGGAAGCTATTTTTAATTTTCCAGAGGCATTTGTAAATCCTGGAGATTATGTATTAGTGCCTAATCCTGGTTATCCTCCTTGGGAACGAGGGACCTTATTTGCTGAGGGAAAAGTTCATTTCATGAATTTGACTGAGGAAAATGGTTTTTTTCCTGAATTGGACAAGGTTCCAAAAGATATTGTGAAGAAATCTAAGGTGTTATGGTTGAATTATCCTAATAATCCTACTACTACTATGGCAACTAAGGCATTTTACAAAGAGGCTGTTGATTTTGGTCAAGATAACAATGTTATTATTTGTAGTGATGAAGCTTATATTGAGAATTATTTTGATGAAAAACCTTTGAGTATATTGGAAGTTGAACGAGAAGGTATTGTTGCTTTTCATTCAATGTCTAAAAGAAGTGCTATGACGGGATATCGAGCAGGATGGTTAATGGGTGATGAAAGAATCATTGATGGTTTTAAAAAATTGAAGACCAATATGGATTCAGGGACTGCTACTTTCATCCAGGATGCAGCAGGAGCTGCTTTGGCTGATGAAGCTCATGTTGATGCATTTAATGCTGATTATAAGAAGAAAGCTGAGATTATTTCTAGTGCTTTGGAAAGTATTGGTTTACCTAATTCGATGCCTAAAGGGACTATTTACCTTTGGCAGAAGTTAAAAGAAGGTTTAGGAAGTTTAGATTTTGCTACTAAGTTGTTAGATCCTAAGATTGCTTTGGTTGCAACTCCTGGTGTTGCAATTAGTAATGAAGTAGATTCAGTTAATCCGGGAGAAGGATATGTTAGATTTGCTTTAGTACCTACTATGCAAGAGATTAAAGATGCAGCTGATAGGATTAGGAAGCTTAGTCTTTAACTTGCTTCTTCAGAATATAACCATCTCAGTGTATCGTCAAGTTTGTCGGCTGAATCAATATACAGGGGGATTTTTGATTCTAATCCTAATTCTTGTGCCTTTGCTGTGATTACCCTCGTGGGGATGAAAGGTGAAGTGGGAAGATTGTTGGTATCGAATCCTTCTCCGAACCAATTTGCAGACTCTTCTTCCAACATATCAAGACACGCACTTAGGAAAGGTCGGTCTTCTACATTTGCATTAAGTAAATGAATATACGGATCTGAAAGTTGTAGATCGTCGAGTGGTGCTATTCTATAGATTGCACCTACATCTGCCACTTCTTTTTTGATCTCCAATTCTGCTTCAATATTTTCAAGTTTTTTATGGATAGGGTGAAATATAAAATCCGTTCCAAAATGTTGTTCTAACGCTGTTGTTGCAATATTTTGATTTGGAGTGTACCCATTAATTCTCAATGTATGTCCACCTTCTTCAACTTCATATGCAGACTCCATAAAATAGGGACCCAATTCTCTTAATATACGCTGTGATTCTGGAGTTACGATTGCTTTAGGTTTATGAGTACCGTAGAGTTTGCATATCCTATCTTGAAATGTAGATGGTTTATCTATGAGTGGTATAATTTGTTCTTGATTTTCTGATTCCATTGTATTCTCCCAACCTCTTAGTATAGTGAAATGGATACTTGATTATAATAATTACAATATAATGTATATACTCTTTTATTCGGGAGCGCATAGTAACATTTATATATCAAAATTCTAGAAATGTGTATGGGGTAAACAGTAATTTATTGAAAATCTTAGTAGGATTTTCAATTCCGAAAACTACTCTTTAGTTTTCGTTGTTCGATGTTTAGCGAAAGCTTTAAATATAGTGGGTGGTAAAAGTATGATTTATAGCATAAGTATTAAAGTTAGTACTTATGGTATAAGTAAGATAAATCATACTTTAATATGGTGCTGAATATATAATGCCTAAAGGACCAGTAACAAAAAAGAGGGTTTCTATTACGCTGAGCGATGAGCTTGTTGATTTTCTAGAGAAAGAATGTGATGAAAGAACCATGAAACTTTCTAATTATATTGAAAAATTAATCAAATTAGGGAGGAAACATGAAAAGTAAAGGTCAGATAACACTCTTTGCCATACTTGGCGCTGTTATTGTAATCGGAGCTGGATTGTTTTTCATAGACTTTAATACAGGTATTGGTGTGTTCGAGCCAAGGATTGCTGATATTCCCGTAGAGTTTCAACCTATTGGAAATTATGTGCAGAACTGTATAGAACAGGTTGCTACTGATGGTGTCATTAAGATAGGATTGCAAGGTGGTTATACTGATCCTTTAGGAGCTGGAGTTAGCGCTGATATTATTGCAACTGATGGTGAAATGGTGGAGATGCCACCTGGATCTGGAGTGTATATTCCGTATTGGTATTACATGAGCAGTGATAATAATTGTCTAGGAAACTGTCAGTTTGACAGTGAAAGACCTGCACTGTATAGAAAAGATGGTGAGCCAAGTATTGAAGGTCAGTTGGATACGTATGTTAATGATAATTTAGAAGCATGTTTGGAAGGATTTTCCCTCCTTGCAGATGAAGGATTTACTATTGAACCTCAAGGACCTGTGGATACAACAACCAGTGTTACTAAAAATGATATTTTGTTTATTGTTGATTATCCGTTATTAGTTACAGCAGTGGGTAGTAGGAAAATAGAAGAATTTGCATATCGAATGCCTATTCAATTACAAAATATGTATGAGCAAGCTACTATTTTGTCCAACTTAGAGATTGATCAAGGATATATCGAAAAAGCTATGCTCAATACTCTTGTACCGTATACAGGATTGGGTGAGGGTGAATTGCCTCCTATGACTCATGCTACGTTTAACTTTGGTTCTAATGAGCAGTGGAGGAAATCAGAGGTAGCTCAGAAGGTACAAACTATTATTAGTATATATATTCAAGCTTTGCAGGTATTTGATGCTCGAAATTATGAAGAAGTAAGTGTTGTGGGAGATAGAATTCAAGAGACTATTTACAATCAAGGATATAGGGTACCTGGTTCAGAATTTAGTCCTTTGTATAATATTCACTTTTCTTACTTAGATTGGTGGGATATGTATTTTCACCTTAATTGTAATGGTGAATTGTGTGAACCAGAATCATTAGGAGTAGATTTCTTTCCTTATATTGGGATACAGAGATATAATTTCTTTTATGACATTAGTTGGCCGACTCTTGTTGAAATAGAGGATCCTGAGGCGTTTAATGGTCAAGGATACAAGTTCCAGTATATGTTGGAGAGTAATATTAGAAATAATGAACCTATGACCTCAGAATTTTTACATTTAGAAGCTGCTACTGCCACAGGTGGTACTCAGGTGTGTGATTTTAACAAAAGAAATTCAGGTAATATTAGTGTGACTGTTAAGGACGCTCTTGGCGAAGGGATTGAAGATGTAGCTGTTACCTATAATTGTGCAGGCGAAGGTTGTTTTATTGAAAATACTGATGAAAATGGTGGAGTCCATGGACAGTTTCCTGTCTGTTTAGGAGGATCTGTTGTGTTTACACATCCTGACTATCTTCGAAATGAAGTGTTGTTTTCAACTGAGCTTGATAAAGAGGATAGTGTTAATGTTGAATTAAATGGATTCTATGATATCGAATATGATGTTATTAAATATCGATTGGTGAAGCAAGCAGGAAGTTGGGTTATTGATCCAAGACCTCTGCCTTTGTTAAAGAATGATTCTGTTCTGTTGATATTGGAAAGGACAGCAAGTGAAGGGGAGGGTGAGTTTACTACTATAGCAGATTTCCCTAGTGAAGATAATACAATTAGATTACATCCTGGAATGTATAAGGTTGAAGGGACGTTGACAACGGATGCACCTTATGTATTCAGGAAACAAATATGTGTGGATAGGAATTTGTTTGGAACTTGTACAGGAACACAATTAATTGAGGTTCCTCTCAATAAGACTAGGCCAGTTGGAGGGGTAGATATTCCTTTTGGTGTTACTCAAAGCGATTTACAAAAGAATAAAATTACTTTTGTTGTGTTATATGCAGATTTAGCAGGATCAGACCCTGAAGAGTTGGAACTGAGTGATATTAGTATTTTTGCTGAAATGGATACGTATTCGTTTATTTATAGAACATTAGTATTCCCGAGGATTACATGAGGCAGACGAAATTTGTTGCAATATGGATGATTATGCTAGTCATAACTCTTCCTATGTATTCGGCTTCCGTATTTGCAAGTTCAATCACGTTAGATAATATTCGAGGAGGAGATGATATTTCTGGATTTAGAGGACGGGTGGATGTTACACAATTAGATGTAGATGCTTCTGTTGATGGAGATACTCAGATTTCACCGAATCAAATTAGGACGTTTGTTAACGGTGCTGGACCGTTCTTAGTCTTTGACACCTGTGCAGATACAGGAGATCCTAGTCGGTGTACCAGTAGTCAACAGACAGTTCTTCCGAGTGGTGTGTTTACCTATGAAGTGCAATTGTTTGATGATAATGGGCAATTTACGGGAGAGAAAGCTTCTGCTCAAATCCAAGTTGATGATCAAGCTCCACAATTTACAGCTTTTGGTGTTGATGCTTCGCTTACTTCTTCAACAATTGTGGAACTCTCTTTTACGGTTCAAGATAATCCCTCTAATTGTGTAGGGTTGGGAGAAGTTGAGTTGTTTAACAACGATTTTGGAGGGGAGAGTTTAGGGGTGATTGATTTAGATGAGACACTATGTGTGCAAACTATTACTCAAGATTTTAGCAGTCCTTCTGGTGATGGAACGTTTACCGTTTGTGGTAAAGTTCGAGATCGATTAGGGTTGGAAAGTACTAGTCTTACTTGTGCAACGTTCTCTGTAGACCAAACCATACCTGATGTTGAAGGAAGTGTGCTTAAGGATTCACTTGGTCAGAAGTTGTTGTTTGTAGGTCCTAATTTTATTCCTGTTGAGCTTGAAGTGAATATTTCTGATAATAATTTAGTGTTTAGTAGTGTTAAAGCAGAATTAAGTGCTCTTGGTAAGCCAGGGGATATATCTGCTACTTCGTGTGTTGATCGTGGAGGTAATTTGAGTACTTGTCGTTGGCAATTTACTACACTTATTCAAGATACAGTATCTCCTACTATTACTGTTAAAGGAGAAGATGTAGCTGGAAATCTATTTTCTGAAGATGTTAGTTTAGGTGTTATTACTAAAGATGGGGTAGGTCCTGTTGTTACTTCATTGGTTACTGATACAGGGGAGTTTAGAGGAGTTTTTATTGTTGATAATAAGGTGAGCTTTATTGCTCAAGTTGATGATGTTATTGGTGTTGATAAGGGCAATGTGTTTTTGGATTTAAGTCCTGTTGGGCTGAGTGCTACGGATAAAGCTGATAGTTGTGTTGATGGAAGGTGTGTGTGGGCAAATCGAACTTTGTTTATGACCCATAATCAACGAGTTACTATTGGGACTACTTTGACTACTGAAGATGATTTAGGGAATACAGCTGTAGCTGTTAAAAGTATTGATATCGTTGCTGATACACAACCCCCTATTATTGAGAATTTATTTGTTAAGAAAATTCCTTCGCAATTGGATATCCCTCAAGGATTGATTGTTAAAGGGGAAAGATTGTTTGTCTTTGGAAATGTTACTGATGATACCATTGTTTCTGGTTTGTTGTTTACCGATATCTTTGGGGATGTTAGTGAACCTATTGCAAATTGCAGGGCTGTTGCTAATGGGACTGTAAATAAGTTCTTTTGTAGTTGGGAGACACCTGCTATTGAGGTCAGTGGTCCAAGAGATGGAAGGCTGGTTGTTCGATTTGAAGATTTTGCAGGAAATTCAGTATCTGAGACTGCAACTATATTTTTATCTCAGATTAATGATGATCCTGACCCTAATTTCTTTCAATCTCGTGTATCTTGTAGTCCTTCTTTTATTGATCGACAGTTTGCAGAAGTTATTAGTCAACGTGAGTTTTGTGCAGTGCAGCTGCAATCTGTTGGTGTGGATGCTGTTCCTTTAGATGTTACTTTTGTGGGCTGTGAAGGGGAAGGATTGCCTTTTATTGAGGATATAGATGAATCTGGAGTTATTCCCTCTCTTGATACTATGTTAGCTTTTAACTTATTTGAGAGTGATTTTGCTGATGATTTATCTTTTAATGTTAATTGTTCATATGATATCATTGCTTCTATTGATTCAACATCAGTTAATGCTTTCCCTGAACGGGAGACATTTGAAGTTGATATTCCATTTAGTAACTTTCCTCAAGGTGAGGTAAGTGTAAAGCTTAAAGAAGAGATTAAGGAAGCAATTGATGATGCAAGTGGTCCACTTCTTGATACCATTGGAATGTTACAGAAAGTGTTTGATTATGCAGGTAAGATTTGTAAGTTAGTTAGTATTATTGCGAATGTTAAGCTGTTTGGAAAACAAGTGGTTTTCTTATGGGATACTATTCAGGCTGGTTCATTTTTTTCAC